>NZ_JBFECU010000002.1:0-357659 GCF_041379855.1 Microbacterium sp. BWT-B31
TTGCGCCATCGCCCCAGCGTGCCGGACAGCGCCCGATCCAGACCCGTCGCACGGACCGTCTCGGTCAACAGCACCCCACCCGCGTGACCGACCGCGGACACCGCCGCAGTATCAACATGAAGGTGCGGGTAGACGCGGGTAGTCTTCACCTTGAAGGTGCTCCTCGAACTGAGTGAATCTGAACTCTAGACAAGTCCTATTCTCCCAGATCAGGAGCACTTTCCCCATTCACCACACGGCACTCAGCCCGCCCCACCATGAAAGCCCGAGGCTAGGAACTCCTTGAGGGTGATCTGGTGGTTCAGATAGCGTTTCGGGTCTGTCAGGTTAACGGTGGATCTGATCTGGCGCATGGTCAGTTGATGCGGCCTTCGAAATTGAGACCCGGCATCGCTGTGGCATCGCAGATCGTCGTGATGGTGGCCTTTGGACCAGCGGGCCATCTCGATCGCGTCGATGATCATCTCGGTGCGCATGTGTGGCGCGACCCGCCACCGGACGATCATGCGGGAGCACGCGTCGGCGATGAAGCACACCTACGCGACACCCGCCCACGTGACCACGAACGTCAGATCGGTGACCCAGAGCCGATTCGGTGCGGTGGCAGTGAACTCCCGCTGCACCAGATCCGGATGCCGAGACGACGCCGGGTCGGGCCTGGTCGTCTTCGCCTTCTTGGAGCGACGCGTGCCCTCCATCCCCGCGACCTGCATCAAGTTCGCGACCTGATTCCGGCCGATCATGATCCCCGCCCGCCAGGCCGCTTTCCAGAGCTTGCGGACCCCGTCGACCCAGTAGCTGGTCTCCCAAAGTTCAACCAGCTGCGGGATCAGCTCCTCGTCGCGCACCGCACGAGCGGAGGGGGCGCGGGTCTTGGTCGCGTAGTAGCTGCTCGGAGCCACCTGCAGCAGTTTGCAGATGAGCGCGACTCCCGCCTACCCCGCGACTCGCGGCGCCGACTCAAGCAGCACCATCGCCTCTTCGAGCGTGGGCGGGACGGCTTCGACG
This sequence comes from Microbacterium sp. BWT-B31, assembly GCF_041379855.1. Taxonomy (NCBI): domain Bacteria; kingdom Bacillati; phylum Actinomycetota; class Actinomycetes; order Micrococcales; family Microbacteriaceae; genus Microbacterium; species Microbacterium sp. BWT-B31. The sequence continues at coordinate 1,009 of NZ_JBFECU010000002.1, forward strand.
GATGCCTCGACCCCGCCGAGCGCCTCTCGCACGGTGCCCGGGTCGACGCCCGCGACGCGGATCGCCCGCCCCGAAAGCATGGTCGGCAGCCCCGCGTCGCTCAGCCGCGTGAACGCCTCCTGCCACGCGGCTGAGCGCACCAGCACCGCCGTCACCCCGCCGATCAGCTCGTCGACGCTTCCGACGCCGATCAGCCGCCCCTGCGACATGAGCGCGAGGCGCGTGCACTGCTCGGCCTCTTGCAGGTAGTGGGTGGTCACGAGCACACCCACACCGGCGTCCGCCTGCGCGTGGATGATGTCCCACAGCCGCGCGCGCGAGAGCGGGTCGACCCCCGAGGTCGGCTCATCGAGCACCAGCAACTCCGGGCGGTGCGCGAGTGCCAGGGCGAACGCGAGCTGGCGCTGGCGCCCGAGACCGATCGCACCCACCGGGTCGTGCTCGACGGCGGCGAGCGAGGCGGGCAGGCGGGGGCGCGGCATCCGGTACACGCGCGAGAAGAACTCGGCGTTCTCATCGACGCTGATCGTGCGATACAGGCCGAGACCCTGCGGAACGTAGCCGAGGCGCTCGCGGGATGCCGCGTCCGGCTCCGCGCCGAAGAGCGCGACGCTGCCCTCGTCGACGCGGTCGAGACCGATCAGAGCGCGCAGGAAGGTCGTCTTGCCCGCGCCGTTGGCGCCGATGAGCCCGACGACCTCGCCGGCCGAGACCTCGAGCGACACGTCGTCGACGGCGACGTGGCCGCCGAACCTCCGCGTCACGTCGCGCCCGGCGGCGATGACCGTGCCGGGCGCGACGTGCGCCGCGGGCGCCGGTGCAGGTTCTGCCGCGTCTTCGGCGCCGGGGTCGCGCGAGAGCGTCAGAGCGATCAGCGCGTCCTCGAGATCGGGGGACACCGCGGTGCCGGGGGCCTCGGCGTCGGCGAGCCACGCGTGCCTCGCCGTCCCGCGGCGCCATGAGTCCGCCGTCGCGGGCGCGGCGGGCGCGAGCACGATGCGGCCGGGCACCGAGTCGATGATCTCGTCGGGCGTGCCGGCGGCGATCACCCTTCCGCGGTCGAGCGCGGTGACGGATGCCGCACGCGCCGCCTCGTCGAGGTACGTGGTGGCCAGCAGCACGGCGGTGTCGCCGGTCGCGGTGGCCGAGATCAGGCGCCAGAGCTCCACGCGGCTGACCGGGTCGACGCCCGTGCTCGGCTCGTCGAGCAGCACGAACTGCGGCTCGTGCAGGATCGCGAGCACGAAGCCGAGCTTCTGCCGCATACCGCCCGACAGGTCGCGCCCGAGCCGGTCGCGCGCGCCCGACAGGCCCGCCCGCGAGAGCAGCTCGTCCGAGCGCTCGCGGAGCGCGCGTGCCGGCATCCGGAACGACGTGCCCACGAAGGCGACGTTCTCGGCGACGGTGAGATTGCCCCACACCCCAGAAGTCGACGGCTGGTAGCCGATCTCGGCTTTCGGGAGGGTGCGCACCGAGCCCTGCGACGGAGCGACGCGACCGGCGAACACCCTCAGCAGCGTGGACTTTCCGGCGCCGTCGCCTCCCACGATCGCGGTGACCTCGCCACGCGGAACCTCGAGTGACACGTCGTCGAGCGCGATCGTCTCGCCGAAGGCGACGCGGATGCCGTCGACGCCGAATCCGCTCATCGCTTCGCCCCGCGGTGGCGGTGCGCCCGCGCGGGCGCGATGCTCGCGTGCAGCCGCACGACGGCGAGCGTGAAGAGCGCGATCGCCATCAGCAGCAGCACCGACAGCGGCAGCCACAGCGACTCCCACCCGGCCCCGCGCAGCATGACGCCCTGCGACACCATCGTGAAGTACGTGAGCGGCAGCAGGTACCCGATCCAGCGGACCCCGGCCGCCATCGCGTCGAGCGGGAAGATCATGCCCGACAGCAGCACCTGCGGCAGCAGCAGCATCAGCGCGAACTGGATCGCCTGGCCCGACGTCTTCGCGACCGACGAGATCAGCACACCGAGCCCGAGCACCGCGAACAGGAACAGCGCCGCGCCGACGATGAACAGCCACACGCTGCCCACGAACGGCACGCCGAACAGCCAGATGCCGACCACCGTGACCACCACCATGTCGAACGACGCCAGCAGGAAGTACGGCGTGATCTTGCCGAGGATGACGGCCGGCGCGCGCAGCGGCATCACCGCGAGCTGCTCGAACGTGCCCGCCTCGCGCTCGCGCACCAGCCCGATGCTCGTGATCACCGTGCCGATGAAGGTCAGGATCAGGCCGATGATCGCCGGGATCATGACCCACGAGGTCTTCAGGTCGGGGTTGAACAGCACCTCGATCTCGACCGTCGGCGCCCGCGGATTCTGCGCGAACTGCTCGCTGATCTGCGTGAACAGCACCAGGGCCGACTGCGCCGCGAACAGGTTCGAGCCGTCGATGTAGACCGTGACGGTGCCCGAGCCCTCGGCCACGATCGCGACGTTCGACGCCCGGTCGACGAGCGCCTGCTCGGCGTCGCCGGCATCGCCCGAGGCATCCGTCGCCACGATCTCGAGATGCTCGCTCAGGTCTTCGTTCTCGTCGACGAGGTCTTCGAGCTGCTGGGCGTCGGCGCCGTAGACGCTGACGCGCAGCGTGTCGACGGTGAAGTTCGCCGCGTACCCGAAGACCACCAGCAGCAGCAACGGCATGACGATGAGCATGGCGAGAGTCGGGCGATCCCGCCGCAGCTCCTGGAACTCCTTGAGGAAGACAGCGCGCATGCTCCGCATTATTCATGACGCGATGAATTATTGGCAAGAGGCAATCCAGACCCATACTCTGGGCGCATGCACAAGCCCGCTCCCGCACGCCGCCGGCGCGGCCGCCCGACCGGCGGGGCCTCCGACGCGCGGGCCGACATCCTGGCTGCGGCGACCGCCGAGTTCGGCGAACTCGGCTACGACGGGGCGACGATCCGCTCGATCGCCGACCGGGCGGGCGCCGACCCGGCGCTCGTGCACCACTACTTCGGCACGAAGTCGGACCTGTTCGCCGCGGTGGTCGACGTGCCCGTCAATCCCGCGCGCGCTCTGCACGCGGCGATCGGCACGGATCTGGACACCGCGGGGGAGCGCATCGTGCGGTTCGTGCTCGAACTGTGGGACGAGCGCGCGTTCCGCCAGCGCGGCGTGGCGCTGCTGCGCGGGGTCATCGGCAGCCGCCGGACGTCGTCGCTCGTGATGGGCTTCCTCTCGCGCGAGCTCATCAACCGCATCGGTGAGCGGGTCGGCGGGCCCGACGGGCACAAGCGCGCCGCGCTCGTGGCGAGCCAGATCGTCGGAATGATCGTGCTGCGCTACGTCGTCGAACTCGAGCCGATCGCGTCGGCCCCCGTCGACGAACTCGTCACGCGGGTCGGTCCGAACGTGCAGCGCTACCTCACCGGACCTCTTTCCGATCCGACGCCGGGCGAGGGGACCGACCGCCGACAGGGCGAGTGATCCCCTCGCTTGGCACAGGGCCTGTCCGCACCGACCGGGCGAGGGCGGAGCGAACCCCGCTCAGACCGACTTCCGGGATCGACGTCGCAGGACGACGAGGAGCCCGCCGATCAGCAGCAGCACTCCTGCTGCTGTCGGGATGCCCACGTCGGCCCCGGTGCTCGGCAGCGGGCCCACGGCCGTCACCACGAGATCGACCGGGTTCGACTCGGCCGTGCCGAGCAGATCCGTGCCCAGGAAGGTCGCTGTCGCGACGTAGGTGCCGGCCCTTCCCGGCGCCGCGAACTGCAGCACCACCGGCGACTGAACGGTGCCGGTGCCGATCGACCGGCCGTCGAGGAAGAATTCGACGGTGCCGCCGGTCGGCTCAGCGAGGCAACCGGGGGTGATACCCGTGACCTCGGCCGTCGCGGTGACCAAACCGCCCGCCAGGACCGAGGTCGGATCGAGGGCGAGCACGACCTGTGCCGCGCAGGACACGACGTCGAGGGCTGTCTCGCCCACCGAGCCCGCCCACGGGCTGTCGAGGTCGGGGGCGAAGTCGCCGACCACCGTGTACTCGCCCGGGGGCACCAGACTCCAGTCGACGTCGAGCACCACGTCGCCGGTCTCGCCGTCCACGACGTCGACCGGCGGCGAGAGGGTGAACACCGTGCCGCCGGAGGCGTCCACGATTCGCAGGCCCATCGTGCCGGACGGTGCGCCCGGCACGAGGCCGGCGGAGGCCACCGACGCGCTCACCGTGATCGGCGTGCTCCATGTCACCGGCGAGTTCACCCTCACCGTCGTGGTCGTCGCCACGCGCTCGAGCACGGTGAGGTCCACCAGGTCAGAGCTCGAAACGGCGAACGGGTCGACCGGAATGAAGATAGAGCGCACAACGTAGTCGCCAGGGGGCAGCTCGGCTGCGGCGGCGACCTCGTAGCTCCCGTCCCCGCCGGTCGTGGTGGTGGTGTACTCAGCGACCGGGTTCTCGAGGCCGACGTCGGTCGCGGCATAGATCCTCACGATGACCTCGGAGCCGTCGGGGATCGCGACGCCGATGGGCGAGGCCGTCTGCACCTGGCCGGACGCGATCGTGCCGATGCCCTCGTAGAACGAGGCGTCGGCGAGGGCGAGCGAGGTCACCGTCGGGGCGGCGATGATGGTGCCGGTGAACACCGCGCTCTGCGAACCTTCGAAGTTCGGCAGGGCGGCGGTGGGCACGTACACCGCGGTCAACTCATGCGCGCCGACCGTGTAGTCGGACGTCGGGAGGGAGACGGCGACGGTCACCGATCCGTTGGGGTTCAGGGTGCCGCCGGACAACGGCTGCTCGACGCCGGGAATCGGCACGCCGTCGACGAGGATCCGGATCACGCCCTCCTGCGGCGGGATCACCGAGTCGGTGTTGCGCACGGTGATCATGGCGACACTCGTCTCGCCATAGGGCACGGGCTCCGGAGCGAGCGAGTCGAAAGATGTGCTCGTACGAGCCGGCAGAATCTCGGTCTGGACGTCGAGGGATGTCCCGTCGGCGTAGTTGCCGTCGGTGAAGGTGGCCGAGATCGTGTAGATCCCCACGGTCCTCCAGGTGAGCCCCGAGATGAACTGGTATGCCGCCTGCCCTCCGCTGACCGGCAGGTTCGACACGATCTCGGTCAGGGACCCACCGGTCAGCGTTGCGGCGACCGTGCCGTTGTTCGGCAGGGGAACGTCCGGACCTCCCGTGGGGGTGATCTGGACGATGCCGGGGATCGCCTGCCCGTACCGCGTGGTCGGGGTAGCCGGGACGACTGCGACCGTGACGGGTGCCTCGGCGATCGTGAACTCGACCACTTCCGACTCCGACGCTTCCTGGTCGTTGCCGCCCGAGTATCGCGCCACCGCGAAGTAGGTTCCCACGTCAAGGCCCGTGAAGTGAGTGGTGAAGGTGCCGTCCGTGATGATCGTCGTCGCTGTTGCGATCGGCGAGAGCGGGTCATCGACGTATACCAGGATCTCGACGGTTCCCGCCGTGATCGTCACGCCGGCGGGGTCGCTCACGACCGTTCCGGTCGCGCTTGCCGCGGCGTTCCAGGTCAGATCAGGGATCGAGAGCGTCGTGGTCGTGGCCACAGGCGTCACAGTGAACGGCGTCGGTCCGTCATCCGATGCCACGAAGTTGGACACGCCCCACGTGTTCGTGTTGCCGAGGTACTCCGCCGTCGCGGTGTAGGCGCCGGCCGAGAAGCTGCTCGACCAGGTCGCGACACCGTTCACCAGAGCCACCGTGGCCTCGCCCGGTGTGCCTCCGGGCGGAGTCACCGTGAACCGCACGAAGCCCTCGGGCACCGCGGCGGTCTCGGCGTTGGCGACGGTCGCCGTCAGTTCGACCGGTCCTGGGTAGGTCGTCGTCGCGGGAGTCGCGGTGAGCGTCGTGGTCGTGGCAGCGGGCGCGACCGTGAAGGGCACCAGTTCGCTGGTGTTGGCGGGGATGCCGGCGATGCTGTCGCCCGTATAGTCCGCCTGCGCATGGTAGTCGCCGGCCTCCAGCCCGGGAACGGTGAACGACGCCTCCGCCTGTCCGGAACCGCCGGGCGGCACGGGTTGGTAGTCCAGCGCGAGCGGACCGGCGACGATGATGCCGTCGTGCAAGATGACGACGCTTCCGACGCCGATCGGATCGATGGAGAACAGCGAGGACTGCATGGTGAGGGTCACCGTTCCCGTGACATCGTCGTCATAGATCGTGTCGAGCGCGCTGAACGCGAAGGCCACCGACGAAGTGACGATCGTGAGGGGAGCGCGCGCGCTGACCGACGGCTCCAGGTTCTCGGTTCCTGCATAGGCCACCGTGATGTCGTACGACCCGATGGCGAGAGGGTTGCCGCCCGGGATCGTGAAGTTGGCGGTGCCCGCGGTGACAGTCCCGGGAACGGTCAGCACGACCGTGTCGGTGCCGGTCACGTAGACGGTCAGAGTCGCGTCGCCGTCCACCGACCCAGGTTCGTCGATCGTGACGGTGGCTGCTGCGTCGACGTCGAATCCGAAGGCCGCCGCGGCGGGCAGCGAGACCGTCGTGTTCGTCGGGGTCTGCACGACTGATACGTCGACCGCGGGCGACTCCCCGGCGCCGACGGACTCGGTTCCCGCGAACACGCCGACGAACGTGTAGTCGCCGACCGGATGGCTGGTCGTGAACGAGAAGACTCCCGGAGTGCCGGTCGCCGTCACGGCGACTTCGATGGGGGCGCCGCCTCCGCTCGGCGTCACCCGCAGCACCACCGTGGATGCCGGAACCGCAGCCGCCTCTCCGGACGCGGTGGTCACGGAGATCGTGCCGGTGACAGAGTCGTCCCACCCTACGATCGGCGTCGGCACGTCGATGGCGACGTCGGAGTCCGTCTGCACGATCTCGGTGGGTGTCGCGGCGCTCGAGTTGAGATAGTTCTGCGTCGAGGTCGGCGTGAATGTGGCCCGTACGCTGTACTCGCCGACGCTGAAGGGGCCGCCAAAGTCGAACGGCGTCGATGCTGTGGGGTTCACGATCGTCGTGGTGGCCACCACGGTCAAGGCGGAGTTGACGAGTTCTACCAGCAGAGTGCCCTGCGGGAACAGCGTGGAGGTCGTCGTCAGCCCGACCGTCCCGACGACCGGGTCACCGTAGGCGTACGACACGGCGGCGTCGACCGTGGTCGTCGTGGTGGCCTGCGTGATCGCGAACTCGGTGCTGCCGCTGCTGCCGCTGAACGCGCTCTGCGGCGCGGGCGGCGGCGTGTAGGTGGCGTTGACCTGGTAGCCGGTCCCGACGTTGGCCGTGGTCGGGATCGAGAATGTCGCCGTCGAGGTCGTCTCGGTCGCGGGGGTGAGGGTGAGCGTCACCAGCGACCCTCCGGGCAGCGACACGGTCACCTCTCCGGACGCCGGTGAGCCGGGGGTCAGCGATGTCACGGTCACTGTGCCCGTCACGGGTCCCCCGTAGGCGAAACTGGCCGAATCGACCGCGACCGCGGTCGTGGTCTCGACGGTCTGGTAGGTGAACTCCACGAACCCGGCGCGGTTGGACGTGCTCTGGACCGACATGGTCGCCGGATACGCACTGCCGCCGCCGCCGCCGCCACCACCGCCGGTATTCGAGTTGTTCGCGGGGCCGCCGATGCCGCCGCCGCCGCCACCACCACCGGATCCACCGTCGGGAACCAGTCCGCCGGTTCCGCTCCCGCCGTTCGTTCCGGCCGCGGTCACGGATGCGGGAGTACCCCCGGCCCCGCCGTTGAGAGTGTTGCACCCACCCTGGTCAGCGCCACCCCCGCCGCCGGTCGCTCCGGTGGCACCGCCTGCACCGCCTCCGCCTCCGTCACACGCGCCGAAGCCACCGCCCGTGCCGCCGCCGCCGCCGCCGCCGCCCGCAATGACGTCTGCATTGCCACCGATGATCGCCGACGAGCCGCCGCCGCCGCCGCCGCCGTTCCTGAGGCCCACGGTTCCGGCCCCGGTGCCTCCGGCGCCGCCTGCGCGGTATCCGGTACCGCCCGACCCTCCAGGCCCGTCGCCCGTCGCGTCCGCTCCTTGACCCGCGACGTAGATGGTGAGCACCTGGCCAGGGGTGACCGACATCGTGCCGCCGAGTTGCGCACCCACTGCGCCATCGCCCGCCTGGTTGCCCTCGCCGCGACCGCCGCTGGCCCCGCGCACCACCACGCCGGTGAGCGTCGTGACGCCTTCCGGAACAGTCCACGAGTAGGTGCCGGGCGTGCCGAACGTCACCGGGATCGCCACCGCCTGCGCCGGCGCGGCCACCACGAGAGTGGCAGGCACTGCGAGGGCAAGACTGGCCAGTGCTGCGGTGAGCTTCCGCACGCGCCTGTGACGCTTCGCGATCTCGGTGGTGCTCCTGGTGCGAATGGTACGTCCGAAGCGCGTCATGTGCACGGCCTCCCTCGAAGCGTCAGACCTTCCGATCCACGCGAATGTGTTCGGGCACAACTCCTTTCACTGTATTCGACGGACACCTCGCGGCGATAGGGCCCCTGAGGCACCCTGTCGCGTCGCACCGGCCCCTTTGCCGTGAACTGTTCACCGCGACGGGGCGCACCCCGGGTCGCACAACGAGCCGGGGCTCGCGGTGGACGGGTGATCAGTGCGCGGCCTCGTAGGCCTCGAGAACGGATGCAGGCACCCTCCCCCGCTCCGAGACGGTGTACCCGTTGTGCTTGGCCCACGCGCGCACGTCGCCGTAGTCCGGCTGCCCGGTTCGCCGACGTCTGCGCGCAGCGCTCGCACCTGCCGACGAGCGTGCGGCCGAGACCCGGCGTGCTCCGGCGACGTACGGCGCGAGGACCGCGCGGAAGGCTTCGGCGTTGTCTGCGGTGAGATCGATCTCGTAGGCGATGCCGTCGAGCGAGAACAGCACCGTCTCGCCGGAGCCGACGTCGAGGACGGTTCCGTCGAGGTCGTCGACGAGTTGATGCACGATTCTGCGGGCCATGGTCACACCATACTGATGCGCGCGACGTGCGTCACGAACCATGCCGCGCGTTTTTTCGCCCGCCGATCATGGAAGGATGCCCAGACGCCGGGCGCGGGCGACCGCGGCGATACGCGTCGAGGCGTTGAGCTTCGACATCGCGGACTGCAGGTACGACTTCACCGTGACTTCTTTGAGCGCGAGCGACATCGCGATCTGTGCGTTCGTCTGCCCGAGCGCAGCGCACGCCAGCACGTCGAGCTCGCGCGGCGAGAGGCGCACCTCGAGGGCGCTGGCTTCGCGCAGACCCTCGTCGCCCGAGATGCCGGCGAGGCGGCGCTCCAGCGCCACGAGCCGGTCGCGGGTGGCGGGGTCCGTCACGCTCGCGGCGATGCTGCGCAGTTCGGCATAGGTCGCGCGCAACTCCTCCTGCCGAGCCGCGTCGATTCCCGGGGCCGCCGCCCTCGCGAGGGGGTGCGCCGACAGCCGCCGCTCGATCTCGTCGCGCACCCGCAACTCGTTCGCGAGCGCCTCGGCGACCTGCACCGCGGGAGTCGCCGTGACGTCGCCGACGCTGAGGTTCGACCACGTGCCGCCGTACAGCATGCCGCGCGTTCGACCGTGCACAACGACCGGCACCGCCAGCAGCGTGGCGATGCCCTCGCCGAGCACATGGCCGTCGTAGTCGTGCGTGATGTGACGCGAGCTGCCGTAGTCGGGCGTCATGCGCGGGCGCAGCTCGGTGAACGCGCGGCCGCCGAGCCCCCGCCCGGCGCGCACGATCAGCCCTTCGAGCCGTCGGGTGCGGTTGCCGAGGATTGCGGTGATCGGCACGCCGCCGTCGCCCGCGAAGCCGCCGAACACCAGGGGGAAGCGCGTGCGCCGAGACAGATCCTTCAACGCCGTCGTCAGCAACTGGCTCTCGGAGACGGCTTCCTGGGTGGACACCCACTACCTACTTTCGGGGGTGACGGCGATGGCACCGGGTTTCGTAGCGTCGACCCTACCACGCAGCCCCTCGGCCCCGGATGCGACGATTTCGGGCTCTGACCGGCTGTTCCCCCGGAAGAGGCCGCGCGACGGATGCCGGCCCGATCGACCTACGGCAAGGAGGCCGCATGTCACAGACACAGACCGATACCGTCCCACCGGGCGGCATCGACTACATCGCGGTGGAGGAGTCGCCGCAGTTCCAGACGCTCAAGCGCAAGCACCGCAGCTTCGTGTGGCCCCTCACCGTCGCCTTCCTCGTCTGGTACTTCGCCTACGTCCTGCTGTCGTCGTTCGCGCGCGACTTCATGGCCCAGCACGTATGGGGCGACCTCACGGTCGGCCTGCTGTTCGGGCTCGGGCAGTTCGTCACCACGTTCGCCATCACGATGGCCTACGTCGGGTACGCCAACCGCAAGCTCGACCCCGACTCGCAGCGCATCCGCGAGGAGCTCGAGCAGCACGAGGCATCCGCATGAACGAGGTCTTCAGCGCGGTGGATGCCGCGGTTCAGACGATCGAGAACAACCCGATCCTGAACATCTCGATCTTCGCCGCATTCGTCGCGGTGACGCTGTTCATCGTCATTCGCGCAAGCCGCAACAGCAAGACCGCGGCGGACTACTACGCGGCCGGACGCTCCTTCACCGGACCGCAGAACGGATTCGCGATCTCGGGGGACTACCTCTCGGCGGCGTCGTTCCTCGGCATCACCGGCGCGATCGCCATCAACGGCTACGACGGGTTCCTGTACTCGATCGGGTTCCTCGTGGCGTGGCTGGTCGCGCTGCTGCTGGTCGCCGAACTGATGCGCAACACCGGCAAGTTCACGATGGCCGACGTGCTGTCGTTCCGCCTCAAGCAGGGGCCGGTGCGCACCGCCGCAGCCATCACGACCCTCGCGGTGTGCTTCTTCTACCTGCTCGCGCAGATGGCCGGCGCCGGCGGCCTGGTGTCGCTGCTGCTGGGCATCACCGAGCAGCTCGGCCAGTCCCTCGTGGTCGCGGTCGTGGGCGTCCTGATGATCGTCTACGTGCTCGTGGGCGGCATGAAGGGCACCACATGGGTGCAGATCGTCAAGGCGTTCCTCCTCATCGGCGGCGCGCTCGCCATGACGATCTGGGTGCTCGCGAAAAGCGGCTTCAGCCTCGACACGCTGCTGCAGAACGCGGTGGAGGCATCGCCCGCCGGCGCGGCGATCCTCGCGCCGGGCCTGCAGTACGGCGCCAACCCGTGGGACTTCATCTCGCTGGCGATCGCGCTCGTGCTCGGCACCGCGGGACTGCCGCACGTGCTGATGCGCTTCTACACGGTCCCCACGGCGAAGGAGGCCCGCCGTTCGGTCGTGTGGGCGATCTGGCTCATCGGACTGTTCTACTTGCTGACCCTCGTGCTCGGCTACGGCGCGGGCGCCCTCGTCGGCCCCGACACGATCAAGGCAGCCCCGGGCGGGGTGAACTCGGCGGCGCCGCTGCTGGCGCAGGCCCTCGGCGGTCCGCTGCTGATGGGCTTCATCTCGGCCGTCGCGTTCGCCACGATCCTCGCGGTCGTCGCGGGGCTCACGATCACCGCGGCGGCGTCGTTCGCGCACGACATCTACGCCAACGTGGTGAAGAAGGGCAAGGTCGCGCCCGACGGCGAAGTGAAGGTCGCCCGGCGCACGGTCGTCGTGATCGGCATCCTCGCGATCGTCGGCGGCATCGGCGTGCAGGGCCAGAACGTGGCGTTCCTCGTCGCCCTCGCGTTCGCGGTGGCGGCATCGGCGAACCTGCCGACGATCCTCTACTCGCTGTTCTGGCGCGGGTTCACCACCCGCGGCGCCGTGTGGAGCATGTACGGAGGCCTCGCCGCCGCCGTGATCCTGATCCTGCTCTCGCCGGTCTTCTGGGGCACTCCCACGAGCGTCTTCAAGGACACCGGAACGGCGATCTGGCCGCTGAACAACCCGGGCATCGTGTCGATCCCGCTCGGGTTCTTCCTGGGCTGGCTCGGATCGGTCCTCTCGCGCAAGGACGAAGACCCGCGCCTGGCCGCCGAGATGGAGGTGCGCTCGCTCACCGGCTTCGGCGCCGAGAAGGCCACGCACCACTGACGAGCGCAGTGACGACCGACGGTCCCGGGCATGAGTCCGGGGCCGTCGGCATGTCATGAAGCGACCTGTCCGCCTGGGCCGCGCTCGAGGTCGAGAAGGAACAGCTTGACCTCGGGATGCCCGCCGTACTCGCCGATCGAACCGTCGGCGCGCACCACCCGGTGCACCGGGACGACGATCGAGAAGGGTGTCGTGGCGCACGCGGTGCCGACCGCTCGGGCGGCGCGCGCTTTGCCTGCCAAGACGGCGACCTCGCCGTAGGACGCCGTCTCGCCGTACGGGATGTCGCGCACCGCCTCGAGCGCCGCACGAGTGAACCCGTGCACGAGCCGCCAGTCGAGGGCGACGTCGAACTCGGCGCGCTCGCCGGCGAAGTACTCGTCGAGCTGGCGGTCGATGTCGCCTCCGGCCGTGTCGTCGGGCTCGGGCGGAATCCGCAGCGCGAGCCCGACCCGCTCCAGCTGAGGGCCCAGCGGACCGCGGAACGGATGCAGCGTCACGATGCCTTCGTCGGTCGCGACGATGAGGACCTCGCCGATGGGGGAGGGGTGGATGCGAAAGCGCGGGGTGGTCATGCGTTCATCCTCGTTGCGCGGGGGTCGCGGCATCCGTCGCGGGCGACTTGTTGTGGACAGCCCGCGCGCGACCCCACAGTGGGGAGAAGAAGAGCCGCGCCTCTCAATCCGGCGAAACCCGTTCCGAATGTGGGGCCCGCGCACCACGCCCGCTTAGTGTGGCACGTGTGCGGCGCGCAGAGATCAGCCCCGGCCCGGGGGCAGGGGATGCCGTCCCCGGGGCGGACGTGAAGCCGGGGGCGCTCGGACTCGGCGAGCCCGGCGTGGCTGTGATGCACATCGCCGAGCCGCAGCGCGACCTCATCCGCACGCAGGTCGCAGAGCTGGGCGGCCGCTCCACGCTGCTGCACTTCTCGGAGGCCGTCGACGCGGCGATCGAGATCACGAAGGCCCATCCGAGCAGTCTCCCGCAGTTCCTCACCGGCCGCTCGACCCTGCTGTCGAACCTGTTCCGCGACGAGGTCGCCAATCGCACCGCGCGCCTCGCAGCCGAGCGCATCACCGCCAAGAGCCTCGAACTGCGCACCGTGCGCGGCGTCGAGTCCGTGCATCTCGCGGTCGGTCTTGCCTCGTGGCGGATCGGAGGGGTGGAGTGGACCGCACCGGTGCTGCTACGGGCCCTGTCGATCCGCCGTCATCACGCCGACTTCGAGCTCGCCCTGCGCGCGGGGCCGTTCGTCGTGAACCCCGAGCTCGTCCGCGTGCTGCGCGCGCACTTCGGCCTCGACCTCGACGGCACAGCCCTCGCAGCGCTCGCCTACGACGGGGCGGTCTTCAGGCCGCAGCCGGTGATCGACCGCCTGCGCGCCGAGACCGCCGGGATCGAGTCGTTCGCGGTGCGGCCGCGGCTGCTCGTGTCGAGCTTCGCCGACATCGCGTCCGGCATGATCCGCGACACGACCGACCTCGACCACATGGTGCTCAACGCCCTCGCGGGCCACGAGTCGGATCGCGAGGCGTTCGCCGCACCCCGCGACAAGCCGGTGGTGACCGCCGTCGACGACCGGCCGCCGGCATCCGACGATCTTCTCCTCGACGCGGACTCCGAGCAGGAGGCCGTGCTCGCGCGGATCGCCGCCGGTCACTCGCTCGTCGTGCACACGCTGCCCGGCACGGGCGGCACGCAGACCGTGATCAACGCGATCGGCTCGCTCGTGCAGGGCGGCAGACGCGTGCTGGTCGTCAGCGCCCGCAGGTCCACACTGGAGGGCGTCAGGCACCGGCTGTCGAGCATCGGCCTGCCGGGCCTTGCCGTGTCGCCGCGCAGCCTGCAGCGCGACCTCATTCGTGCGATCGGGCGCAACGAGAAGGCGGAGCCGCCGAAGGTCTCTGACATCGACGACGCCCTCGTGCGTCTGCGCGGCGTGCTGCGCGACTACCGCGCAGCGCTGACCACGCCGCATCCGGGGCTCGGCGTCTCGATGCTCGAGGTGCTGGCAACGCTCACGACGCTCTCGTCGGCCGATCCGCAGCCCCAGGCAGAGGCCCGGCTCGACCTCGACACGCTCGTGCGCGTCGCGCCCGTGCGCGAGGCCGCGGCGGCGAAGCTCGCGGCGGCGGCCCGGCTCGGCGAATTCCGCTTCGGGCCCGACGACTCGCCCTGGTACGGGGTCACCTTCACCACCACCTCCGACGCCCGCGCGGCGCACAGCCTCGCCGCGCGACTGCACCGGCAGGAGCTGCCGGGTCTTCTCGAACGCGCCTACGAACTCGTGGCTCAGACGCGCATGCGGCCCTTCCGCACGATCACCGAGCTCGGCCTGTGCCTGAAGCTCCTGCAGGGCATCCGCGACACGCTGGACCGGTTCAGCCCGACCGTGTTCGAGCGTCCCCTCGCCGAGCTCATCCAGGCCCACGCTCCGCGGCGCGACTCTCCGAACCTCACCGGGGCGGCCAGGCGCCAGCTCAAGCGCCTCGCGCGCGAGTACGTGCGCCCCGGTGTCTTCATCCCCGACATGTACGAGTGGCTGCTGCGCATCCAGCAGCAGCGCACCGACTGGCAGAGGTTCGTCGAGTCCGGGGTCGTGCCCGAGATCCCGCTCGGCATCGGCGACGCGCACACCGCGTGGGAGCGCGCCGCGGGAGGGCTCGTCGAGCTCGACACGGTGCTCGGACGCTCCGGCGACGTGCGTCTCGCGCACCTGCCGATCCCGCAGCTCGTGCGAACGCTCGCGTCGCTCGCGGCGGAGTCCGAGGTGTTCGAGAACCTCGTCGAGCGCGCCACGCTGCGCGGAGAGCTGGCCAAGCTCGGCCTCGAGCCGCTGCTGCTCGAGCTGGCGGTGCGCCACATCCCGGAGCAGGCCGTGGGCGGCGAGCTCGAGTTCGCGTGGTGGCAGTCGGCGCTGGAGCATCTGCTGCGCAGCGACCGCGCGCTGCTCGGCGCGAACACCGCGGTCGTGGACCGGCTCGAGCGCGACTTCCGTCTCGTCGACGAGGCGCATGCCGCGGCATCCGGCCCCCTGCTGGCCGCGCAGCTGGCGACCCAGTGGCGCATCGGCATCGTCGACGAGGCAGGCGAAGCGGCGGCCCTCCGGCACGCGCTGAAGTCCGGTGTGACAGACGCCGAGCACCTGGGCGCGGTGGCGCCGACGCTCATGCGGGTGCTCGCGCCGGTGTGGCTCGCCTCGCCCTACGACGTGCCCGAGATCCCGGCGGAACCCGCCTTCGACGTCGTGATCCTGGCGGATGCCGCGGCGCTGAGCCTCGCCGAGGCCGCCCCCGCCCTGCGGCGCGCGCGCCAGGTGGTGGCGATCGGCGACCCGGTGACGCAGAAGCCCACGCCCTTCCACGTGGCAGCCACGTCGGCGACGCTCCCGACGCTCTCCCCTCCGATCGCCGAGGCGATGGGCGCCGCCTCGGAGCGCGCGGGCACAGCCCTGACCCCCGCCGACGACGCGTTCGCGTTCGATGACCTCAGCGTGTTCGAGCGCCTCGCCGAACTGCTGCCGGTCGAGACGCTCACCAAGAGCTACCGCGCGGGCGGCGAAGA
Organism: Microbacterium sp. BWT-B31; assembly: GCF_041379855.1. Lineage (NCBI taxonomy): Bacteria > Bacillati > Actinomycetota > Actinomycetes > Micrococcales > Microbacteriaceae > Microbacterium > Microbacterium sp. BWT-B31. The sequence goes on from NZ_JBFECU010000002.1 coordinate 16,534, forward strand.
CCTCGCCGAACTCGTCAACGACGCGTTCTACGGCGGTGAGATCGTGTCGCTGCCGTGGGCGGGCTCGTACCTCGGCCGCGGCAGCCTGAGCGTCGACTACGTCGAGGGCGGGATCGGCGCGCCAGACCCGGTGACCGGCGCGGTCGAGAGCCCCGACGCCGAGGTCGCGCGCGTGGTGACGCTCGTCGTCGAGCACGCCGTCAACCGAGGCGGAGAGTCGCTGATGGTCGTGACAGCCAGCGCGCGGCACGCCGAGCGCATCCGCGCCGCGGTCGAGGCCGCGTTCGCCGGGCGCTCCGACGTCGCCGACTTCGTCTCGCGCGACACCGCCGAGCCGTTCGCGGTGCTGACCCTCGAAGAGTCCGTCGCCGAGAGCCGCGACCGCGTCATCTTCACCCTCGGCTTCGGCCTCACCCGTCACGGGCGCGTGCTGAGCGACTTCGGAGACCTCTCGACCCCGGACGGCGAGCGCCTGCTGACGGTCGGGATGACCCGTGCGCGACGCGCGATCGTCATCGTGTCGTCGATCCGCCCGTCCGCGTTCGACGACGGCCGGCTCGAGTACGGGGCCGCGACGCTCATGTCGATCCTCGGCGGAGTGGCCGCCCGCGCGCGCGAGACCCGCCTCGAAGACCTCGCCGACCCGCTGATGCGCTCGCTCGCCCGTGAGCTGCGGCGCCTGGGCGCCTCGGTCGACGTGCACTACCGGGGCCTGCTGCCGCTCGTCGCCCAGTTCGAGGGCAAGGCGCTGGTCGTCGAGAGCGACCCCGAGACGATCGGCGAGTCGCTGCGCGAGTCGCTGCGCCTGCGGCCGCAAGTGTTGCGGCGGCTCGGGTGGCACTACATCCGGGTGCATTCCTTCGACCTGTACAGCGACCCGGCCGGCGTCGCGGCCCGGATCGCGGCGATCCTCGGGATCAGGCCCGAGACGCCGCGCGCCGACGACGACACGCAGCCGATCACGATCATCGAGTGAGCCCGGGCATGGGCGACGACCCCGGGGCCGGGCGACAGCGCGTCGAGAAGGTTCCCGGGCGGCGACGCGCGAAGCTCACCGCGGCGCCCGACACGACGGCCGAGCCGGTTCCGGCGGACGAGAAGGCGACGGATGCCGCGGCCGAGGCATCCGCAGCCCCCGACGTCGGCCCGAACGACGACCGTCTGCGGCGGGACGTGCCCCCGCACTATTGAATGCGGCGCGGCAGCGCCGGTGGATCCAGCCCCGGATCAGGGCTTGGCGGGCGTCTGCCGCTCGAGCAGGTCGCGGATCTGCACGAGCAGCTCCTGCTCGGTCGGCGGCGGCTCCTCGCCCGCCGACTCGGCTTCGGCCTTGACGGCCTGACGGGCCTTCCAATGGTTCATCGGCATGACGAACAGGAAGTAGACGATCACGGCGACCGCGAGGAAGTTGACGATCGAGCTCACGATCGCGCCGATCGCGAACGTCGACGTGAAGCCCGAGAGCGTGGGCACCGACACTTCCCACCTGCTCAGATCGCCGAGCTGGAACAGCACACCGATCAGCGGATTGATGAATCCCTCCACCAGGGCGCCCACGATCGCGGTGAACGCCGCGCCGATGACGACCGCGACGGCCAGGTCGATGACGTTGCCGCGGAGAATGAACTCCTTGAAGCCCTTGATCACGTGATACTCCTCACCTATCGCCGGCTTTCGGCCGGATTACGAGCCCGATGGCGCGGGTGCGGGCGCAGGCTCAGACTTCGATGATGTCGAAGAGGCGGCTGCGGCGCCACCGCTGGATTCCGACGCGGTCGACGACGGCTTCGCGCCGGATCGCGAGTCGGTGCGGTAGAAGCCCGAGCCGTTGAAGGTGACGCCGATCGAGTCGTACACCTTGCGCAGCGCGCCCGCGCATTCGGGACAGTCGGTCAGGGTGGGGTCGGAGAAGGACTGCACGGCGTCGAAACGGTGGCCGCACTGCTTGCAGGCGTAGGTGTAGGTGGGCATGGGTGTCTCTCGATCTGGCGTACGGAAGAGGTCAGCTTCGCGCGGGCGCGAAGGTCACCGTTCGGGTCGGGGTGACGACGCCGGTCACCCGCTGGTCGTGCAGGTCGCTGGGAACCTCGTCGAGCACCTCGGAGTCGTACACGACGGCGTACACCGGCGGGCAGCGCTCCATCGAGCCCAGCGTCTTGTCGAAGAAGCCGCGGCCCCAGCCGAGGCGCATGCCGGTGCGATCGACGGCGGCGGCCGGAACGATGAGGAGGTCCACGCTGTTCACCGCGATGGGGCCGAGCAGCTCGCCCACGGGCTCGGGAAGCCCGAACATGCCCTCGGCGATATCGATACCGGCGGTGGCCACCGACCAGTCCAGCAGGCCGTCGGCGCGGGTGATCGGAAGCAGCACGCGGATGCCGCGCTCCACAGCCGCGTCGACGAACTCGCGCGTGCCGGGCTCGGTCGTCGTCGACAGGAAGCACGACACCGATCGGGCCCGGTGCTTGTCGACGAGGGCGTCGAGCTGGGTGCGGATGCCGTCGGCGGCGGCATCCCGAGCCTGCGGCGACAGCAGATTGCGCCGCTCGCGCAGGTCGGCGCGCAGTGCGCGCTTGGCATCGGCGATGGCGTCGGACATGGGTCGATTGTAGGCGGCACGGCTGGGTGGGGGCCGGAATCGGCACGGACGGGATCATGACGTCGCCGCGCGGTCGCGGGGGCGGGACTGGATACACTCGGGGAATGTCGCTCACGCCGATGAAAGCCGTCATCCCCGCCGCAGGCCTCGGAACCCGGTTCCTGCCTGCGACGAAGGCGATGCCGAAAGAGATGCTGCCGGTCGTCGACAAGCCGGCGATCCAGTACGTCGCCGAAGAGGCCGCGCGCGCCGGCATCGACGACATCCTCGTGATCATCGGGCGCAACAAGAACGCCATCTCGGATCACTTCGACTCCGTCCCCGAGCTCGAAGACCGCCTGAAAGACAAGGGCGACACGGTGCGGCTGCGCCGGGTGCTCGAGTCGAGCGACCTCGCCGACATGCACTTCGTGCGCCAGGGTGAGCCGAAGGGCCTCGGTCACGCGGTGCTGCGGGCGAAGGCGCACGTCGGCGACTGCTCGTTCGCGGTGATGCTGGGCGATGACCTCATCGACGAGCGCGACGAGCTGCTCTCGCTGATGATCGCCGAGCACGAGCGCACCGGTGGGGCCGCGGTCATCGCCCTCATGGAGGTCGATCCCGACCACATCGACGCGTACGGCGTCGCGTCGGTCGAGCAGACCGGTGCCGAAGGCATCGTGAAGGTCACGGGGCTGGTCGAGAAGCCCCGCAAAGAGGACGCTCCGTCGAACCTCGCCGTCATCGGGCGGTACGTGCTCGCACCGCGCGTCTTCGACGTGCTGGAGCGCACCGAGCCGGGCAAGGGCGGAGAGATCCAGCTCACCGATGCGCTGCAGGCGCTCGCGACCGATCCCGATGGACCCGGCGTGTACGGGGTCATCTTCCGGGGGCGCCGGTACGACACCGGCGATAGGGTGGACTACATCAAGGCGATCGTGCAGCTGGCCGCCGACCGCGACGACCTGGGGCCCGCACTCCGGCCCTGGTTCAAGGAGTTTGCGGCAGGGCTCTAGACGCCGGATGCCCCGCAGACCCGTCGACGAGGAGGAGGTCGCACATGGAGGTGACCACTCCTCGCGCACACGGCCCGATCTCGATCCGTCTCGTGCGTCCGCGCGACGCGCGAACGCTGCAGCAGGAGCTGCTGTCGAACCGCTCGTGGCTGCGCCCGTGGGAGGCGACGAGCCCCGACGGCCCGGTGTCGTTCGATATGCGCATGGGCGTGCGCCGACTGCTTCAGCAGTACCGCGACGGCGTCGGGGTGCCGTTCGTCATGGAGTACGACGGTGAGATCGCCGGGCAGCTGAACGTGTGGGGCATCGCGCGCGGCTCGCTCGCCTCGGCCACGATCGGCTATTGGGTGAGCGAGCGGTTCGCGGGACGCGGGATCACGCCGACGTCGGTGGCGATGGCCACCGACGTGTGCTTCCAAGAGCTGCGCCTGCACCGCATGGAGATCTGCATCCGCCCCGAGAACCGTGCCAGCCTGCGGGTCGTCGAGAAGCTCGGCTTCCGCTATGAGGGGCTGCGGCGGCGGTTCATCCACATCGACGGCGACTGGCGCGACCACTACTGCTTCGCGCTCGTGCGCGAGGACGTGCCCGAGGGTGTGCTGGAGCGCTGGGTTCAGGGCCGGGCGCCGCAGGACGCGGCGACTGTTCCGCCGACCGACCGACTGCACGCGTGACCGACATCTGGTCGCCGGGTTGACGACACGCAACGGATGCCGCGGCACGTGGGCCCCGCCTCGCTTACCTTTGTCAGCATGGGGCAGGTGCTGGGCGGGGGAGTGATCGTCGCAGTGGCGGTGCTGCTGTGGCTGGTCTATCTGCTGCCATCGTGGTACGCCCGCAAGCAGTACGACGCCGCCGAGCGCAACGCGGTGCGGCTCAATCAGGCGCTGCGCGTGCTGGCAGAGACGGCCGAGACCCCCGAAGAGGTGAAGCTCGAGCTCAACACGCGGACCGCGCTCGCGCAGCAGAGGCTCGCGCGGCGGGCCCTCGCCGAGCGTGAGCACACGGCGCTCGAGGGCGCGAGGCTGGAACTCGAACAGGCTCGCGCCGAGCGCGCCGCCGCACGCATGCGGCCCGAAGCCCGTCGCGCGCGCGCTCGCCGCAGGATGCGGCTCGCGGTCACCCTGATCGGCACGATCGCCATCGGGCTGGCCGCATGGGGAGCGTGGGAGGTCGTCACGACGGGCGCCCAGCTGCTGCTGTGGTCGTCGGTCGGCATCGCCGTCGTGTGCTGGCTGATGCTCATCCAGATCTCGCGCGTCGCAGCCCGGGCCGCGGCGAAGACGATGAAGACGGATGCCGTCGTCCGCGCTCCGGCCCCGCTGCAGGACGTCGCTCTCGAGGTCGACCGCGCGTGGGCGCCGCGGGAGCTTCCGCGCCCGCTCACGTCGTCCGCCGGCTCGCGCGCGGCCGCCGTGCTCGAGGTGGAGAACGCGCACGAGGCGCTGCGTCGTGCCGCGCTCGAAGAGGCGATGCGAGCCCGCGCCGAGGCCCAGGCTCCGCCCTCGATCGAGCGGGTGCGCGAGGCGAAGGCCACCACGTCGGCGCCGTCGGAATACGCCCGCATGGGCTACGTCGACGACGCCGAGATCGAGGCTCACGTGCGCCGGCTGCTGGAGCGCCGCGCCGCCGGCGCATGAGCCCGGACGGGCCCACGGTTGTCATTCCGGCCCACCCAGCCGTGCTAATCTAGCTGAGGTTCAAGGGCCTGTGGCGCAGTTGGTAGCGCGCTTCGTTCGCAATGAAGAGGTCAGGGGTTCGAATCCCCTCAGGTCCACCAAGAACGCTTACTCCAAACAATGCCATCGTGCACGGAGAGGCTCATCGAAACGCCCCGGTCCTTCTTGGACCGGGGCGTTCGTGTTGGTGGGCGCGGGTTCGACACGGGAATCGTCTCGTCCCGACGCAGTGACTGCCAGCGCATTTGCGCCTCGATGAGTTCGCAGGCGGGTTCGGTGAACTCGGCATCGACTCGCTCGAGGTCGACGACCCAGATGCGGGTGAAGATTGCCTGGTTGAGCTTGCGGCGCATCTCGTCGCTGGCCTGGCTATAGAGCTCGCAGGGGTTGGCGAGCAGTTCCAGGCAGCCGCGGATGCAGGCTCCGTCGGCAGTACCGACGGTGCTTCCCGCGACGGTTGAGACGAAGGCGACACCGCCCGGCTCGGTCGCGCTATCGACCCGGTTCCGCTGGACAACCCGAAGCACCTCCGCATCGAGAACGCGCACCCCGCCGCAGGTCGAGCGAAACGGCCGCTCTTGGGCGAGCAGCCGCCCTTCGCTACGGCGAGTGAGTTTCTCGGCAGCGACCCGCACCAAGACTGGCAGACGTGACCTCGAGCGACTTGGCGTAGGGTGTCCCGACCCCCGGATAGGGTGAATCGCGTGACTGAGGCATTCGGAGCGATCGCGGCCCGCATCGAGGCGAACCCGCTGGGCCGCCTGATGTACGGCCAGCGCGAGCTCTTCCACTCCAACCTCATCGGCTGGTACTTCGACCAGCTTCCCGAAGCCGCCGACGCGACCTTCCGCCCCCTCACGGTCGCCGGAGAAGACACGGGCCGTTGGGTCGACCGCGAACGCGGACACATGGATCTGGTCTTTCACTGGCCGGACCAGGCGCCCTTGGTGATCGAGAACAAGGTCTTCTCGCTGCCGGATCGGGTTCAGCTCGACGAGTACGGGGGAGTGGCGGCGAAGTGGTCGCATCCTCCCGCCTTGGTGCTGCTGTCGGTCAGTGCGCCGGACTTCGACCCCGGCGCGTGGCGCTACCTGAGCTACGCAGATCTCGCGGCTCGCATCCTCGATGCGCTGCCTGCCAACGCGTCGTACGAGGTCGAGACGATGCGCCGCTACGCCGCCTTTGTCACCGACCTCCACCAGCTGGTGTCGACGGTCGATGTGCAGTCCGACGAGGAACCGGTCTGGCTGCCCTCGAGCCTGCTCGGCGCGATTTCGAGCTCGCAGATGCGGGCAGCGCTGCAGAAGGCTCGGGCACAGCGCGTGGCTCGCCTCCTCAACGACGTCCTGCCTGATCTTGATCCACCCGCCAAGGGCGACTTGAGCAATGCCACCCCGCTGGTCGAAGTTCTGGAGCGGACTCGCGTTGACGGGATGGACATGCTGCTCGGCTGGCAGCTGCAAGGCGACCAGTTCCGCCGCGCCGCCGTCCTCTGGGGGCGCGGTATCGACGGCCGCACTCCCGAGTCTCGCCAGCGACGGGAAGAGATCGGCCGGGCTCGTCCCGAGTTCTTCACGTTCCCCGCTGGGCTACCCCAGGCACATCACGGCCGCAAGGAGTTCAACCACTTCGCGCCGTCGTTCGTCTACAAGTACGTCAAGGCGCCAGGGCTGACGATCGCGGAACTGAGGCGGGCCGCCGCGAGCGTGCACGCGGAGATTCGGCAATTGAGCGAATCCCGCTCCTCGTAGTCGTCGGGTGCAGCCACCTTCACGGGCTGGCACCACCACGTCACGCTCGTGACCGCCGCGCACCTTCATCACGAGTTAACGGCTGACCGCGGGCCGAAAACCCCGACGGGCAGCCTGACCTTCTAGGGAATCCTCCGCGAACTCCAAACCGCGGTCATCCGACTCGTCAGCTGCTGCCCTACTGCCAACGCGCCGGACCAACCTCACCAAGTACGACTAGATGCCGTTGTACATGTACAGCTTCGCGACTTTGCCGTCCTCGTTGAGGAGGAGGAAGTCACGGCCGGTCGCGACCGTCTGGCCCGCGGGCGTCGAAACCGACCACTCCACCTGGAGCGAGTCGTGGTTCGTGCGAATGTCGCCCTCCTGGAAGGACAGGCCGGCCTTCTGGATGTTCTCGGTGTTGACCTGGGTGATGTTGGCCTCGATCGCGTCGACGCCCTCGAAGTGAACATCGGCGGGGGCCGCGTGGTGCACGGCGTCGTCTGCGAAGAGCTGCGTCGCGAGTTCGTGGCGGCGAGCGTCGTCGGTCGTGGACCAGAGTTCGAAGTAGGTGGCGGCAATGGTCTTGGTGTCCATTTGGTTTCCTTTCGTCGCCTGCCTTGAAAGGCAGGACTCATTGGTGGCCGATTCATACTGCGAGCCGGTCGGGTTGTTTTGGTCTGCTTGTCGCTTTCGTGACTACACAGGCGTCGAGGCCGGCTCGGCAGGCTGTTGATCCGACGCTCGCTTTGGAAGAACCACGAAGATGGCGATCGCGCCGATGGCCGCCACGATCGCGCCAGCGCAGGACGCCGCGGCGATCCCGGTCGGCGAGAGGACGCTCGCGGTCGCAACGCCAATGCTTCCCAATAGCGCGATACCGAGCGCCCCGCCCAGCTGCATGGCGACGTCAGCAACCGCGGAGCCTGCACCAGACAGGTGGCGCGGAGTTGCCTCGATGATGGAGTTGACCGAGATGGGAGCGCCGAATCCGACGCCAAGCCCCAGAGCGAACAGCGCGAGGATGACCCGCACGCTGGACGGCGAGGGCTCCGTGGCCAGGAGGATCATGCCCAGCGCGATCATGACAGGGGCGACCGTCGACACCCGTGCGAGCCCGAACTTCACGACCAGGCGAGGAGCGATCGGCGCCACGAGCACGGCGGAGCACATCGCCAGCATGTGAAGGCCCGCGGTGAGCGGGTCCAGCTCCAAGGTGAACTGGAGGTGCTGGGTGACCAGGAAGAGCCCTCCGAACACTCCAAAGAACACGGTCGCGATCGTCAGCAGCGGTGCGCCGAACCTGCGGTCGCGGAACACCGCATGGCTCAGCATCGGCGATGGGGCCTTTCGTTCCCAGAGGATGAAAGCACCGATCAGGAGGATGCCTCCGATCACCGAGAGAAGCGTCGAGAACGCGCCCCAGCCCACCTTGGGGGCAGAGATGATCCCGTAGACCAGCAGCGCCGGGCCAAGGACGGAGAGCAAGAGCCCGACGTAGTCCAGCTTCGCGTCCTCTGTGCTCCTCGACTCTGGGACGAGCAGGAGGCACGCGATGAACGCGACCAGGATCAGTGGCACATTGATCAAGAAGACAGACCCCCAGGGAAACGACTGAAGCAGCAGTCCGCCCAGGATGGGGCCGAGAGGAATACCGAGCGACGACATTCCCACCCAGATCCCGAGCGCCTTGGCGCGCTCCGATTCCGGGAAGATCTCGCGGATGAGCGCGAGCGTTGACGGCATGATGAACGCCGCGCCGAGGCCCATGATCACTCGCGATCCGATCAGCATGTCCGCCGACTCGGAGGTCGCAGCCAATACAGACCCGATGAGCATGACCACCATCCCCAGCAGGAAGCTCAGCCGTCGGCCGAACCGATCGGCAAGTCCTCCAGCGAAAGGCAGCGGGGCCGCGAAGGCAAGAGAGTACGCAGCAATGATCCACTGGAGTTGCCCAGGCGTCGCGCGGAGTTGGGCGTCAATGGATGGGATCGCCACTGAAACGATGAGCGTATCGAGCCCGGTCACAACAAGGGCAAGACACATGAACGCCAGAATCACCCAGCGCTGAGGAAGCGGGCATTCGCTCGATTCTGCTCCCGACACGGGTGTTGCTGGCACGTTCGTTGACATCGTCAACAGCATAGGATGAGTCGTTGACGCTGTCAACGCCCCGGTGTGAGCCTCTCGACAGCAACGCCGAGGATATTGTGGGGGCATGCAATCCCCCCCGGGGGACACCCGGTCACGGCTGTTGCAGGCCGCAAGCGACCTTCTGGCCGATGGTGGACCCGAAGCCGTCACGTTGCGCGCCGTCGGCGCAGCGGCGGGGCTGTCGAGGGGTGCCGCCTATCGACACTTCGGAGACAAGGACGGCCTTCTCAGCGCTATCGCCGCCGAAAACCTTGAGCTGATCGGCCGACGCATGCAGCGAGGCGCCGCATCTCGAACTGGTGGACGCACCCCCTTGTGCGGAGCGTTGCTCGGTTACGTCGAAGGCGCGATGGCCCGCCCTGCCCACTACCGGCTCGTGTTCGGCGATTTCCAGATAGGCAACCCGAGCAAGGCGCTCGAAGACGCCGCCACCGCGTGCACCGAATACCTATACGAGCTCATCAGAGATGGGCAGCGAGAGGGAACGATCATCTCCGGAGACATCCGAGAGATCACGGCACTCATGTGGGCAGCTGTCCACGGCTTGGTCGACCTCACACTTGCCGGCCACCTCCGCGAACCCCGCACCATCGACGGGGCACGCACGACACCCCGCCTCGTCGAACTCGCGATCGATGCCATCGCCCCGCGCCACGACGGAGTGTCGCCAGGTACAACCTCGTTGTCGTAGGCAGGCACCGCGCTCCCGCACGGCAGAGTGCTCCACGCGCGAACTCGGCAGGAGTCGGCTGGAGTCAGGAACGGCTCGCGAGAAGAGGTCCGCATGCTGCTCCTCACCGGCGGCGGCGACCTCGTCGCCCTCACCTGAAATGCGCCGAGACACTTTTGATCCGTGAGATTGAATGTGTGATCCGGGCCGCGGTTACCCTTTGTGACGAGTTTGATTTCCCCACGGCTCGAAGACGGGTTCACTCGTGGTGATGCACCGCGCGCCTGCGCGGACACCAGGACCGAGGAGCATACGTGAGTGAGACCACCCCGACGCGCGTCGTCAACAACACCGCCCAGTTGATCGATGCCGAGGCTGCGGAGGCGAGGCGAGCATCAGGGGCCGTCTTCCTCGACGTTCGCCGGCCGCGCGCTGATCGCCCGCAGGGCGATATAGAGGGTGCGATCAAGGTCGACAAGGCCACCGCTGACGAGCTCATCGACCCCGGCTCCGCCTCGCGCATCGACGCGCTCGCAGCCGGTGCCGACACCGAGATCGTCGTCTTCTGCAACAGCGAGTTCGGCTCCGACCCCGTCGTGGAAAAGCTCAACGGCTACGGCTACACGAACGTCAGGCATGTGCGCGGCGGCTTCGTCGCGTGGACCGAGACAGGTCTGCCGGTCGTCGGCACTGACGTCGCCGACGGCGGCGAATCCGTGTGCGACAAGCGATGACGCGTCGCCGCATCCACCTCGCCCTGTCGATCGGGCGTCCCGCCGGCTCGCTCTGGCGACGACCCGGCAGTCGCATCGAGGAGGCGTTCTCGCTGCCGCTGCTCGCGGAGGTGGCGCAGGCGGCCGAACGGGCGAAGTTCGACACGCTGTTTCGCGCCGACAACACCCGGCTGGACCCCTCACGCCTGCGCACGTCGGGTCCTCCGCACTTCCTCGAGCCGATCGTCGTGCTCTCAGCCCTCGCAGGGCTGACCAGTCGCATCGGGTTGATCTCGACGATCTCCACGACGTTCAGCGCGCCGTACAACCTGGCTCGGCAAGTGGCGACCCTCGATCATCTCAGCGGCGGCCGTGCCGGGTGGAACGTCGTCACCTCGATGGTCGGCGAAGAGAACTTCGGCGACCAGCCGCTGCCGCCCAAGAGCGAGCGGTATGCCCGCGCCGAGGAGTTCCTGCGGGTGGCCGAGGCGTTGTGGACCAGCTGGGATGCCGACGCGCTGGTGCTCGACCGTGAGAGCGGGGTGTTCGCCGACGACGCCAAAGTGCGTCCGATCGACCACGCGGGCACCTATTACACCGTGGCAGGGCCGCTCAACATTCATCGTCCGCCCCAGACGCGGCCGGTCGTGGTGCAGGCGGGGCGCAGCGAGGAGGGCATCGGTTTCGCCGCCCGTCATGCCGATGTCGTGTTCGCGGCGGCGACCGATCCCACCGGCGCACAGGAGTACTACCGTGAGCTGAAAGCGCGGGCGGCCCTGGCTGGTCGGGACCCCGAAAAGATCAAGGTGCTCCTGGGGATCAATCTCACTCTGGGACGAACAGACCACGACGCCCGCGCGCTCGACGCCGAGGCCGTCGGGGCGGTCGATCTCGACAAGGCGATCGAGTACCTGCAGACCGTGCAGAACCCGCTCATTGCGCTGCGCGAGCTGCCCCTCGACGAGCCGATACCCGTGGCTCTGCTCGACGCCGCGGCGGCCTCGGGCAACGAGGTCTACGACCGGGGCGTGGCGTGGCTGCGTCACAACGCGCGTCTGACGGTGCGTGAGCTGGCCGTCAAGCATCGCCGGGCGAGCATGCATCTCGCATTCACCGGCACGGTGGATGCCGCGGCCGACCATCTCGCCGAGCTGTTCGAGTCGCGCGCCGCAGACGGATTCGTGCTGTCGCCGACGCACCTTCCCGAAGGCCTCGAGCTGGTCACCCAGGGCATCGCGGACGAACTGCGTGCCCGGGGCCTGTTCCGCGAGGAGTACGAGGGCGAGACGCTGCGCGAGAATCTCGGCGTGCAGCTCTACTGAGTGCTCACCGGCTCACGCTGCTGGCGGGCTTGCACGCCCGCCAGCAGCGCGCGGGCCGCGGCATCCTGTTCCCGGAATACGGGCGCGTCGGTGCCCGGCGCCGGCGCCTGGAGAGAGTGCAGACGCGCTTCCAGGCTGAGCAGGCCGGTCACCACGAGGTCGGGGGTCACCGCACCCTCGCAACTGATCGCGGCGCCGGTCGCCGGGTCGGTGTCGACCGAAGACGTGGGTTCGGTCGACCCGTCACCGCGCCGGCGATGGAACGGACGGATCACGCCGGCCGCCGCGAGCCTGCGGGCCAGCGGGTCCGCTCCGATGCCGGGGTCGGCCACTCGTGCGTCCAGCACATGGCGCACTGCGATCTCGGAGCCGGCCACGCGCTCTGACGTCGCGATGAAGCCGTCGTGGAACGGGCGCAGCTTCGGGTCGGGGCCGAGCAAGCGCACGACGCCGGCGTCGACGAGCGCGAGCAGCTCGCGGATGCGCACGAGCGGCGGGCCGTTCGTCACCGCGAAGGCGAGCGACAGGTAGCGGGCATGCGCTGCGGCACCTTCGACGCCGAGTCCGTCGAACTCGAACAGCGGCACCAGCAGTCGCCGCGCCGCACCATACACATGCGCGGCGACCTTGGCCGCGCTGCGGTCGGCGAGCTCGGTCTGAACGATGTCGTCGTGCAGCCGTTGCCGGATCCAGCTTCGATAGTCCTCCGGGCAGGTCCAGGTGCCGGTCCCTCGGCCGGCCTCGGCCTCGATGGAGAACACGTACCCATCCCGGTGTGCGACAGTCGCGAACTCGGTCCACTCGAGGCCGAACGGATCCAGCAGGGCGATGGCATGCTCGATCTGCGTCAGCGGCAGACGCAGGGCCGACGGCTCGTGGGTGGCGAGCGTGCGATAGAAGGCGAGCGAGGTGTCGCGCCGGACGGCGGCGATCAGCCGGGTCTTCCGCTCCGCCGGCGAGCCGCGTTCGGCGATCGCACGACGCAGGAACGGATGCTGCGCCACCGTGGTCAGCGACGCTCGGGCGCGGTACGGCACGCCCGTTCGCGACGTGGCGATGATGACGGGTTCGGCGCCCGATGGCTCATAGACCAGACGCCCGTCCGTCCGCTCGCGGAAGCGGCCGCCGCGGCCGTGGGTGAGCAACGTGACAGAGTCGAAGAAGCCGAGGCCGAGACCGCGCAGGAGCACCGTTTCTCGCGGGCCGATCCGGTCGTGGTCGAGGTCGATGGCGCTGTCGGGCCCGAGGCCGGAGGCATCGCCCTCGGGCCAGCCCGTGCACAGCGCGACGAGATCGGCAGCCAGGGCCTGGCCACCGAGTTCGACCAGCCACCCGGCGCCATCGCGTCGCAGGTCGGCGGCGCGTTCGCGGCGATGCTCGATCGTCAGCCGATGAGGCGCACGGGCGACGACCTCGCGCCACGCCCAGGCGAGATAGTGCCCGTGCAGGGCGCGAGGCATGAAGCGATCCGCAGCGAGGTTGCGTACCGCGCTCGCGAGCGCGGCGTCTGCGCGCAGGGCCGCAGCCAGCCGCTCCCCGACGGCCGGCACCTCGACCGGTGTGACGGTCTGGCCCGTCGACGCACCGTCGAGCCACGCCCGCACGAGTTCGAGCCATTGGAGGAACGACGGGCCGTGCGAGCGCGGACCGTCGCACGACACCGCTTCCCCGACCCACACCGTCGACGACGAGGCGGGGGTGTTCATGAGCAGGCTCGACGGCTGCTCGACGCGCCAGATGCGCCCTGCGCCGGGATCGAAGGGATCGACCACGACGATGCGCAGCGGTGAGGTCGTGGCATCCGCCCGCGCGTGCGCGACGAGTCTCTCCACCAGCGACAGCCCGCGCAAGCCGCCTCCGATGACGACGACGACCGGCGCGGTCACGGCACCAGCGCTCCGGCTGCAGGCAGCCCGTAGCGCGCCCGCAGCGTGGACGCGCCGAGTCCGGGCGCACGCAGGCCCCGCCGGACGAGTTCCGGCACGAGCAGCTCGGCGATTGCTTCCACCCCGCCCTGGAGCACCTCGGGGCCGAGGTTGACACCATCGAGCGCTTCTGACTCGAACCAGTCCTGGATCACATCGGCCACATCCGCCGCCGTGCCGACCAGGCGATTTTCGCTGCCGAGTCCGCCGCCCAGCTGTCGCAGCAGCTCGCCCACCGTGGCGGGCCGGTTCCGATCCACGAACGCTCTCAGCGAGGCGAGGTGCGATCTGTATCCCTCGACGTCGTCGGGGTGGGGGAGGGCGGGCAGTGGGGCGTCCAACGGCGCACCGCGCAGATCGTAGGTGGTGAACAGCGCCAGCTGCCCGAAGACGAGCTCGGGATCGCCGGTGAGGGCGAGCTGCTCGTCGAGCTCGATCGCCTGGGCCCGGGTCGCCGCGACGATGACCCGGAAGCCGACGAACAGGCGCACGTCGTCGGCGCGACGCCCGGCGGCCTCGGCGCGCGCTCGCAGATCGAGGCGGAACGCCCGAGCATCATCGGGCTGATCGGCCAGCGCATAGATCGTGTCGGCGTGAGCGGCGGCGAGCGACCGGCCGCTCTCGGACGAACCGGCCTGCACGATCACGGGCCATCCCTGCGGAGGCCGGGGCGAGTTCAGTGGGCCCGCCACCGTGAAGAATCTGCCGTCGTGGTCGATCGCCCGCACCCGATCGGCGTCGACGAATCGTCCGCTGGCCGGGTCGACGATGAGAGCGTCTTCGCCCCAGCTCTCCCACAGCGCCTTGACGACGCGCAGGAACTCGTCGGCGCGTTCGTAGCGGAGGTCGTGGGCGGGCAGGCTGTCGGATCCGAAGTTGGCGGCGGCCGCCGGGATTGCGGTGGTGACGACGTTCCACCCGAATCGGCCGTTGCTCAGATGGTCGAGCGAGGCTGTCTGACGGGCGACGGTGAACGGGTCGCTGAAGGTCGTCGAGATCGTCGAGATGAGGCCTATGCGCTCGGTCCGCGCCGCGAGGGCTGCGAGCAGGGTGAGCGGTTCGAACACGGGTGCCACGGCGCGGCCGTCTCTTGCGAAGGTGAGCTTGTCGGCGAAGAAGAGCGCGTCGATGCCTGCCGCCTCGGCCACGTGGGCGACGCGGACGAACTCCTCGAGCGTGTTGATGGCCGACCGGTCGACGTTCGGCAGCCGCCACGCGCCGGGATTCATCCCGGCAGGTTTGACGTTGAGATTGAGTCCGAGCTGCGGGGTGCGTGTCATCGTCGTCGCCTTGTCGCATCGATCAGCTCGGGCGCGGTGTAGCCCGAGTCCGCGTGGTTGAGCACCGTCCCGGGCGGCACGATGGCGTCGATCGCGTCCAGCACGTCGCTGCCCAGTCGCACACCGTCCGCGGCGAGTGCGCTGTCGAGGTGGGGGATCGAGCGCGGCCCGGTGAGCACCGTGGTCACCGCGCGGTGCGACAGCACGAAGCCGAGGGCGAGCTGGATGAGAGTGAGATCGGATGCCGCGGCCAGCCGTGAAAGCTCGCGCACGACGCGTCGCTTCTCGGCGTTCGCCGGCAGCTCGGGATCGTAGCGAGCGGGGATCCGCCGGTGCCGATCGCTGGGCGTGGTCGCGCGGCCGTCCGGGGTGCGGCCCGACAGCCATCCGCCCGCCAGCGGGCTCCAGACCAGGACGCCGATGCCGTACTTCTCGGCTGTCGGCAGCACGTCGCGCTCGATGCCGCGCGTGAGGATCGAGTATGGAGACTGCTCCGTGACGGGCCTGCCGCGACCGCGTCGCTGTGCCGACCACTGCGCCTCGACGAGGTGGTGCGCGGGGAAGCAGCTCGTGCCGTATGAGACGATCTTGCCGGCCGCGACGAGGTCTTCGAGCGCGCCGAGCGTCTCGTCGATGTCGGTGTCGGGCTCCGGCTTGTGCACCTGGTAGAGGTCGATGCGGTCGGTCTGGAGTCGGCGCAGACTGTCTTCGACGGCGGTGCGGATCCACCGGCGCGAGTTGCCCTGCCGGTTGATGTCGGCGCCCATCCGGCCGTGGAACTTGGTCGCCAGCACGACGTCGTCGCGCAACCGCCCGGCGAGAGCCGTGCCGACGATGACCTCCGACTCGCCCGCCGAGTACAGGTCGGCCGTGTCGATGAGATTGATGCCGGAGTCCACAGCGCGGTGCACGATCGCGATCCCGGTGCCGTGATCTGCTTCGCCCCACGGCCCGAGGTTCATCGATCCCAGTGCGATTCGGCTCACCTGAACGCCCGTGCGGGCCAGCTGTGCGTACTGCGTCACGGTGACTCCCTTCCCGGCCGTCGCGGAATCGGCACCGGCTCTGGCACATCCTGGCCGCATATGCGCACTTTGATCCGTACGTGATCACATAAAACGCAACATTGATTCACTCGGCGTCACTTTGGCGCCCCGGGGCCGTCACGCCGCTAGCGTCACCAGACATGACCGCAGTAGCCGAAAGCGCCACCGTCTCCGCCCCCGCCTGGCGACGACCGGGGCCGGGCCTGATCGTCGTGATCGGCCTGATCGTGTCGGTGGTCCTCGTCGTCGGCTCGATCGCGATCGGCACGGCAGGGGTCGGACCGGCGGATGTGATCCGCACGATCGCCATCCGCTTGTTCGCACAGCCCGTCCCCTCCGACTACGAGGCGACCGTGACGATCATCGGCGACCTGCGTCTGCCGCGTGCGCTGCTCGCCTTCATCGCCGGCGCCGCGCTGTCGATGGCCGGCACGGTGATGCAGGGCCTGCTGCGCAACCCGCTGGTCAGTCCCTACACGCTCGGCATCTCGCCCGCCGCCGCCTTCGGCGCCGCCCTGGCGATCCTCGTCACCCGCGGAACGATGGGGCAGACCAACGATCTGGTCACGATCCTCAGCGCTCTGGGGATGGGTCTGGCGGTCTCGTTCCTGGTGCTTGCGCTCGCGTCGTTTCGCCGCATGACCGCGACCATGCTGATTCTGCTGGGCATCGCACTGAGTCAGCTGTTCGAGGCGCTGACCTCGACGCTGCAGTACGTGGTCGACGAAGACACGCTCTCGCAGATCGTGCGCTGGACGTTCGGCTCGGTGAACAGCGCGACCTGGTCGCAGGTCGGCATCCTGGCCGTGCTCGTCGCCCTCGCGGTGCCGTACCTGTCGCTGAACGCCAAGTCGCTGAACGCCATCGCGTACGCGGGCGACGATGTGGCCACGAGCCTCGGCGTGAACGTTCCGCGCACCCGCACCCTGCTCATCGTGGCTTCGGTGCTGCTGACCGCGGTCGTCGTGTCGTTCACGGGCATCATCGGCTTCGTCGGTCTCGTCGGCCCGCACATCGCGCGCATCGTGATCGGCGCCGACCATCGCCATCTCTTGCCGTTCAGCGCCATCACCGGCGGCGTGCTGCTCGTGGTCGCCGACACGCTCGGACGCACCGTCCTCTCACCGGCGGTCGTGCCCGTGGGCATCGTCGTGGCCATCATCGGCGCCCCGATCTTCATCCAACTGGTCTTCTCCCGACGAACGGCGGCATTGTGAGCATCAGACAGCCAGGGACCCTCGAACTGACGGCGGTGACCGCGTCCTACCGCGGCCGAGGCACCGTCCTTCATGGGATAGACCTCGCGCTGAAGGCCGGCGAGTTCGCGGGCCTGCTCGGGCCGAACGGCTCAGGCAAGTCCACTCTCATCAAGGTGCTCGCGCGCATCAACCGGCGCGACGGCGGTGCCATCCGCTTCCACGGCGACGACATCGCCGCCCTGAGCTCCCGCGACTACGCGCGCGTCGTGGCCTACGTTCCGCAGTCGGCCCCGCAGCCGGCGATGCTGTCGGTGCGGGAATCGGTGCTGCTCGGCCGCACCCCGCACTACGGCATCCGGCCGTCGGCCGCCGACTGGGCCGCCGTCGACGAGGCCATCGAAGGCCTGGGCCTCACCGACCTTGCCCGCCGCACCGTGGCAGACCTCAGCGGCGGCCAGGCCCAGCGCGTCCTCATCGCCCGCGCCATCGCGCAGGACCCCCAGATCCTGCTCCTCGACGAGCCGACCAGCGCCCTCGACCTGCGATATCAGGTCGAGACGCTGCGGCTGGTGCGCCGCGTGACCGAGCAGCGCGGACTGGTCTCGCTGATCGCGATCCACGATCTCAACCTCGCATCGCGCTTCTGCACGAAGATCGTGCTCCTTCAGGACGGGCACATCCGCGGCGTCGGCACCCCGCACGAGATCTACGACGAAGAGACCCTCGGCTCTGTGTACGGACTGCCGGTGCTCGTGAAGGCGCACGCCGAGTTCATCGAGGTGCAGCCCGCAGTCTGAGTCCCGCCCGCCCCGTCCCGTCCCTGCGACCATCCCGCGAATCACCTCGCCAAGGAGCACTCATGTCACGTATCCGTCCCGTCGCGACGGCAGCGACACTCGTCGCCGCGCTCGCCCTCTCGCTCACTGCCTGCTCATCCGCGCCGAGCGCGGCGCCGCCCGAGGATGCCGCGGCCGCGGCATCCGGCCCTCTGGTGGTCACTGACGACCAGGGTCGCAAGGTCACCCTCGAAGACGGTCCCGCCGACCGGGCGGTCGTCGTCGGCAGCTTCAATGTCGACCTCGTGCTCGCGCTCGGCGCGAAGGACGAGATCGTCGGCGTCGACCAGCGCACGATCGACGATCTCAACTTCGCAGGCTTCGACGACTCGCTGTCTGTCGGCGCCAACGGCAACGAGCTGAACTACGAAGCGATCATCGCCAAGAATCCCGACGTCGTGTTCATCTACCGCAACCAAGGCTGGGAGGCAGCGGCCCAACAGCTCGAGCCGCTGGGCATCCCCGTGGTCGTGCTGAGCACGTGGGTGTTCTCCGAGTGGAACGCGAGCGTCGAGCTGGCCGCGACCGTCCTCGGCCGCGAAGACGAGGCCGCGAAGGTGGCGGCGTTCTCGGATGAGATCGCCACTCTGCTCGACCGCTCGAAGGGCGGCGAGGCCAGCGCCTACTACGAGACCTCCGACGGCGCGACGTCGGGAATCGAAGGCGGGAAGTCGCTGGCCATCAAGGCGGCGAACATCCGCAACATCTTCGGCCAGTCGCCGGGCAACACGATCGACGCCGACCCGGTCGCGATCCTCAACGAGGACCCCGACATCATCGTGGTGGAAACGTCCAACGCCTACGGCGGCACCAGCGAGAGCGACTTCCAGGTCAAGGCGGATGAGCTCCTCGCGCGCGCCGGCTGGAACGACCTCACGGCCGTGAAGAACGAAGATCTGCACCTCTACAACGCGTGGGCGTTCGATCTGGCAGGCAATCAGATCACCCCGCTGTTCTACGCGAAGTGGGCCTACCCCGACCTCTACGAGGACATCGACCCGCTCGACTACGTGACGAAGTGGGCCAATGAGTTCGTCGGCGCCGACGACTTCGATCCGGCCGATGGGTACGTTTACAGGGTGCAGCCCTGAGGCGCGCGCGGCGGGCGCGAGCGAGTGCGCCCGCCGCGGCATCCCACTGCGTCCGAGCTGGTCTGCACGACGAGAGGGGTCCT
Source organism: Microbacterium sp. BWT-B31 (assembly GCF_041379855.1). Classification (NCBI taxonomy): domain Bacteria; kingdom Bacillati; phylum Actinomycetota; class Actinomycetes; order Micrococcales; family Microbacteriaceae; genus Microbacterium; species Microbacterium sp. BWT-B31. Next base: position 35,862 of record NZ_JBFECU010000002.1, read on the forward strand.
GATGAGTGATGGCCGCCTGACGTTGAACGACGAGGCAACGGATGCCGCGACATCCACACCCGCAAACGTGCGCTGGCTCGTCGACCTGCTGGTGAGCGCCGACTCCGCAGTCGAGTTCGCCGACGGCATGCACGACGCGATCGCCATCGGCCGCCTCGCGCCCGGAACGCGGCTGCCGACGATCCGGGCACTCTCGGCGGAATCCGGCCTCACCTTCCGCGCGATCAGCGAGATCTGGGTCGTGCTGCGCGAGCGGGGTCTGGTCCAGACGCGACGCCGGGGCGGAACGGTCGTCGCAGCGCTGCCGGGCACGAGCGCGCCGGCCGGGACGGACCACGCGGCATCAGGCCACATCGATCTGTCCGAGTCGAGCGCCGACGTCACGCTGTTGCCACCGCTCGATGAGGGGGTGTCTGCGGGGCTGCGCGCGCCCGATCTGCACTCCAGCGTCCGCGACTACGTCATCGACGATCTGCGCCGCGCGGCCCTTCCCGGCTGGCCGTTCCCGGTGGAGTCGGTCACGTCGGGCGGCAGCGGCGCAGAAGCGGCGCTGCTCGCTGTCGAGGCGGTGACCCCCATCGGCGGCACGGTCGCGATCGACGTGCCCGCCAACCCTGGCTTTCTCGGGTACCTGCGCCGCATCGGCCTCATCCCCTATGAGGTGCCCTCCGACGGCCGCGGGCCCGACCCCGCCTCGCTTCGCCGCGCGCTCGAGGCCGGCGCTTCCAGCTATCTGTTCCAGGCGGCCGGCCCATGGGCTCTGGACCCGCTGCCCGATGCGACCCGACTCGGCGAGTTGGCGGCTGTGCTGCAGGATCACCCCGACGTGTTCGTCGTGGAGGACGACCCCGTCGGGCCGCTCGCCGACGAGCCCGCGCCGACCCTGGGACCGCTCGTCCCTGGCCGCGTGGTGAGGGTGCGGTCGTTCTGTCGCGCGTACGGCGTCGATCTGCGCACCTCGATCACCGGCGGCCCCGGAGAGGTCATCGAACGGCTGCGAGCGCTGCGCGCGCACGGCCTGGCCGTGAACAGCCGCATCCTGCAGGGCGCGCTCGCCCACCTGCTAGAGAGCCCTCGCACAGCCGTCGTGGTCCACGCTGCCCGCGATCGCTATCGCACCCGCAAAGCAGGTCTGGCCGCTGCGCTCCAGGACCTGGGAGTACCGGCCGCCTCGGGCCCCAACGGGCAGTTCCTCTGGATCCCCACCTCGCGCGAGGCCGACACCTTGATCGACCTCGCCGCCGCCGGGGTGACAGCGGGCGCCGGCAGCCGCAGCTTCGTCGACACGCAGAGCACGGGCTTCGTGCGCCTCGCGACGATGAGAGCCCCCGACGATCCCCTCGCGCAGGGGCGCATCGCCGGACTCGTCGCCGACGCACTGCACAGTCGCCTGGGCGACAGGTTCGCCTGACCGGACAGTCGCGCGTCGGGGGTGCGCCTACAGCTCTGCCAGTCGGGGAACCACCTGGGCGGCGAGCTTCTCGACCCACTCGAGCTGACGGTTCGGGCGCACGCCGAGCACGACGAGATCGACGCCGAGCGCTGAAAGACGCTCCATCGCCGGGAGGTAGTCCGGGGCATCCGGGTCGAGGGCTCCGCCCATGACCTGCTTCTGGATCGCGTCGTAGTCGGTGCCGACGTCATCGCAGTGGCGACGGAGCACGCCGAGAAGGTGCGCGACCTCGTCGGGATCGATCGCGGTGAGGTTCACGATCTGGGCGTACTGCGCGGCAAGACGCAGCGTCTTGCGCTCGCCCTTTCCGCCGATCATGATCGGCGGGTGCGGCTGCGCCACCGCGCGCGGACTGTTGATCGTCTCGGCGAGCCGGTAGTGGCGCCCCTCGAAGGGTCCTTCGTCGTCGCTCCACATCTGCGCGATGATCCGGAGCGTCTCTTCGAGCCGCTCGAAGCGCTCCGCGATCGGCGGGTACGGCACCCCGAGGGCGGCGTGCTCGCGCTCGTACCAGGCGGCTCCGATGCCCAGCACGCAGCGCCCCTCGCTCAGCACGTCGAGCGTGGTGGCGGTCTTGGCGAGCAGTCCCGGATGCCGGTACGTCACCCCCGTCACGAGGGGCCCGATGCGCAGCCTTGAGGTGTGCGCGGCGACGAAGCCGAGCGTGGTGAACGCCTCGAGCATGGGCTGGCGGGGATCGCCCATCGCCTCCATCTGGAACCAGTGGTCCATGACGGTGAACTGGTCGAAGCCGCCTTGCTCGGCCGCGCGGGCGACCGCGACGAGATCGGGGGCGATGGCGGGCGACCCGCCGGGCGTCGTGTAGTTCCAGTAGTGGATTCCTGTGCGCATGCCCACAGGCTAGGCCCGCGGAGGAGGCCGGGGGCCGCCGTCGGCCGATCGGTGCGGCCGTTCGGCTCAGCCGATGAGTTCGGGAAGCAGACCGACGCCCATGCCGTAGTTGATGCGCACGACCGGCAGGGCGAGCTTGTCGGTGCCGATATGGACGTAGCCGCCCTCGATCGTGCGCCCGAGCTCGAACCCGGCCATCCGCATGCCCTCCTTGGTGGTCTCGTTATAGTGCCCGAACGGGTACGCGACGACCTCTTTCGCGCCGAGGATGCTCGCCGAGGTCTCGAGATCGGCGGCGATCTGTTCGGCCGACCAGTTCACCATGAGGCCCTGGCCGTTCGCGCCGGACTCGTGCATCTCGTGCGTGTGTGAACGCTGAAGGACGTACTTCGAGGGGGTCGGCTCGGATCGCCACACCGTGATCACGAACGAGGTCGTCAGCAGCCGGTACTTGTCGACGACGGGGACCGCCAGCTCGAGCCACGTGTGGTCGGCGTCGTCGTCGGTGATGATGACCGAATGGTCGGGCAGGAACAGGCGCCCGTCGATGAACGCCGCCAGCTCATCCCAGGTCGGCAGGTAGAAGCCGCTCTCGGCGATGTAGGCCATGTGCGCGTCGAAGTCGCCGATGTAGGCGTAATTGCCGCGCAGCCAGCCGCTCTCGCCGTCGGGGTTGGTCGTGAACTGGTGGTACATCATGATCGGGATCTGCGCGTTCTCGGCGGCGTTGTCGTCCGGCGACATCCACGCGCCGTAGAGGGTGATCTGCCGATCGGCGCACGCGACCTCGCGCGACCCGTTGACCCGGCCGGCGATCGCGTGCGCCGCGGCGTCGGCGGGCGAGCCGTACCAGCCGGCGAACACCTCGCCTTCGCGGTCGGGGATCGGCAGGGCGGCGTACATCGCGCCCTGGACCTGAAGCTGCGGGGCGAGGTCGATCCCGTCGCCCTCGAACGAGACGGCGCACGCGGCCGGATCGGCCGAGCCGGCGAGCAGGGCCTCGGCGGCCGTCAGGGCAGTGGGCGTCGGCGTCGGGGTGTCGACGGGGTCCGGCGCCGGGGACCGCGACGCGGACGCGTTCGGCAGGTCGGCTCCGGAGCCGTGCATGAGCGCGAACCCGACGGTGACCCCGACTCCCACGATGACGACGACCACCGCGGCTGCGGCGGCGATGCGACGATTCCTGCGCAGGCGCGGCGACGGGTTCATCGTGACCTCTCGGTTCGGCCCTCTCGCAGGCACAGTCCCGTGAGATCAAAGCGATATTACAGTGTGCAATCAGGCGTTCTTCGCCACGCGACCAGAGCGATGCCGAGCCGCGAATCCTGGAAGGATGCCGCGGCCGTGCCGCGGAATGCCGCGCCGCGTTCAGGCCGGCGTCGGCTGGCGGTCGTGCTCGCCGGCACGCAGGCGCGCGGCGGCGAGCCCTTCGGCGGCCTCGAGCGGTGTCACGCCGCGCGCAGCGGCGTCGCTGAACACCGTGCGGAGGGTGTCGCCGATGCCCGCGACGCGGTCCATGATCTCGGCGCGCGTGCCGAGCCGCTTCGCGACGAGGTCGAGGTAGATGACACCGCCCGCATTGACGACGAAGTCGGGGGCGTACAGGATGCCGCGCTCGGCGAGCCGGTCGGCTCCCGACCGCGCCGCGAGCGGGTTGTTGGCCGGGCCGCACACCGCCTTCGCGTCCAGCGCGTCGATGACGTCGGCGGTGAGGAGGCCGCCGATCCCCGCCGGGACGAAGACGTCCGCAGGCACGAGGTGCTCCCCGCCGGGCTCGACCCACGCGGCGCCGAGGTCGGCGGCGAGGCTGCGTTTGGCGGGGTTCACGTCGGTGACGGTGAGCGCGGCCCCCGCGGCGGACAGGCGCACGGCCAGGCGGCTGCCCACCTGGCCGAGCCCCGAGATCGTGATGCGGCGTCCGTCGACCTCAGGGGATCCTGTCACCCGTTCGAGCGTCGCACGGAGCGACTCGTAGACGCCGGCGCTGGTGGGCCCGGCGGGCTCGCCGGAGCCGCCGACGGCGTCGGGGAGCCCCACGACGTGCTCGGTGCGCTCGCTGACGACGAGCATGTCGTCGGTCGTCGAGCCGACGTCTTCCGCCGTGCGGTACAGGCCGTGGAACGAGGCGACCAGATCGCCGAGGTCGAGGAATGCGGCGCGGCGCCGCTCGGCGTCGAGGCCGGTGCCCGGAGGCAGCGCGATGACGGCCTTGCCGCCGCCGGCGTCGAGCCCTGCGGTCGCGTTCTTCAGCGTCATCGCCGCAGACAGCCGCAGCACGTCGCCGAGCCCGTCGCTCCAGTGCTCATACGTCCACATGCGCGCACCGCCCAGGGCGGGGCCGAGCACCGACGAGTGCAGCGCGACGGCGAGCAGCAGGCCGCTGCGGTGCCCGGTGATCACCTCCACGCGCTCGTGGGCGAAGTCGGGCAGGGGCAGGGTGTGCGACATCGCTGTTCTCCTTCGGCGGGCCTTGTGGGCCGTGCGCTGCGGATGCCGCCGCGTTGCGGCATCCGTCTCTCATTGCACCACCGGCCTTCGGATTGTTCAACCGAGCACGCGGGGCGTGAGCAGATCGCGCACCCTCGACCGCCCGAGTCGTGCGGATGCGTGGCAGGATGCCCGATCGGGCGAGACGGTCAGCCGGCGAGCTCGTGCAGGAGGAACGCCGAGAGAAACCCGATCGTCGCCCACAGGCCCGTGAGCACGTGCTGGTCCTCGAACGCTTCGGGGATCATCGTGTTGCACACCATCGCCAGCAGCGCCCCCGCGGCGATCGTCGTGATGAGCGCCGTGAGCTCGGGCGGCGCCGTCTGCAGCGCGAGGTAGCCCACGACCGCGGCCACCACCGACACGAGCGCGATCGCGATCCACAGCAGGGCGATCGTGCGCCCTTCGAGCCGCTGCGCTTGAGCGCCGCCGTCGAGCCGAGCCCTTCGGGGATGTTGCTGATCGCGACCGCCGCGACGATCGGGATGCTGATGCCGCCCTGCAGCACCGACAGCCCCATCACGATCGACTCGGGAATGCCGTCCAGCAGCGCCCCGATCGCGATCGCCAGGCCCGAGCCGCCCGCGAGGGCCGCGCTCGCGCGCCGTGCCACGATGCTCGCGCCGCCGCTGCGCACCGCCGGATGCGCCGGCCCGGGCGATCCCGGACCGCGCGGCGGGCGCGACACCAGCCAGTCCGCCACGATGTAGAGGATCGCGCCGGAGAGGAATCCGACCGTCGTCGGGATGAGCCCGCCGTCGTCGGCGGCCTCCTCGACGAGTTCGAACGCGAGGGTCGAGATGAGCACCCCCGCGCCGATCGCCATGATCGCCGCGACCACCCGCTGCGGGATGTCGACCAGCCACGCCGCCGCCGCGCCGACGAGCAGGGCCCCGCCCCCCAGCGCGCCGCTCAGCGCCGCGAGCCACACACCACCCATGGCGTCACCCTAGCGGCGTGCGGGCGGTGTGCGGGGCGGCCCTACGCTGGTGCGATGGCGGACCATTACACCCACGGTCATCACGAGTCGGTGCTGCGCTCGCACGAGTGGCGCACGATCGAGAACTCGGCCGCGTACCTTCTTGCGCACCTGCGCCCGGGCATGTCGCTGCTCGACGTCGGGGCAGGCCCCGGCACGATCACGGTCGAGTTCGCCGAGCGGCTCTCTCCCGGACGCGTGCGCGGGGTGGATGCCGCCGCCGACGTCGTCGCCAAGGCCGCCGCCCTCGCCCAGCGCCGCGGGGTGCCCAACGTCGAGTTCGCCGTCGACGACGCGTACGCGCTCGACGCCGCCGACGGCGCGTTCGACGTCGTTCACGCCCACCAGGTGCTGCAGCACCTCGCCCGGCCGGTCGACGCGCTGCGCGAGTTCGGCCGGGTCGCCGGCCCCGACGGTCTCGTCGCGGTGCGCGAGGTGGACTACGAGGGGGTGCACTGGTATCCGCTGCTGCCGGCGCTCGCCGACTGGCTCGACCTGTACCTCACCGTCCACCGCGGTGTCACGGGCGAGCCTGCGGCCGGCCGGCGCCTCAAGGCCTGGGCGCGCGAAGCGGGGTTCACGCGCGTGGCGTCATCGGCCTCGGTGTGGCTGTTCGAGACGCCCGAGGACCGCGCGTGGTGGGGCGACGCGTGGGCCGCCCGCGCGCTGCATTCGTCGTTCGCCGAGCATGCCGTCGCCCTCGGCGCGGCCGACACCGCGCGCCTCGAGCGCATCGCGGAGGGCTGGCGGGAGTGGGCGGCGTCGCCGGACGGCTGGCTCGTGATGCCGCACGGCGAGGTGCTCGCGCGCCTCTAGGCTGGTGCCGTGACTGCGCACCTGCCCGCCCGAAGCCGTCTCGTCCACGACTCCCTGCGCGCCGCCGGCATCACCGGCGACATCGTCGTGCTGCCCGATGCCGCGTCCACCGCGCCGCTGGCCGCAGCCGCCCTGGGAGTCGAGGTGGGCGCGATCGCGAACAGCCTCGTGTTCTGGTCCGACGGCGAGCCGCTGCTGGTGATGACCAGCGGCGCCCACCGCGTCGACACCGCCGCGCTCGCGGCGAGACTGGGACGCGAGTCGATCGCGCGGGCGACGCCCGAGCAGGTGCGCGAGGCGACCGGCCAGGCGATCGGGGGCGTGGCCCCCACGGGGCATCCGTCGCCCCTGACCACCGTGATCGACGAGGACCTCGCGCGGTACGTCGAGATCTGGGCCGCGGGCGGGACGCCGCACACGGTGTTCCCGATGACCTACGACGAGCTCGTGCGCCTCACCGGCGGCTCGATCGCGAAGGTCGACTGACCTCACTCGATCGGCAGGTCGCGGTACTGCGGCACGAGCGCCTCCCAGCGGCCGCGCCAGTCGGTCGAGTCCTGGTCGTGCGCGAGCAGGGCGTGCAGGTCTTCGAGGTGCACGCGCCACCCGGCCGTGTGGAAGGGGAGGTCGGCGAGGGTCAGGCCCGTGTCCTCGATGGTCAGGATCGCGCCATCGCCGTCGGCCTCGATGCGCGCGGTGAGGCGAGAGACCGTGCCGTCGTCCTCGGTCGACGAGATCACGAGCTCGTGCGGGGGAGCGCAGCGCTCGACGAGGCATTCGCCCTCCCACCCGCTGGTGTAGCGCGTGCGCAGCGTCGCGCCCTCGGCAGGCTCGCCCTCGACCACGCACAGCCAGCGCGCCAACCGCGCGGGCTCGCTGACGGCGCTCCACAGGTCTTGCACGCTCGTCGGGAAGCGGGACGACGCGCGCAGCCGCCCGCGCCCGTCGCTCTGGCGGTGCATGCTCGTCTCGATGCGTGCGCCGGTGGTCTCGTTCGTCATCGGTCCTTCTCCTCACGTCGCCCGCGGGCGACCTCGGTGTGCAGCGCGTCCAGGCGCTGGATCCACAGCCGCCGGTACGGCTCGAGCCACTCGCCGAGCTGTTCGAGCGGCTCGGGGTGCAGCCGGTAGATGCGCCGCTGGCCCTCCACGGATGACTCGACGAGGCCGGCGTCGCGCAGCAGCCGCAGGTGTCGCGAGACGCCGGACTGCGCGATCGGCACGAGCTCGGTGAGCTCGCCGACCGAGCGCGGGCCGTCGCGCAGAGCGTCGAGCAGCGCCCGACGATGCGGTTCCGAGACGGCGGCGAGCACAGTGTCCATGCGCTGAGATTACACGACCATGTATATACACGCAAGTGTAAATATACGTCGCACCGTGTCACGCGATGCGGCGGGCGAGCTCGGTCGCGGCATCCGCCACCAGCGCCGCCAGCCTCTCGGCATCGGCGCGGGCCCCGGGGTCGGCGCCGTCGGGCCACGTGACCGCGATCGCGGCGGCCGGCCACCCCGCGTGGTCGCGCACGACGACCCCGATCGAGCGCAGGCCGAGGGTCACCTCGCCGTCCTCGACGGCGTAGCCGCGCGCGCGGGCCTCGCGCAGCACGTCGCGCAGCTCGCGCGGAGTCGCCGGGCCCCGCCCGGTGCGATCGGCGAAGGCGCTCCGGTCGGGGTAGAGCGCCCGCACCTGCTCGCCGGGCATGGCCGCGAGCATCGCACGGCCCGTCGCGGTGAGATGCGCGGGAAGCCGCACGCCCACGTCGGTCACGAGCGCGGGCCGGCGCGGCGCGCGCTCCTCGACGATGTAGAGCACGTCGCGCCCGGTCATCACGGCCAGGTGCGCGCTCTCGCCGGCGCGGTCGGCGAGGCCCGCGACGAGCGGACGCCCCAGCCGCGCGAGCGGCTGCTGCCGCGCGTAGCCTCCGGCGAGCTCGAACGCGGCCGTGCCGAGACCCCAGCGCCGCTCGGCCGGCACGTGCACGACGAACCCGTGCGCCGCGAGGGTGCCGAGCAGGTGATACACGGTCGACCGCGGGATTCCGAGCTGCGTCGCGATCGCCTGGGCCGCAGCGGGCCCGCGCTGGCGCGCGAGGAACGACAGGATCCGCAGCGTCTGGTCCGCCGCGGGCACCTGGGGCTTCGAGGCAACGTCTGAGATCACAGACACAGGATGCCACGACCCGCTGTCACCCGCGCATCGCCCGGTGTGGAATCGGGGCATGAGCACCGTCGCCCCCACGCTCGCCGTCGTCACCGTCGGCGCAGCCCCCCTGCGTCCTGAAGACGTCGTCGCCGTCGCCCGCAACGGCGCCCGAGTCGAGATCGATCCCCGCGCGATCGCGCGAGTCGAGGCATCCCGCGCCCTCGTCGAGGCGCTCGCGGACGACCCGGCCCCGCACTACGGCATCTCGACCGGCTTCGGCGCGCTCGCCACCACCTTCATCGCCCCCGAGCGGCGCCGGCAGCTGCAGGCCTCGCTCATCCGCTCGCACGCCGCCGGCACCGGGGCAGAGGTCGAGACCGAGGTCGTGCGCGCACTTCAGCTGCTGCGCCTGCAGACCCTCGCGACCGGGCACACCGGCGTGCGGCCCGTCGTCGCCCTGACGTACGCCGCGATGCTCAACGCCGGCATCACGCCGATCGTCCGCGAATACGGGTCGCTCGGCTGCTCAGGAGACCTCGCGCCGCTCGCCCACATCGCGCTCGCCGCGATGGGCGAGGGCGAGGTGCGGGTCGTCGCCCCCGGTCGTACAGCCGACGAAACCGGCGACTCGACACCCGTTCCGGCCGCCGAGGCGCTGGCCGAGGCATCCGTCTCGCCCCTCGTGCTGAGCGAGAAAGAGGGACTCGCGCTCATCAACGGCACCGACGGCATGCTCGGGATGCTGCTGCTGGAGCTGCACGACCTGCAGGCGCTGCTCGACACGGCCGACATCGCCGCCGCGATGTCGATCGAGTCGCAGCTGGGCACCGACGCCGTGTTCGCGGGGGACCTCATGGCGCTTCGGCCCCAGGCCGGGCAGACCGAGTCGGCGGCGAACCTGCGCGCGCTGCTCGCAGGCTCGGGCATCATGGCCTCGCACCGCGACCCTTCGGTGTGCACGCGCGTGCAGGACGCCTACTCGCTGCGCTGCGCGCCCCAGGTGCACGGCGCCGCCCGCGACACGCTCGCGCACGCGCGGCGCATCGCCTCGCGCGAACTCGCGTCGGCCGTCGACAACCCCGTCATCACCGACGACGGCCGGGTCGAGTCGAACGGCAACTTCCACGGCGCGCCCGTGGCGTACGTGCTGGACTTCCTCGCGATCGCCGTCGCCGACGTCGCCTCGATGTCGGAGCGGCGCACCGACCGGGCGCTCGACGTCGCGCGCTCGAACGGACTGCCGCCGTTCCTCGCGCACGAGGTCGGCGTCGACTCGGGCCTCATGATCGCGCAGTACTCCGCGGCGGGGATCGTCTCGGAGCTCAAGCGCCTCGCGGCACCGGCCTCCGTCGACTCGATCCCGTCTTCGGCGATGCAGGAGGACCACGTCTCGATGGGCTGGGCCGCCGCCCGCAAGCTGCGCCGGGCGATCGACGGACTGGCGCGGGTGCTGGCGATCGAGGTGCTCACGGGCGCCCGCGCCCTCGACCTGCGGGCGCCGCTCGCCCCGGCGCCCGCGACCGGCGCGGTGCGCGACCTCGTGCGCGGGGCCGTCGTCGGCCCCGGCCCCGACCGGTTCCTGTCACCCGACCTCGAGGCCGTGACCGAACTGGTGCTGTCGGGGGCCGTGGCGGATGCCGCAGCCCGAGCCGGAGGCGCCCGATGACCAGCCGATCAGCGGACATCAGGCGTTCTGAGGACGGATTCCGTCGATCCCGCCTCAGATCCGCAGATCTCCTCATCACCGCAGACGACACACTCGCGAAGGAGCAGTGACATGACCGCGACGACCGATGCCACGACCGAGGGCGGCGAACGCACCGTGCGCGCCGCGCGCGGCGCCGAGCGCACCGCAAAGAGCTGGGGCGCCGAGGCCGCCAAGCGCATGCTCATGAACAACCTCGATCCCGAGGTCGCCGAGCACCCCGAAGACCTCGTCGTGTACGGCGGAACCGGCCGCGCCGCACGCTCGTGGCAGGCCTTCGACGCGATCGTGCGCACCCTCGACGAGCTCGAACCCGACGAGACGCTGCTCGTGCAGTCGGGCAAGCCGGTGGGCGTGTTCCGCACGCACGAGTGGGCGCCGCGCGTGCTCATCGCGAACTCCAACCTCGTGGGGGACTGGGCGACGTGGCCCGAGTTCCGCCGCCTTGAGGCGCTCGGCCTCACGATGTACGGCCAGATGACCGCGGGCTCGTGGATCTACATCGGCACCCAGGGCATCCTGCAGGGCACGTACGAGACGTTCGCCGCGGTCGCGCGGTCGCTCGGCCGCGACACGCTCGCCGGAACCCTGACCCTCACAGCCGGCTGCGGCGGCATGGGCGGCGCCCAGCCGCTGGCCGTGACGCTCAACGCCGGAGCGGTGCTCATCGTCGACGTCGACGAGTCGCGCCTCGCGCGCCGCGTCGAGCACGGCTACCTCGACGAGTACACGACCGACCTCGACGCGGCCGTCGCTCGGGTCGCCGCCGCGCGCGAGGCGGGCGAGGCGCTCTCGGTCGGAGTCGTCGGCAACGCCGCGTCGGTGTTCGGCGAACTGCTGCTGCGCCACCGCGCCGGCGACATCACGGTCGACGTCGTGACCGACCAGACCAGCGCCCACGACCCGCTCGCCTACCTTCCGGTCGGCATCGCCTTCGAGGACTGGAAGGACGAGGCATCCCGCGATCCCGAAGGGTTCACCGCCCGCGCTCGCGGCTCGATGGCCAAGCACGTCGCGGCGATGGTCGGCTTTCAGGATGCCGGCGCCGAGGTGTTCGACTACGGCAACTCGATCCGCGCCGAGGCGCAACTGGGCGGGTTCGAGCGGGCGTTCGAGTTTCCGGGGTTCGTGCCGGCGTACATCCGGCCGCAGTTCGCCGAGGGGCGCGGCCCGTTCCGGTGGGTGGCGCTGTCGGGTGACCCCGACGACATCCGCAAGACCGACCGCGCCGTGATGGACCTCTTCCCCGACAACGCCGGGCTCGTGCGGTGGCTCGAGAAGGCGGGCGACGCCGTGCACTTCGAGGGGCTGCCCGCGCGCATCTGCTGGCTCGGGTATCAGGAGCGCCACCTCGCCGGGTTGAGGTTCAACGAGATGGTCGCGTCGGGCGAACTGGCAGGCCCCATCGTGATCGGCCGCGACCACCTCGACGCCGGCTCGGTCGCGAGCCCCTACCGCGAGACCGAGCAGATGGCCGACGGGTCGGACGCGATCGCCGACTGGCCCCTGCTCAATGCTCTGCTCAACACCGCGTCGGGCGCCTCGTGGGTGTCGATCCACCACGGCGGCGGCGTCGGCATCGGCCGGTCGATCCACGCCGGCCAGGTCACGGTCGCCGACGGCACGGCGCTCGCCGCCGAAAAGCTCACGCGCGTGCTGACGAACGACCCCGGCACCGGAGTGATGCGGCACGTCGACGCCGGGTACCCCCGGGCGGTCGAGGTCGCCCGCGAGCGGGGGCTCGTGGTGCCGATGCTGGACGAGTGAGGCATCCCGCGGCATCCGCGTCCTGTTCTTCGCGTGAAAGGCCCGTTCAGGGGGTCATTTCGGGACAGGCAGCCGCGATAGTGGGACATGCACGCTGTGAGGGACGAGGAAGGGAACGGATGCCGTGACCGCGACGCTCATCACGAACATCGGCGAACTGACGACCAACGTCGCTCGCGACGACGACCCGTGCGGCACGCTGCAGGGCGCCGCCGTGCTCGTCTCGCGGGGCCGTGTCGCATGGGTCGGCCTCGCCGCCGACGCCCCGCGTCTCACCGACGCTGAGACTCCACCCGCAGCAGAGGGCCGAATCGAGGTCGTCGACGCCGCGGGACGCGCGGTCATCCCCGGGTTCGTCGACAGCCACACGCACCTCGTGTTCGGCGGCGACCGCGCGGACGAGTTCGAGGCGCGCATGGCCGGGCAGGCGTATGCCGCGGGCGGCATACGCCGCACGGTCGCGGCCACCCGCGCGGCGAGCGACGACGAGCTGCGCAGGCGCCTGGCCGGGTTCGTCCGCGAACTCCACGCGCAGGGCACGACGACGTTCGAAGTGAAAACCGGCTACGGCCTCACCGTCGCCGACGAAGAGCGTCTCGCGCGGCTCGCGGCCGAGGTCACGCCCGAGGTCACCTTCCTCGGTGCGCATGTCGTGCCCCCCGAGTTCGCCGATCGGCGCGACGAGTACGTCGAGCTCGTCTGCGGCGACATGCTGCGGGCGTGCGCGCCGCACACCCGGTGGGTCGACGTCTTCTGCGAGACCGGCGCCTTCACACCCGACGAGGCGCGCCGCGTGCTGACCGCCGGAATCGCCCACGGCCTCGCGGCGCGCGTGCACGGCAACCAGCTCGGACCGGGCGCGGGCGTGCGCCTCGCGGTCGCCCTGGGCGCGGCATCCGTCGATCACTGCACGTATCTCGACGACACGGATGCCGCGGCCCTCGCCGCGTCGGACACGGTCGCGACCCTGCTGCCGGGCGTCGAGTTCTCGACGCGCCAGCCCTACCCGGATGCGAGGCGGCTCATCGACGCCGGCGTCACCGTCGCGCTCGCCAGCGACTGCAACCCCGGATCGAGCTTCACGAGTTCGATGTCCTTCATGATCGCGCTCGCGGTGCGCGAGATGGGCATGACCCCGGCCGAGGCCGTGTGGGCGGCGACCGCGGGCGGGGCCAGGGCGCTGCGCCGCGACGACATCGGTGCGATCGCACCTGGGCGGCGCGCCGACCTGGTGATGCTCGACGCCCCCACGCGCACGCACCTCGCGTACCGCCCCGGCGTGCCGCTGGTCGCGGGCGTCTGGAAGGACGGCGCCCGCCTCGACTGACCCGCGCGGCGGGCGAGACCCCGGGCGCAACTCCTGAGGTCTCTGGTCGACGGCGCCCGGCGTGTCCCGCGGCAGCGGCCCCGGATCTCAGGAGTCGGGTGTGCCGCCCGGCCTCAGCGCGGCGTGTCGAACGACCAGTCGGACGGCTCGAGCGCGTCGACCACGTTCCAGTCGTCGTCGTCCCACGCGAAGGTCGCCACCGCGCAGGTGGGCATGTGCTCGATCCGGTCGCCCGACAGCCGCGCGGCCAGGACGCTCATGCCCGGGTCGTGGGCGACCAGCACGATGCGGGCGGCGTCGGCGTCCGACGCGCGGGACCACAGGGTGCGTGCCGATGCGCCGTAGAGTCGCTCGTCAGCGGTCACCCTCACGCCGAGGGCCTCGCCGAACGCCGCCGCGGTCGTGCGTGCGCGAAGCGCCGTGCTCGTCACGATCGCATCGGCCTCGAACCCTGACTCGGCGAGGCGCCGCGCCATCCGCGGAGCGTCGCGCAGTCCGCGTTCGTTCAGCGGGCGGTCGTGGTCGGCGATCGACGGGTCGCCCCAGTCTGACTTGGCGTGGCGCACCAGCACCAGCCGGATTCCGTCGCGTGTCACGGTCCGCTCCTTCGCTCTCCCACGGCCAGCCCCGCGAGCAGTTCGAGCACGCAGAGGGCGGCCAGCCGCACCGTGCGTCCGTCGGGCGCGTCGGCGGCGGCATCCACTTCGACGATGTCGGCGCTCGTGACACGCCGATCGGATGCCGCGGCCCGCGCGAGCGCGCGCAACTCGTGCGCCGCCAGCCCGCCAGGCACCGACGCCGGGCACCCCGGCGCCACCGACCGATCGCACACGTCCACATCGATGTCGAGGTGGACGCGGGCCGCCGAGCCGCCGGCACCCGCGATCTGGAGGGCCTCGGCCATGACATCGCCGGGGTCGCGCCGCCGCAGCTCGTCGAGGGTGACGACCGTGATGCCCCAGTCGGCCGCGCGGCGCGCGTAGGCGACGGAGTTCGCGAAGTCGGCGATCCCGAGCTGCACGATCCGCGCCGGATCGAGCCCGTCTTCGACGAGCCGGCGCACGGGCGAGCCGTTGGACACTCCGTCGCGCAGGTCGAAGTGCGCGTCGATCGTGACGAGTCCCGTCGCAGCCGCCCCCTGCGCCACCGGGTACGTCGCGGAGTTGTCGCCCCCCAGCGCGATGACCAATCCGCTGCGCGGTGCGAGCCGCGCGACAGCGGAGCGCACCGCCGCCTCGCCCTCGGGACCGTCCGGCTCGGCGACGTCGCCCGCGTCGACGATGCGCAGCGCGTCGCCGAGGTCGACAGCGCCCGCCGACTCGCCGCGCGCGCCCAGCTGGGTCGGGCTGTAGCGCCGCAGCGCCTCTCGCACCGCGGCGGGGGTGGCGTGCGCACCGGTGGGGGAGAGCGACGTGCGCCACGTCGGGACGCCGAGGATCGTCGCATCCGCCGCATCGCCATCGGCCGCAGCCCACCCGCCCGCGCGCGGCCACAGCGGGTCAGTCGGCAGCGTCACGCGACTCGTCGATCGAGGAGGCGACGTAGGCCCATGCCGTGCGGCCGCTGGCGAGGGTCACGGGCGTGCGAGAGAACATCCACAGGGCGAAGTCGTCGCGTGAGTCGAGCTCCTGCTCGGTGAGGTGGATCACCTTGCCGAACACCTTGTCGAGCGGATTGCCCGTCGGGCGGATGATCGGATGCTGCTGCTGACCCGACCACTCGGCGATCTGCCGGTCCGGCACCTCGATGTACGAGAGCTTGTAGCCCACGAGCACGTCGTCGTCGCCCGTGACGATGCGCCCGAACACCGAACGCTGAAGGTCGGGGTTCAAGAGGGTCCCGTAGCTGAAGACGGCCAGTTCATCGCGTGCGGCCATGGTTCCAGGCTACTCACCGCCCCGCCGCGTGTCAGCCGAGGAGCGCGTGTGCGACGGTGAAGATCGCCAGGCCCGCGAGTGCGCCGACGATCGTGCCGTTGAGCCGGATGTACTGCAGGTCGCGGCCCACCATGAGCTCGATCTTCTCGGTCGTCTCGGCGGCGTCCCACCGCGCCACGGTGTCGGTGATGATCGAGGCGATGTCGTGCCGGTAGCGCTCGACGGCGAAGACGGCGGCGTCGGTCACCCAGGTGTCGACGCGGCTCTGAAGCGAGGCATCCGTCACCAGCCGGTCGCCGATCTGCGCGAGCGCGTCGACCATCCGACGTCGCAGCGAGCTGTCGCTGTCGCCCAGCGAGGTGAGCAGGCCCGACTTCGCCGCGTTCCACGCCTCGCCGGCGAGCTCGCGCACGCGCGGGCTGTCGAAGACGGCGACCTTCGCGTCTTCGAGGCGCCCGATGGTGGCCGGGTCGTGCTGCAGATGGTCGGCGAGGCGTGCGAGGTAGCCGTCGATCGCGATGCGGGCGGGATGCTGCGGCTCGGCCTGCACCGCGGCGATGAACTTGACCGCCTCGTTGTAGACGGCGTCGTCGACCAGGCGCTGCGCGATGGAGGGCACCCACGACGGCAGGCGGCGCGAGACCAGCCCGTGGAACGACGTCTGGTTGGCGCGCAGCCACCCTGCGACGCTGTCGACGGCGAGGTCGACCGCGCCGCGGTGGGCGCCCGCGTCGACGACGCGCTGGAGCCATTCGCCGAGCGGCGGCCCCCAGTCCGGCGCGATGAGGTGCTCGCGCGCGAGCGATTCGATGACCTCTTGCACGTCGTCGTCGCTCAGGGCGCGCAGGAGCCCTGCGGCGATGACGGATGCCTCGTCCGCCACGCGCTCCGCGTG
Organism: Microbacterium sp. BWT-B31; assembly: GCF_041379855.1. Classification (NCBI taxonomy): domain Bacteria; kingdom Bacillati; phylum Actinomycetota; class Actinomycetes; order Micrococcales; family Microbacteriaceae; genus Microbacterium; species Microbacterium sp. BWT-B31. The sequence continues at coordinate 52,161 of NZ_JBFECU010000002.1, forward strand.
TGCGGGCTCGCGCAGCCATTCGCCCAGGCGCGCGGCGATCGCGGTCGACTCGAGCTTGGCTCGCACGACGTCGCCGCGCAGGAACTCGGTCTCGACGAACTCGCCGAGGTTGCGGCCGATCTCGTCCTTGCGGTTGGGGATGATCGCGGTGTGCGGGATCGGGATGCCGAGCGGGTGCCGGAAGAGCGCGGTGACGGCGAACCAGTCGGCGAGCGCGCCGACCATGCCGCCCTCGGCGGCGGCGCGCACGTACGCGAGCCACGGGTAGTGTCCCTGCAGCGCGAACGCGACGACGAACACGACGGCCATGAACCCGAGCGCGCCGAGCGCGACGCCCTTCATCACCCGCAGCCCGTGCCGACGCTCCTGGTCGGCGGGGCTCAGCAGAGCGGTGGGTGTGCGCGTCATCCGGTCATCTTCGCACGGGGGTGCGACGCACGCTCAGCCTGCGGCGCGGCGCACCAGCTCCGCGATGCGCTCCTCTTCGGCCTTCGTGAGCGAGAGGATGGCGTACGACGTGGGCCACATCTGACCGTCGTCGAGCTGCGCCGTGGTCTCGAAGCCGAGGGTGGCGTAGCGGTCCTTGAACTTCGCCGCGGGCTTGAAGAAGACGACGACCTTGCCGCCGAGCGTGTACGCCGGGAAGCCGTACCACGTCTTCGAGCCCAGCTGCGGGGCGACGCGGGTCACGATCGCGTCCAGGCCCTCGGCGATCGCGCGGTCGGAGTCCTGCATGCCCGCGATCGCGTCGAGCAGATCCTGACGATCGATCGCGGCCTTCTCGTCGGCGCTCTTGCCTTTGCGCTCCTGCGCCTTGAGCTCGGCGGCTCGCGCCCGCATCGCGGCGCGCTCTTCGGCGGTGAATCCGGATTTGGTGTCTCGTGCAGTGCTCATGACGACGACGATACGGATGCTTCGCGCCCCGCGCTTCTCGATTCCTGACCGGTCTGCGCCGCCGCCCACCTCGTCGAGTACGCGGTTTCTCGCCGAATGACCCCGTTGTCTTCATGAACGACATGCGGTCTCGGCGAGAACGTGCGTACTCGACGAGGCGGGGGGCGGGGGCGGGGACAGGGAAAGGGGGCAGTCAGCTCTCGAGCGGACCGAGCCACGCCGTGGCGACCGTCGCGTGCGCCGACTCGGGGTCGGACGGATGGAACAGCCCCGCCAGCACGTCGCGATACAGCCGACCCAGCTCGCTCGAGGCGAAGTACGACGAGCCGCCCGCGACGAGCACGGCGTCGTCGACGACGCGTTTGGCGGTCGTCGCCGCCCGGTGCTTGATGCCCGACAGCAGCGAGAACCAGCGCGCGCCGTGGTCGGCCTGCTCGTCGATGTCGCGGCCGAGGGCGGCCAGCTGCGGCGGCAGCGCGTCGTATGCGAGCGCCATGTCGGCCACGCGCCAGCGGATGTCGGGGTCCTGGCTGTAGGCGAGCCCGATGCGCTTCGAGCGGCGCTTCGCGGCGGTCTCGACGGCGAGGTCGAGCGCGCGCCGGGCGATGCCGGTGTAGACGGAGGCCAGCAGCAGTTCGAAGACGCTGAAGATGCCGAACACGATCGGATCGGGGTTCGGCCCGGGCGCGATGCGCCGCACCACGCGATCGGCGGGTGCGATAGCGCCGTGCAGTTCGGTGGTGCGGCTCTGCGTGCCGCGCATGCCCAGCGTGTCCCAGTCGTCGCGCGTCACGATCCGCCCCGCGGCCTCTTCGCCGCGCGGCACGAACGCGTAGACCATGCGCGGCGCGTCGTCCGACGTGGTGTCGAGCCCGTGCAGGCCGAGCTGCGTCCACACCGGCGCGAGCGAGGTGAAGATCTTCGTGCCGGTGAACGCGTAGCCGCCGTCGGCGGTGGGAGAGGCATCCGTGTCGCTGCCGAACAGCACGAGGTCGTTGCCGGCCTCGCTGATGCCGAACGCGAACACCTCGCCCGCCGCGGCGCCTTCGTGCACGAAGCGCAGCGCGTCGAGGCCGCGATCGGCGAGCACCTTCGCCACGCCCGTCCACACCAGGTGCATGTTGATCGCGAGGGCGGTCGCCGGCGCCGCGGTCGCGAGCCGCTGCTGCAGAGCGGATGCCTCGGCCAGCCCCAGCCCCGCCCCGCCGAGCTCGCGCGGCACGAGGATCGCGAGGTACCCGGCATCCTTCAACTGGTCGAGGTCCTCCTGCGGGAAGAGGTTCTCACGGTCGTAGCGCGCGGCGCGGCCGCGGATGCGCTCGAGCAGGTCGTCGGGCAGGTGCGCGGCGGGATCGAAGTCGGTCACCCTGCCATTGTGGCCCGGGCGGGCAACGCCGTGGGCGGTCAGTCGCGCAGCGCCTCGCGCATGAGCGCAATGGTGTCTTCGGGCAGGTCGCGATGCGGCGAGTGGCCCGCTCCCGCGACGATCGACACCGTGATCAGCGCATTGGCCTCGGCGACCTCGGCGGCGGGCTTGCCCGCGAAGATGCTGAAGACGGCCGGGTCGGCGGCGATCACGCGGGTCGGCACGGCAAGGGCGGTCGCGGCATCCCGCACGTCCCACTCGGGGTTCTGCGCGCTCGTCTGCTCGACCGCCCAGCGGCTCGCCTGCTGCGCCGCACTGGCCTTCAGCTCGATGTCGAGGGGGTGCCAGTGCGGATGCTCGCGTCGCACCGCGTGCGGGCTCGGGTCGGCGAAGGACTGCTCCTGGCTGACGCGCACGTTCTCGCGGTCGTCCTCGGTGAGGTGGATCGCCGGGTCGACGAGCACGAGCCGGCGGGTCCACTCGGCGTCGCGCGCGGCGGCCAGGACCGCCGCGGCGCCGCCCAGCGAGTGGGCGATCACGAGGTCCCACGCCCCGCCGTCCGCGCGCGTCGCGACGACATCGGCGGCGTACGCCTCGAGCGTGTAGTCGAGCGTGCGTGGTGCGTCTGCGTGGCCGCGCAGGTCGACCGCATCCGCCCGCCAGCCGTCGTCGGCAAGTGCTGTGCCGTAGCGCCACATCAGCGCGGCGTTCGAGCCGAGACCGTGGATGAGCAGGGCACGGCGCGCAGCCGCGGGGTGGCCCCACGAGCGGCGGGGGAGGAGGACGGGTGCGGGCATGGCGTCCAGCCTAAGGTCGCGGGCCGCGCTACGAGGTGACCGTGTGCACCGGCTCGGTGTCGGGGATGGGACTTGCGTCGCCGTGTCGCAGGTCGGGGAATCCGCGGACGAACGCGACCGACACGATCAGTCCCACCGCCGCGAACACCGCCGCCGCCACATAGGCGCCCTGCGCGCCGATACCGTCGATGAGGAACCCCGCCACGGCGGAGCCGGCGGCCGCGCCGATCAGCTGGCCGGTCGCGACCCAGCCGAACGCCTCGGCCGTCTCGCTGAACTTGACGCTCGCGGAGGTCATCGCGAACAGCACCGCGAGGGCGGGGGCGACGCCGATGCCCGCGATCACGAGCGTCCCGGAGAGCCACCCGACCGTGCCGCCGAGCCACACGACGTCGAGCATGAGGGCCGTCAGGCTCAGCCCGACGGTGACGATGAGCAGACGCCGGGCCATCGCCCACGGTCCGATCGGGATGTGGCCGAACGCGAGGCCGCCGCCGAGGCTTCCGACCGAGAAGAGCGCCAGCACGATTCCGGCCTCGAGCCCCTCGTGCCCGAAGGTCGCCACGACCCCCGCCTCGACCGCCGCGCACGCGCCGATCAGAAGGAACCCGACGACGGTCGCGAGCACCACGGCGGGCTTGCCGAGCACGCGGCCCAGGCCGCGGCGGCTGCGCGGGATGCGCACGCGCCCGACCTCGGGTGACAAGATGAACCACGCCCCGCCGCCTGCGAGGATCACGACGATCACGAGGAGCCCCTGGACGGTTCCGACCTGAGTGGCGACGACCGTGATGAGCACCGGCGCGATGATCCAGATGATCTCCTGCAGGCTCGCGTCGAGCGAGAACAGCGGGGTCAGCTGCTTGGAGTTGACCATCTTCGGGTAGATCGTGCGCACCGCGGACTGCACGGGCGGGGTGGACAGTCCGGTGACCAGCCCCAGCACCATGTACGCGGGAAGAGGCATCCGCACCAGTGCCATCACGGTGATGCCGAGCGCGCACACGGCGAGGGTCGTGGTGAGCACGCGGCGCATGCCCCATACGCCCATCCAGCGGCTCGTGACCGGCCCTGCGATCGCCTGGCCGACGCTCGTGGCCGCCAGGACGAGCCCCGCCGCGCCGTAGGAGCCGGTCACCTGCTCGATGTGCAGCAGGATCGCCAGGCTCGTCATGCCGTTGGGAAACCGCGCGGTCAGCTGCGCGGCGATGATGCGCCCCACCCCGGGCGTTCGCAGAAGATCCCGATACCCCGCCACGCGTCCACGTTATCGAACGAGCGGCGCCTGGCCGCGACACGCCGGTGACACGCCCGAGTGTCGTCCACGGGCCAAATCGATGTCGGAGGCCCTCCGTAGTGTCAGACCTGTGGACGGATGCCGCGGCCGCGGCCGGGAACCGCGTGATTCCGGCCTTCTCGAGCCCACCTGAAAGATCGCCGGCTGTGGATGAAACGGTGGAGAACCTGTGTTGTACATGTGGGGAACGGTGGAAAACTACACGGATGTAACTACTATCCCTTGTGGTTGTTCCGAATGTCGGTACCCATATGTAGTATTGGTGTCTCGGCGGGGGGAACTGCCGGCCAGGAATCGGATGTGAGGAAGAGGGATCGAATATGGCGATCACGGTGTACACGAAGCCTGCTTGCGTCCAGTGCACGGCGACGTACCGCGCGCTCGACTCGAAGGGCATCGACTACGAGGTCCACGACCTCTCCGAGGACCCGGCGGCCCTCGAGCAGGTCAAGGCGCTGGGCTACCTCCAGGCGCCGGTCGTCATCACCGATGACGGCCACTGGTCGGGCTTCCGTCCCGACAAGATCGACGAACTCGCCGCTCGCCTGGCCTGAGACCCGGGTCGAGCTCAGGACCGAACGGAATCCGCGCTCGCGAAAGGGGGAAGCCGTGAGTGTCATCGCGACATCCGCACCGCTTCTCGTCTACTTCTCGAGCGTCTCGGGCAACACGGCGAGGTTCGTCGACAAGCTGGGGCTTCCGGCCGTGCGCATCCGGCTGCACAGCAGCGACGAGATGCCCGAGGTCCGCGAGCCCTTCGTGCTCGTCACCCCGACCTATGGCGGAGGTCAGGGCCGAGGCGAGGAGAAGGGCGCGGTGCCCAAGCAGGTGATCCGGTTCCTCAACGTCGAGGCCAACCGGAAGCACCTGCGCGGAGTGATCTCCGCTGGCAACACCAACTTCGGCGAAGCGTTCTGCCTCGCCGGTGACATCATCAGCCGCAAGTGCGACGTGCCCCACTTGTATCGGCTCGAGCTGTTCGGCACGCCCGAAGACGTCGATCGCGTGAGCGAAGGATTGGAACGATGGTGGAAGCAGCACTGACAGAGAAGACATTCAAGGACGACCCGCGCTTCGAGGGACTGGACTACCACTCCCTCAACGCGATGCTGAACCTGTACGGCACCGACGGGAAGATCCAGTTCGACGCCGACAAGCGCGCCGCCCGCGAGTACTTCCTGCAGCACGTCAACCAGAACACGGTGTTCTTCCACTCCCTCAAGGAGCGCCTGGACTACCTCGTCGAGAAGGAGTACTACGAGCCGGCGGTGCTCGCGAAGTACCCGTTCGAGTTCATCCAGAAGCTCAACGACCTCGCGTACGGCAAGAAGTTCCGCTTCGAGACGTTCCTCGGCGCGTTCAAGTACTACACGAGCTACACGCTCAAGACCTTCGACGGCAAGCGGTTCCTCGAGCGCTTCGAGGACCGCGTCGTGATGACCGCCCTCGGGCTTGCGGACGGCGACCAGAAGCTGGCCGTCGAGCTTGTCGAAGAGATCATCGCCGGCCGCTTCCAGCCCGCGACCCCGACGTTCCTCAACACCGGCAAGGCCCAGCGCGGCGAGCTCGTTTCGTGCTTCCTGCTGCGCATCGAAGACAACATGGAGTCGATCGCCCGCGGCATCAACTCGGCTCTGCAGCTGTCCAAGCGCGGCGGCGGAGTGGCGCTGCTGCTGTCGAACATCCGCGAGTCGGGTGCTCCGATCAAGCAGATCGAGAACCAGTCCAGCGGCATCATCCCGGTCATGAAGCTGCTCGAGGACTCGTTCTCGTACGCGAACCAGCTCGGCGCGCGTCAGGGCGCCGGCGCGGTGTATCTCAACGCGCACCACCCCGACATCATGCGGTTCCTCGACACCAAGCGCGAGAACGCCGACGAGAAGATCCGCATCAAGACGCTGTCGCTGGGCGTCGTGCTGCCCGACATCACCTTCGAGCTCGCCAAGCGCGATGAAGACATGTACCTGTTCTCGCCGTATGACGTCGAGCGCGTGTACGGCGTGCCCTTCGGCGACATCTCGGTGACCGAGAAGTACCACGAGATGGTCGATGACTCGCGCATCAAGAAGACGAAGATCAACGCGCGCGAGTTCTTCCAGACGCTCGCCGAGATCCAGTTCGAGTCCGGCTACCCGTACATCATGTTCGAAGACACCGTGAACCGGGCGAACCCCATCAAGGGCCGGATCAACATGTCGAACCTGTGCAGCGAGATCCTGCAGGTGAACACGCCGACCACCTACAACGAGGACCTCTCGTACGCCGAGATCGGCAAGGACATCTCCTGCAACCTCGGCTCGATGAACATCGCTCTGGCGATGGACGGGCGCGACCTCGGCAAGACGGTCGAGACCGCGATCCGCGCGCTCACCGCGGTCAGCGACCAGAGCCACATCGCCTCGGTGCGCTCGATCGAGGACGGCAACGACCGCTCGCACGCGATCGGCCTCGGCCAGATGAACCTGCATGGGTACCTCGCGCGCGAGCGCGTGCGCTACGGCTCCGAAGAGGGCCTGGACTTCACGAACATCTACTTCTACACGGTCGTGTACCACGCGCTGCGGGCGTCGAACCTCATCGCGATCGAGCGCGGTCAGGTCTTCGACGGCTTCGCCGACTCGACCTACGCGTCGGGGGAGTTCTTCGACAAGTACATCGACGGCGTGTGGGAGCCGCAGACCGCTCGCGTCGCCGAACTGTTCGAGGGCATCCACATCCCCACGCAGGACGACTGGAGGGCGCTGAAGGCCAGCATCCAGGAGCACGGCATCTACAACCAGAACCTGCAGGCCGTGCCCCCGACCGGCTCGATCTCGTACATCAACAACTCGACGAGCTCGATCCACCCGATCGCGTCGAAGATCGAGATCCGCAAGGAAGGCAAGATCGGCCGCGTCTACTACCCGGCGCCGTTCATGACGAACGACAACCTCGAGTACTACGAGGACGCGTACGAGATCGGCTACGAGAAGGTCATCGACACGTATGCCGCAGCCACGCAGCACGTCGACCAGGGCCTGTCGCTGACGCTGTTCTTCAAAGACACCGCGACCACCCGCGACATCAACAAGGCCCAGATCTACGCGTGGAAGAAGGGCATCAAGACGATCTACTACATCCGCCTCCGGCAGCTGGCGCTCGAGGGCACCGAGCAGGAGGGGTGCGTCTCGTGCATGCTCTGACGGATGCCGCCCCCCACGCCTCGACGAAGAAGGACTGACATGAACGCACCCAAGCTCCAGCTGCTCGACCAGGTGCAGGCGATCAACTGGAACCGCATCCAGGACGACAAGGACCTCGACGTCTGGAACCGCCTGGTGAACAACTTCTGGCTGCCCGAGAAGGTTCCGCTGTCGAACGACGTGCAGTCGTGGGCGACGCTCACCCCGCAGGAGCAGCAGACGACGATGCGCGTGTTCACCGGCCTCACCCTGCTCGACACGATCCAGGGCACCGTCGGGGCGGTGTCGCTGATCCCCGACGCGATCACCCCGCACGAAGAGGCGGTCTACACCAACATCGCGTTCATGGAGTCGGTGCATGCGAAGAGCTACTCGTCGATCTTCTCGACGCTGTGCTCGACGCCCGAGATCGACGACGCGTTCCGCTGGTCGCTCGAGAACGAGAACCTGCAGCGCAAGGCACACATCGTCATGGAGTACTACCGCGGTGACGAGCCCCTCAAGCGCAAGGTCGCCTCGACGCTGCTCGAGTCGTTCCTGTTCTACTCGGGCTTCTACCTGCCGCTGTACTGGTCGTCGAAGGCGAAGCTCACCAACACGGCCGACATCATCCGCCTCATCATCCGCGACGAGGCCGTGCACGGCTACTACATCGGCTACAAGTTCCAGAAGGGACTCGAGCGGCTCGACGACGCCAAGCGCGACGAGATCAAGGACTACACGTTCTCGCTGCTGTACGAGTTGTACGACAACGAGGTGCAGTACACGCAGGATCTTTACGACGGCATCGGGCTCACCGAGGACGTCAAGAAGTTCCTGCACTACAACGCCAACAAGGCCCTCATGAACCTCGGCTACGAGGCGATGTTCCCGTCGACGGTCACCAACGTGAACCCCGCGATCCTCTCGGCGCTCTCGCCGAACGCCGACGAGAACCACGACTTCTTCTCGGGTTCGGGCTCGTCGTACGTGATCGGCAAGGCGGTCGCCACCGAGGACGAGGATTGGGACTTCTGAGTCGCTGACTCAGCCCGGCCCCGCAGGCGCTGTCGGGAGGCCCGGAACTGCATGTTTCTGCAGTTGCGGGCCTCTTTTCGCGCCACCCCCCCGATGAACAGAGGAGGACGGAAAACTTGTCGAGGCCCAACTCGCGGCTCGACTGCAGCGCAACGGCGGCGAAGGCCTCGTTGATCTCGACCGCCGCGGGCTGGGCCGGATCCGGGTCGACGCGGCTCAGCGATGAGACCGATGCTGCAGGCTGCTTGTCGCGCCGACCCCCGCCGACTCCGCCCTGCAGTACCTGTCCACCGATTGCCCTATCGACGCGCTCGGGTGGTGCCTTTGCGCGACGCATCGCTGCGGAGCTCGTATGACTGCCGAGGGCCGTCGACCGCTCGTTTGCGAAGGCGCTCAGGTACTCGACGAAGGAGTGCGCGCATAGCCTGCGACGTATGCGGTGCGCATCGTTCGTCTCACTATTGCTGCTGGGCGCGAAGATCCCGTTTCAGGATCTTCCCTGTGGCGGAGAGAGGCCAGCGGTCGACGATCTCCACCGTGCGCGGAGCCTTGTAGCCTGCGATGCGCTGCTTGCAGAACTCGCGTAGCTCGGCCGCGGTGGGTGCCGGCGCACCGGGACGCAACTGCACCACCGCATGCACGCGTTCGCCCCACTCGTCGTCGGGTAAGCCGATCACCGCGCACTGCTGCACCGATGGGTGCTTCGCCACCGCGTTTTCGACCTCGACGGAGAACACGTTCTCTCCGCCGCTGATGATCATGTCCTTGAGGCGATCCACGAGGTAGAGGTAACCGTCTTCGTCCAGGTAGCCCCCGTCGCCGGTATGCATCCAGCCGTCCTGCAGCGCCTCGGCCGTCTGCTCTGGCTTGTTCCAGTAGCGGAGCATCACGTGGTCACCTTTCGAGCAGATCTCGCCCACCTGACCTGGCATCACCTCATCGCCGTTCTCGTCGACGATCTTGATCCGCGCGTGGATCGCTACCCTGCCCTGGCCCTTGCGGCGTTGCGGATGGTTGTGATCTTCGTCGTTCAGGATCGAGCAGGTCGGGGAGAGCTCGGTCTGACCGTAGGCCTGCACGAGTGCCAGGCTGGGCAGGGCGGCACGGATGCGGTCGAGCAGCGCCTCGTTGATGGGCGAGGCGCCGTAGAACAGATGCGTCAGCGAGCCGAGGTCGTGCGACGGTCGCTCGGGGTGGTCGACCAGGCGCTGGATCATCGTCGGCACGAGCATCGTGGTGGTCACGCGACGCTTCTCAATGAGCCGCATCGCCTCGAGAGGGTCGAACTGGTCGACCAGGACCAGCGTCTGTTCCAGCAGGACGGCCCAGATCGAGCCGGAGAGTCCGCCCATGTGGAACTGCGGTGCCACCGCCATGTGCGCGCCACCGCGATTGAAACCCGCCATGATGATGGTGCCGATCGCCGAGGTCTCGATGCCGGTGTGCGTCAGAGCGACGCCCTTCGAGGCGCCCGTGGTGCCGCCGGTGTAGAACAGGCCGAAGACGCGCATTCCGCCCCTTTCCGCATCCGGCACCGATTCTGCCTGCAAGATGGTGTCCGGTTCGACGACTCCGTCGGGGGTCTCCTCGTCTCCCAGGTGGGCAAACAGGCGCAGCGATGGCATGGCTTCCCTGAGGGCCGGCACGAGCGCGCGGAAGCTGTCGCCCACGATGACGATCTCGACCCCCGCCTCCTCGAGCGAGGCGACGATCTCGGCCACCGACCAGCGGTAGTTCACAGGCACCAGGATCCCGTCCGCCCAGGCGATCGCGTAGGCGGCCTGGAAGAAGTAGTCGGTGTTGACGTCGATGATGGCGACGCGGTCATCGGAGCGCATCCCCTGCGCGCGCATCCATCCCGCGATCCGGGACACCCGATCGACCATGTCTGCCGTGCTCGTGACGCGATCCCGATAGATCGTGAACGCCGCGCTCGGGTCGGTTTGGGCTCTGCGCCGCAGAGGCTGAGTGAACGACATCGTTTCTCCTCGACATAGCTTGCGATGTCGTGTCGATCCGAACTCGGGCCGCCGCAACACTGCGCGTATGTAAACACTGACTAACCACGTTGAGGTTAACCGTGAGGGGATCGCATGTCAATGAACGCGCGAAAATCAAGGGGTCTCGGTCCGACTAAGCGGGTTTCGATTTAGCCGCCCCCTGCGGCATCTGGCAGGGGGAGAGTTCGGGACGGTGATTCAGCGCGCGTCGTCGAGGTCGTCCAGCAGCACGGCGGATGCGATGCTCGCGAGGTTCTCGGCGAAACCCTGTTGCCGAGCGAGGAAGCGCGTGCTGAGCATGTCGTCGATCAGCGTAAGCGCGATCTGCACGCGCACTTGGGCCGCACCGCGATCGAGAGCGGGGCGGGCCGCCTGAACGGTGTGAACCCACTCCGATACGTATTCCGCGCGCTCCCGATGAACGAATGCGTTCACGTCGTCATTGCCGAACGGCCCGAACCGCGTCTGTGCCCACAGCCGACCAAGTCGCACGTGCTCCACGACGAGGGAACGGACGATCTGCTCCGGTGAAGCGGCTCGCGACGCAGCTTGACCGAGCAGCGTCCAGGCCGTGCTCGCGCAGCGCGCGTACGCAGCCTGAAAGAGGTCTGCTTTGCTGGAGAAGTACTGGTAGAGATTGGGCCCGGTGACGCCGACGTCTGCACCGATCTCTGTCATCGACGTGTCCCGGAAGCCGTTCTCGCCGAATCGCGAGATCGCGGACAGAAGGAGCCGTTCGCGGGTGGAGCGCACCGAGAAACACGCTTCGTCTTGCGTGGTCGGTCCAACCGACATCGGCTCGAGGTCTGTCCGCTCGATCGCGTGCAGGGAGCCGTAACGACAGTTGTCGACGGTCTCCTTCGCGACACCCTGCGCGACGCTCGCGGGCATCACGAGCACGGACTGCAGCGCCCATGACAGCAGGCTGACCTGGGCGGATGACAGCTCGGGCCGCGCGCTTCGGATCAACTGCTCGCACTGACCGACCCAAGCAAATAGGGCCGCGAGAATGGCGTCACGCGGTTCCTGGGGCAGATACCGGGCTTCACGTCGCCACAGCTCGGCCACGGAAGAGCTTGCGACCTCGAGGGAGAGCAGGTTGTCGAAGGCGTCCTCGAGGCTCTCGGCGGGCAACGGGCGCGTCAGGTGACGGAAGCTCTCCTCAAAGACCCGCACGAGCAACTCGGACTTGCTTCGATGGTGGCGGTACAGCGCGCCGGCTGTGATGCCGACGCGGTCGGCGATCATCGCCATCGTGACACTCGGATAGCCGCGTTCGACGAACAGCGACCTGGCGGCCGACAGGATGTCCTGCTTGCGTCCCGCTGGACGCCGCTTCGGGCCGGCGAGGGAAGTCACGGTACCGATCCTAGCCAGCTGAGGGCCTCGGGGCCCTTGGCCCTCAGCTGGTCGGGCATCTCACATCATGAACATTCCCCCGTTGGCGTTGATCGTCTCCCCGGTGATGTACGCCGCCTTGTCCGAGACGAGGAAGCTGACGACGGAGGCGATCTGCGATGGTTCGGCGATGAACCCGAGCGGAATCGACTGGCGGATCGCCTCGAGCTGCGCTTCGGTGTAGTTGTCGAGCATGGGAGTGCGGATCATGCCTGGGGCGATGGCGTTCACGCGAATACCGTCCTTCGCGTGCTGATTCGCCGTGCTCATGGTGAGTCCGATGATGCCGGCGTTCGCGGATACGTACGCTGGGGAGGTCTGCACCGACTTCGTGCGACCGGACATCGAACTGATGTTGACGATCGCTCCGCCGCCAGCATCCCGAAGCCACGGCACTGCCGCTTTCGTCGTGAGAAAGTCGCCCCTGAGTTTCACCCCGAGCATCTGATCCCACTCGTCGACGGAGACATCGAGGACCGTGCCGCCGGCCCAGACGCCGGCGACGTTGATCAGCGCGCCGAGGGAGCCGAGTCGGCTGTGCGCATCGATCGCGCGCGCCACATCGTCCGCGTCCGTCAGATCGCAGGTCTCGAAGTCCACGGCTGCCCCCGCCGCGGCGAGCTCGTCCGCGACCCGCTGGAGGCCTTCGGCGTTGCGGTCGAGCAGGAACACGGCGTAGCCGTCGTCAGCGAGAACCCGGGCGCACTCACGGCCGAGGCCACCCGCTGCACCGGTGACGATTGCAACTCTTCGTTCAGTCATGAGGAATCTCCGTTTCATTAGGCAGGGCCGTCAATGGTGTCGCCTCATCTCCGAGTCGAACCTCACCCGCAATTGCGGCCGAGTAGGCCCCTCGACGGGATCGTACGCTCGAAATGCCGGGAAATTCAATGATTTCTCTCCTGTCGTCGTGCGGATCACCGTCAGGTCTGGTGTCGGGACGAACCCTCCGGTCGCGCACGCACCGGCGCTTCTTCGCGGAAGCGCTTGTCAGTTATGTAAATGATGCGTAAGCTCAGTCGTGTTCGGGCGATGTCGCCCACGACAGTGTGGGGCGCATACATCGCCTCATCTCCGACACCGGAACCGCAAAGGAGCAGTCATGTCGACCATCACTCTGAGGCGCATCGTCACCGACGTCGACGCGCACGGCACGTCCGTCTTCGTCGACGACGAGCCGATCGCTTCGACCGAGAGCCCCGAACTCGACATCTACAACCTGTGGGGCACGAACGATGTCCCAGTCGTGGGGGCCGGCTCCGGATCGCCGGCCATGGTCAGCGAGCCGTTCTACCCCGGCCCGGGCGGCGTCCGCGCCGTGCAATGCGTCCTGCACCCGGGAATCGCGGACGCCTCTGCCTCGGAGGGGCAGGAGGGCCTGCAGGATGCCTTCGACCAGGAGCGTCCCGGCTTCCACACGACCGACACCGTGGACTACGGAATCTGCCTCGACGGCGAGGTCTATCTGGTCCTCGACCATGATGAGGAGCGACTGATCACGCCGGGCACGGTCGTCGTCCAGCACGGCACCACCCACGCGTGGCAGAACCGATCCGATCGCGACTGCACCATGCTCTTCGTCATCCACGGCGCCGAGCGATCCTGAACACCGAGGCAACCAAACTGATGAAGCCGACCACCGCAATCGAGGGTTATCGATCAGGCTGGCGTGACGAGGTCACCGAGGCGCTGTACGAAGTGGCCGCCGACTTCTTCGAGCGGACGCTCGTCGCGAACCGCGAGAAGTACGAGAAGCAGCACATGGTCGATCGAGAGGTCTGGCTCGAGGCTGGCGAGCTCGGTCTCTTGTGCTGCTCCGTGCCCGAGGAGTACGGCGGGGGAGGTGGAACGATCGAGCACGATCTCGCCGTCGTCGAGGCGCAGTCACACAGCGGCGATCTGTCCTGGGTGAACGCCGCCCACAGTGGCATCGTGGCGCACTATCTCGTGGCGTACGGTACCGAGGATCAGAAGAGAACCTGGCTGCCGCGGATGGCTTCGGGGGAGGTCGTGGGTGCGATCGCGATGACGGAGCCGGCCGCTGGTTCCGATCTGAAGAACATCCGGACCCGTGCGGTGCGAGACGGCGACGAGTACGTGATCGATGGCTCAAAGATCTTCATCAGCAACGGGCAACAGGCCGACCTGTTCATCACCGCAGTGAAGACTGGACCAGGCACGGGTGCGCGAGGAATCTCGATGTTACTGGTCGAGGCCGACCGCCCGGGTTTCTCGCGCGGTCGCAACCTGGACAAGATCGGCCAGCTCTCCGCAGACACCTCCGAGCTGACCTTCGAGGGCGTTCGTGTTCCGGTCTCGAACCTCCTCGGCGCGACCGAGGGCCAGGGGTTCGCGCAGATGATGGCGCAGTTGCCGCAGGAGAGGCTCTTCGTGGGGATGAGCGCCGTCGCGATCACGGAGCTCGCGCTGTCGCTGACGACGCGATACACGAAGGAGCGCGAGGCGTTCGGTGGGACGATCTGGGACCTGCAGAACACGCAGTTCACCCTCGCGGAGGTCGCGACCGAAGCCCACGTCGCGCGGGTGTTCCTGGATTCCTGCATCGAACGGAGCCTCGACGGAACCCTCGATACGACGGCGGCGGCGATGTTGAAGTACTGGACGACCGACCTGCAGTGCTCCGCGATTGATCGCTGTCTGCAGTTCTTCGGCGGCTACGGCTACATGCGGGAGTACCAGATCGCCAGGCTCTACCAGGACGCGCGCGTGCAGCGCATCTACGGCGGGTCCAACGAGGTGATGAAGCTGCTGGTCGCCAGGGCCCTCTGAGCATCACGTCCGTCGCGCCCGAGAGTCTTGTACAAGGAGGAATTGATGTCTAGCGAAGAGGTGTACGTGCGGCGTGAGGACCCGATGCCGGGAGTCGCACAGATCGCCCTGGCACGTCCAGAGAAGCGCAACGCGCAGAACCCGGAGATGCTCTACCAGCTTGATGCGGCGTTCGTCGCCGCCGCGAACGACGCTGAGGTGCGGGTGATCCTGCTGACCGCCGATGGTCCCGACTTCTCAGCCGGCCATGATCTGAGTGCGGAGTTCGCCGTGCCGGGATCGCCGGTGGCGACCATGGGTGGTCATGTGAGCTCCGGGGTCGTCGAGAACCACTACGGGTTCGAATGCGAGGCGTACTACGGACTGTCGCGACGCTGGCGGGATCTGCCCAAACCGACGATCGCGGTGGCTCACGGGCGCGCGATCGCCGGAGCGCTCATGCTGCTGTGGCCGATGGACATCATCATCGCCTCCGCAGACGCGACATTCTCGGATCCGGTCGCGGCGTTCGGCGTGAACGGTGTCGAATACTTCACCCACGTCTGGGAGGTGGGGCATCGGAAGGCGAAGGAGATGCTGTTCGCCGGACAGCCGCTGACCGCCGGGGAAGCGCATCGTCTCGGCATGGTGAATCACGTCCTCCCCACTGCGGATGAGGCGCTGTCGTACGCGCTCGCGATGGCGGAGGGGATCGCCCGCCGGTCCCCTTTCGGTATTCGCCTCGCCAAGGAGAGCGTGAATCGTTCGCTTGACGCACAGGGGCAGAGTGTGGCGATGGAGTCCGCTCTCGCTCTGCACAACCTCGGACACGCGGCGACTGTCGCGCGTACGGGAGGAATCGTCGATCTCGAGGGCGTGGCGATGGTTCGCGCGGAGTCGAAAGGGGCCGGCAATCGATGACGAGCATCGATGGCCTCGGCATGATGCGGATCCGACTGCGCTCGGACGATGGCACGGCGACCGAGGAGTATCCGGAGCTGCTCGCAGATCTGCGCGGTCTTCTGGACTCCTTCGCTCGCGCGGACCCGCGTTCGGAGGAGGTCCGCGAGCTCCGTCGATCGATCGAAGCCATGCGGCGCATCACCGACGCCCGTGCAGTGGCGGAGGAGGGACGGCCGTTCGGCAGCGGTGGGCTGGGCGCGGACGATCAGCGCATGCACACGGCGGTTCCGGAACTGCAAGTCGAGTCGTTGACCCCGGCCGAACTGCGGGCATCCGTGACCTTCGGCGACTATTTCCTGGGCGTGAACGGGGCCACGCATGGCGGGATCGTCGCAGCCGCGTTCGACGAGGCGCTCGGTCGGCTCGCCGCCGGGGTGTCGCCGTGTCGCACTGCATCACTATCGGTCGCGTTTCGGGCGGTGACGCCCATCGGCCGCCGTCTGGACATCCGTGCGACGGTCGGCCGGATCGAGGGACGCAAGTGCTTCGTGCACGGAAAGCTCCTCGACGGCGGAGTCGTCTGCGCCGAGGCGGACGCGCTCTTCATCGAGCTGCGTCCCGGTCAGGCGTAACCGTGGCGGAGGGGAACGGATGACGGCTCCCGAAGCGGTGATCCGCACGACGCAGAACGGTGTCGCCACGATCACGCTGAACCAGCCGCAGAGCGGCAACGCGCTCACGGTCGAGCTCGCGACCGCACTTGCGGACGCCTCCGAGGCAGCCGGCGCCGACGCTGACGTCGCGGTGATCGTGCTTCAGGGCGCGGGACCTCGCTTCTGCGTCGGCGGAGATCTGCGGAGCATTCGCGACGCCGACGATCCCGAAGCCTATCTGCGGGTGCTGATCGGTGAAGCCCACCGCGCAATCCTTGCGCTGCACGAGGTAGACAAGCCGGTCATCGTCGCGTTGCAGGGGGCGGTCGCGGGCGGCGGCCTCGGACTGAGCTTGGTCGCCGACCTGGCGTACGCGGATTCCTCCACCCGATTCACCTTCGCCTACCCCGCCGTCGGGCTCACCGTCGACTGCGGATCGTCCTGGCTGCTGCCGCGCGTTGTCGGAGCACGTCGGGCGCTCCAGATGGCTCTCACCGCCGATTCGGTGGGCATCGAGGAGGCCGTCCGCGTCGGATTGGTGAGCGAACACGCCGAGAACGACGCCCCGCAATCGCGTGCCGCGGAGGTCGCGGCCCGACTTGCAGCCGCAGCCCCGGGAGCCGCGGGCGTCTGTCGCCGCCTGATGCGCGACGGGTGGGGAGACGGGTTGGACGTGCATCTCGATCGTGAACTCGAGAGCATGCTCGCTGCGACCCGAACGGCGCGCACCAGAGCGCTGATCGACGGATTCTTCAATGATGGGAAAGCTGCCAGATGGAACTGAACCCAACGAGCGCGATCGTGACGGGGGCAACGTCCGGTCTCGGCGGCATCGCCTCCGCGAGCATCTGGAACGCACGCACGCGACTCGGGTGAACACCTCTGGTCCACGTCTTCCATCCTTACGTCAAGAACGGAACGAGACCGAGGGCGATTCAGACTCACCCTCAGCGAAGCGCTGCTGCGCCGCGAGCGGCATCTCATCCAGCCCCGGCCAGGTGATCATCGGGGACAAGGTCTTCGCGGGCCGCGAGTTCGAGGCGTTTGTCACTGACGAACTCGGCGCGAACTCCTCAAGGCCCAGCCCACACTGGGCGCGGACCACTAAACGCACGAACCGAGGGGGTCAACTCCCGCCCCGACGCTGACACGGGTGTGCGACAGCCCAAATTGCTCCCCCATCTTTCAGCAGTCGCACGATGTCACACGATCGGCGTCCTGCTCACAATGAGGAGGACGCCGTCACCACGGAAGGGCGGTCGCGAAGCTCAAACACCCGAATACCAATGGAGGTATCGCCGTGAACGTGAATGAGATAACCCGTGTGGATGACGACGTCAGCGCCACCGATACCCTGGCGCGTCAGGGCGACGATCAGGATCAGATGTCGCGAAGACGACTCGCGATGGCCTGGTACGGCACGGCGAGCGCGTTCTTCTTCGTCTACATCGGCGCCGCGATGGCCTCGGCCTATGGCTCGGTGAATGCGTTCATCGGGATCGTGCTGTCGATCCTCGCCTACGGGGCGATCAACATGGTGCTGTCGAAGTACGCGCTCCTGAACCGCACGACCGTCGCGCAGTTTTCGCGAACCATCCTGGGTCGTGCGGGTTCGGCGATCGCGATGGTGATCTTCGCTCTCATCGCGATCTACTACGCGGTGTTCGAGGGTTCGATCGTGGTGTTCGCGTTCCAGGAGGCGTTCGGAGGACCCTACTGGTTGTGGGCGCTCATCGTCGTGGCCTACTCGACGCCTCTCGTGATCGGCGGGGCGCGGAGATTCCTGGACAAGATCAACGGGATCCTGATGCCGATCTACTTCTTCGGGCTGATCGCGGCGGTCGTCTGGGCGGGCGCGGTCTATGGCTCCTCGGACGCCTGGGCAACGCATCCCGCACCGGAGATCGCGTTCGCCTCAGGTGGACCCGGCTGGTTGGCCACGTTTGCGGGATACATGGGCATCTGGATCATGATGATGTTCACGACGGACTTCGCTGCGCTCGGCAGGCGCAAGGACGTGCGCTTCCACCAGTGGGTGACGTTCGGGCCGCTGTTCTACGTTCTGGCATACGGATTCGCGGCCTTCGTCGGGATCTTCCTGACCTTCACCATTCCCGGGCTGGAGGTCTCAGAGACCGGCGTCGCAGGCGGCATCGTGAAGCTGATGGGGGTGCTGGGCCTCATCGTGATCATCTCGACCCAGACGCGCATCAACACGGCCAACTACTTCCTCGGCTATTCGAATCTGCAGGCATTCGGGGAGCGTGTGCTGCGTGTGAGGATGCCGACGATCGTCTGGGTGCTCCTCTCGTCAGCCATCATCTACCTGTTGATGCTCTTGCCGGTCGTGCAGTACTTGCTGATCGCTCTGGCGTGGCAGGGCGTGCTGGTCACCGCGTGGGTCGCGATCGCGGTGGTGCACATCGTGCTGGGGCGTGGTCGTAACCACGAGCATGCGCAGATCGGGGATCATCACTATCGCGCGCTCAACGCCAACGGTCTCATCGCGTGGAGCGTCGCCACCGTGATCGGACTGGCGCTGCTTCAGCTGGGCGCGATCGATCCTGCGTTCGCCGAGGCTGGTGCGACGTGGGGTCCTCTGCTCACCGCCTCTTCTGCGGCGCTGATCTACGCCGTCCTCTGGAGGGCCAACCCCCGGAGCCGCACAGGTCTGATCGCCACGATCTCCGACCACTAGCCCAGATGGTCGATCGGCCTGCGCCTGGTCGCGTTCGCTCAATAGGGTTCGAGCTCGACCAGGCGCAGGGCCATGAGACAGGTTGAGCGGCCGTCGAGGGTGTCGAGCGAGATGCTGAGCAGGCTCTCGATCCGCCGCAGACGGTAGCTCAGCGAGTTGCGGTGGATGAACAGGTCCTCACAGGTGCGCGAGGGCTGGGCATTGTTGCGCAGCCAGGTGCGCAGAGTGGGCATCAACTCGGTGGCGCGCTGCTCGTCGTGGGCGATCAAGGGTGCGAGGAACCGTTCGGCGGCTTCGCGGGCTCCTCGGCCGGCAGCCGCGGCGACGACGGCACTGAGCCCGAGCGTGGGGGCGAGGAGCGGCTCAGAGATGTGTTGGACCAGATCCAGGCCGTGCACGAGGGCGATCCGTAGCTCGTCCACCGTGCGCGAGGGCCGATGCAGGACGAAGGGCACGGTCGGGTCCATGTCGAGCAGACGTTCGGTGACGGAGGAGAGCTCCTCGCGAGGCAGCTGCGTCAGCGCGATCATGCGCTCGTCGATCTCGGTCACCCTGACCTCGTGGAACCCGTCGTGCAGAGCGATGCGGAGCTGCCAGGCGAGAGCGGCGTGCTCCCCGCTCATGTCGGCGACCATCAGCGAGGTCTCCTCGCGACGGCTCAAACCGAGCTCCTGGAAGGCGTTCGCGATGTCGCTTCGGGTGAACTCCGACCATGCAACACACCGGTCGACGAACCGTTTCATATCGCGCTGACTGCTGGCATCGACGGCGACCGAGCGGTTGAGCTGGAGCGCGAGGATCGAGGTGACCGGCGCGAGCAGCGCTTCGACGTCCGTTGGCGATCCGAGGAGCCGCACGGCCAGCAGGCACGGATGACGCAGCCCCATGGGGAGTGTGATCGTCAGCACATCGGCCTGCAGGTGCGGAGCCTGGTCCGTGCGCCAGGTGACCGATTCCGGGTACTGGGCGATGAGCGCGCTGAAGGCGTCGTACACTGCGATCGGCTGCTGGAGGGCGGCGTAGATCGTCGCGAGCAAGGTTGCGATATCGGCGCCCTGGCTGGCGAGGCGGGCGCACTCGTCCGCCAGTGACCAGCTGCGATCGATCACGGCGATGCGCTCGGCCTGAAGCATGTTCTCGACGTGCTGGTTGATCTTCAGCAGCGGCACGGTGGCTGGCACCGCCAGGAGGGGAAGGTCGTGTTCGGCGCAGGCGGCGACGAGCCCCTCCGGCAGAGTCTGATGGGCTGCCCCGACCGCGAACGCGAGCGCGGCGACGGGAACCCGGGTCAGCCGTTCGACGTAACCGTCCCAGATGCTCTGTTCGGTGAAGTTCATCCCGATTCCAGAGGTGAGCAGCAGCACATCGGGGTCGAGGAACGGGGTGGGGTCGAGGTGCTCCGTGGGTGCGCACCTGACGATCTTCCGTTCCATGCGCCGTGGCTTGCTCGGCGTCTCGAGTCGAAGGCTCAACGTCGGTTCGGCAAGCAGGTCGACGACCCTCATGGTGACTCCGTCCTCACGATGACATGCGTTTTGCGGATGCAAGAATTATCACCCAGACATATGGCAAGTGCACTATGAAATGCAGGTATTGAGGCGCGTAGTTTCGAAGTATGAGTACACGACGACGTGGCACAGTCTCGGTCAACTCCGATGTGGGCGAAGCGCTGGGACTGCATTCCTTCGGCAACGATGCCGCTCTGATGCCGCTCATCGATGTGGCGAACCTGGCCTGCGGTTTCCACTCCGGAGACCCCGCCACGATGGACGAGACGGTCGCTCTGGCCAAGCAGCATGGCGTCGGAGTCGGTGCCCACCCCGGGCTGCCGGATCTCGTCGGATTCGGTCGACGAGAGATGAAGCTGTCTGCGGACGAGGTCGAGAGCCTGATCCGCTACCAGGTGGGTGCGCTCACCGGATTCCTCCGCAAACATGGCGTGGCGCTGAGCCACATCAAGCCGCACGGTTCGCTGTACGGGATGCTGGCTCGCGAGCCGGAGCTGATGCGCGCGGCCACCCGGGTGGCGAGGGACTACGGCGTTGCGGTCTATGGGCTCGCCGGTTCCCAGCACCAGCTCGTCGCGCAGAGCGAGGGTGTGGAGTTCGTCGGAGAGCTCTACGTCGATCTCGACTACGACGCGCAGGGGCGACTCATCATCCTCCGGCAGCCACACGCGACCGACCCGACCGCGGCGGCCGAGCGCGTGCGCCGCGCGATCGAGACCGGAACCATTCTGGCCGACGACGGCGCCGTACTCCCCGTCGACTTCGGCAGCGTCTGCGTGCACTCGGACACGGCGAACGCCGTCGAGGTCGCATCCGCCGTCCGCGCCGCCCTCGTGGCTTGACCAAGCCGACGACCTGCCTCCAGTCCCATCACAAGGAAGCGAATCCATCCGTGAGCACCGAAATCACCGCAGCCATTCCCGGCATCTTCTATCGCCGACCCGCACCCGACAAGGCG
Organism: Microbacterium sp. BWT-B31; assembly: GCF_041379855.1. Lineage (NCBI taxonomy): Bacteria > Bacillati > Actinomycetota > Actinomycetes > Micrococcales > Microbacteriaceae > Microbacterium > Microbacterium sp. BWT-B31. Next base: position 73,601 of record NZ_JBFECU010000002.1, read on the forward strand.
CCCTTCGTGGAGGTCGGTGACACGATCGAGGCCGGACAGACCATCGGCGTCGTCGAGATCATGAAGCAGTTCACCGAGGTGCGCGCCGAGGCGGCGGGCGTGCTCACCGCGTTCCACGCGGAGGACTCCGGCATGGTCGGCCCGGGCGACGTGATCGCGACGATCGACTGAGCCGCGGGCTGGGAGCAGTGTGAGGAGCGCACGAGTGAAGAAGCTGTTGATCGCGAACCGTGGCGAGATCGCCGTCCGGATCATCCGCTCCGCCAAGGAGCTGGGGATCGTCACCGTCGCCGTCCTGAGCGAGGCGGATCGCGGCTCGAACGCCGAGCGGCTCGCCGATGAGGCGGTCGTCATCGGTCCCGCCCCCGCCCGGCTGAGCTATCTCAATCACGAGGCGATCCTGGACGCGGCGGCACGAACAGGCGCGGACGCGATCCACCCCGGATACGGCTTCCTCTCGGAGAACGCCGTCTTCGCCCGCAAGGTGCAGGCCGCGGGAATCGTGTGGGTCGGGCCCGACCCCGCATCGATCGAGCTGATGGGCGACAAGTCCCGCGCCCGCCAGGCGGCGATCGCTGCGGGTGTGCCGGTGCTCACCGGCACCGATGGCGTCCTCGACACGACCGCCGACATCGAGGCCATCGCCGATCGGATCGGCTACCCGCTGCTCGTGAAGGCGTCGGCCGGCGGCGGAGGGCGGGGCATCCGCCGGATCGACACTCGCGACGAGGTTCGTCGGATCGTCGAGGTCGCACAGGCGGAGGCGCTCGCCGCCTTCAGATCCGATGAGGTCTACTTCGAACGCTTCGTCGATCGCGCCCGGCACGTCGAGGTGCAGATCCTCGGCGACGGCGAGAACTGGGTGCATCTCGGCGACCGGGACTGCTCCATGCAGAGACGCCAGCAGAAGGTCATCGAGGAGGCGCCGGCGCCGGGTATCCCCGACGGTGTTCGCGAGCAGATGCGCGCGACGGCGGTCGAGCTGGCGCGCCAAAGCGAATACACCGGAGCGGGCACGGTGGAGTTCCTTTACGACCCGGAGCGACATGAGGTGGCTTTCATCGAGATGAACACGCGCCTGCAGGTCGAGCATCCGATCAGCGAGGTCATCTCGGGCATCGATCTGGTCCGTGAGCAACTGCGCATCGCGGCGGGGGAGAAGCTCGGCTACCAGCAGGAGGACATCGACTTGGCCGGGCACGCCTTCGAGTTCCGCATCAACGCCGAGGACCCCGACGACAACTTCATGCCGAGCCCAGGACGAATCCAGACTCTGGAGGTGGCGGGAGGTCCCGGTGTTCGGGCGGACTTCGGCTTCTCCGCGGGCCAGGTGATCGCTCCGTTCTACGACTCGCTGCTCGGCAAGCTCATCGTGTGGGACACCGATCGGGAGCGGGCTCTGGCCAGGGCGGTGCGCGCCCTCGACGAGACGGAGATCACCGGCATCAAGTCGACCGTCCCGCTGATGCGGCGGCTGGTCGCCCTCGAGCACTTCCGTAATGCGACGCACTACACGACGTACATCGAGTCCGTCTCAGACCTGAAGGGGGCGCCGGCATGACACTGCCATCGCACGCACGGTACACCTGGGGAGGCGACGAGTTTCTCGTGGTCGAGATCGCCCCCGACATGTCGCTCGAGGCGAACTTCGTCTCGAACTCGATCGCCATCGATCTCGAGCACCGTGCGCTCACCGGGATCATCGACATCTGTCCGGCCAACGCATCGCTGCTCATCCGCTTCGATCCGGATCGACTCGCACACACCGAGATCGAGGCCATCGTCCGCGAGCTGGAGTCCGAGGTCCGCAGAACCGCGGGCGGAGTGCTCGAGACCCGCATCATCGAGGTGCCGGTCTGGTACGACGACCCGTACACGAGCGAGGTCGAGGCGCGGTTCCGCGAGGGATTCCATCAGCGTCCGTCGGGGAGCGACCTCGACTACGCGGCCGAGATCAACGGGCTCGCCGATGCCGTGGAGTTCATCCGCCGTCACTACGAGACCCCGTGGCTGGTCTCGATGGTCGGCTTCGTCGCCGGCCTGCCGTTCCTCTATCAGCTCGCTCCGCGCGAGCGGCAGCTTCAGGTGCCGAAGTACCTGAGCCCGCGCACCGACACGCCTCCGCTCACGATCGGGATCGGCGGCTGCTTCACGGCGCACTACTCCGTGCGTGGTGCGGGCGGCTACCAGATGCTCGGGATCACACCGACGCCGATCTACGACCCTGAGCAGCGCCTTGCCGACTTCGCCGACTTCTCGGTGCTGTTCCGAACCGGCGACATCGTGAAGTACCGCCCGATCGACGAAGCCGAGTACCGCGAGATCGAAGCCGCAGTCGAGGCGGGGAGCTACCGCTACAAGCAAGCACCGGTCGACTTCTCGCTCGCGGAGGCACTCGCCGACCCTGACGGCTACAACCAGATCCTACTGGAGGCGCTCGATGTCGCTTGAGATCATCACCCCGGGGCTGGCGACGACGGTGCAAGACCGCGGCCGGTTCGGCTACTACCGCTACGGCATCCCGCAGGGCGGCGCGATGGACCAGTACGCGGCGACGCTCGCGAACCGGCTCGTCGGAAACACACCGGATGCCGCCGTGCTCGAGTGCACCTATCTCGGTCCGAAGCTCACGACCGACGCCGACACGGTGGTCGCGGTCACCGGCGCACCGGTTCCGGTGCTCGTCAACAGTGAGCCGTTCGCGCAGAACACGCGCGTCGAACTGCGCGCGGGCGACGAGCTCTCTTTCGGGGTGATCCAGGGCGGGACGAAGTTCTTCATCGGAATCGCCGGCGGCATCGATGTGCCGATGGCGCTCGGCTCCCGTTCGACCTATCCGATCGGTCGCATCGGCGGCCTGGAGGGCCGCGCCCTCCAGGCCGGTGATGTGGTGCCGGTGGGCGCACGCGGCGTCGAGGCGCTGCCGCGGCTCGACGCCGTGCCCGAAGAATGGCTTCCCGAGTACCCGCGGACGTTCGCGGTGCGGGTCATGCTGGGGCTGTACGACCATAAGCTGACGGCGGAGGGGCTGGCCAATCTCACCGGCGCCGAGTGGACGCTCACGCCCGTCGCTGACCGGATGGGTCTCCGTTTCGACGGTCCTGGAGCGCCGTGGCGGGACGAGCCGCAGCCTTTCGGGGCGGGACAGGATCCGTCGAACATCACAGACGCGGGGTATCCCGTCGGCTCGATCCAGATCCCGGGTGGCACGCAGCCGATCGTGCTGCACTACGACGCGGTCTCCGGCGGCGGATACGCTCAGGCGTGCACCGTGATCAGCGCGGACATGGACCTCTTCGCGAGAATGGCGCCGGGTGTGAAGGTCCGCTTCGTCCCGGTCACGATGGAGGAAGCGCTCAACGCGCGAGCCGAGCGACGTGCGCGATTCGATCGAGTCTGGTCGTGAACGAGTGCGACGGCTCGCGAATGCACTGACGGTGGATCCGGCGGGATGCGTCACATCAGGGCAGGGCTCGTCCAGAGAGGTGCTCTTCTGACGTGAGTTCTGTTCCGAGAAGGCCGGGTTCTTCGGCGGAGTCGGATCTGTCCTGAGCAGGAGTGGGTCTGCTTCTGCGAGGGCTGAGCGAAGCGAAGAGTCCCTCCCCGTGCCTACGCGTGCGTTGCCGGTGGTTCGGTCTCTTCGCCGGTGAGCGACCTCGCAAGCAGGGTCGCGCCGACAACGGCCGCCGGCATCACGACCACAGCCCCGAGCGGCACCAGGAAGCACAGCTGGATCGCGGTTCCGAAGCCGAGCGCGCGGAGTCGGTGCGTCCTCAACAGAACGCGGCGCCCGCGCCGATCGATCCCCCGCGCCGAGAGGGCCCGTGAGCTCAGTTCGTCGGCGAGGACCCATCCGGTGAGCACGACGCCGGCCGTGACGCCGAGGCCTCCGCCGACCACGGGAATCAGCCCGACCGCGGCGGCGACGAGAGCGACAAGGACTCCGCGGCCGACCAGAGACAGCCCGTCGACGATCGATCTGCACAGGCCGTACTCGGCGTCGGGCACGCTGCCGCCGAGGTCGCTTTCGACGGCGCGCCAGATCCGGTCGTAGAACGGTTCCCCGATCAAGAGCGTCAAGGCGGTGAACGACACGATCGCGATCACGAGCGAGCCTGCGAAAGCGGCCACACCCAGCACCACCCGCACAGCGATCGTCCAGAACGCGGGCCAGGATTCCGCGAACGGCGTCGCGGTGGTGACCAGGCCCGGAAGCACGATCGCGAGTGCGACGAGGGCGGCGCCGAGCGCGAGGCCGACGATCGCAGCCGGAATGAGACCGAGGAGCATCGTGCCGGGCCGGCGTCGCCACCACCCGAATCCGCGCAGCAGCAGTCCTGCTCCCTGACCGAACTCCCGCATCGGTTCAGCCTAAAGCGATGCGCACAGCGACAGCGACCGCCTCACGGCCGCACCGAGCTTGTCGCCCGGCCCAGAACCTGAAGCGATGCCAGCGCCGCGATCCATTGCGACCCGATCAGACACACCCAGCGGCGAGGAGCGGCGAAGCTGTAAAGCAGGCGGAGCCGCTGTCGACGAGGATTGCGGGCACTCGTCGCCGGGGCCCCATCGACCGCAACTCGTGCGTTGCGCCGCGCGCGGGAGCGTAACCTCGTACGTGCGGCCACCGTCGTACGCACGCACCCCGAGGAGGAACATGTCCGAAGACGCCGCAGCGTCTCGCGCAGATCCACCGCGTCTTCGCGTCAGCATCGACAACGCCGCCGCCGCTATCAGCAGCCTTCTGCGGGCCGAGCGCCTCCGCGCCACCCAGCGGGTCCGGTCACCTCAAGGCGGATCACCGGCTGCCGCCGCTTACCCGTAGCGGGAGTAGCAGCAGGTGGCGCGCCCGCGCGCATGCCGAAGAGCCAAACCTCGGCCCCGAGTTCCTCGCCGAGTGGTCCGGGTTCGTCGTTGCCGTAGTGATCTGCAACCACACAGAAGCTGCCGAGCATCGCTGATCCGAGCGACAGGCACTGCGCACAGGCGATCGCGGGGATGAAGGCTGCCGACGCCCGCAGTCTGCGCGATCTCCTGCATGGGTGAACGGGCGCATGGGCCTGCAACGGCCGTCGAGGCAATACCTACATAGGTACAACAGAGCACGATTTCACCTAGAACTTTGCATTTGGTCTTGCATTGGCATAGCAAGACTCATAGTCTCCTGGACAGAGCGACGGATCCAATCCAGCGGTTTGCTCTTGATAACAGCGGTGTCGCGATCCGGGGGCACTGCCAGCTGCCCGGCGTTGTCCGCAGGGCGTTCATGGATAGGACCGGCGGAAATGACTGAGCTCGATCCTGCCCGTGTGCCCAACGGTCACCTGCTCGTCGTCACCCGAGGCGAGAGCGATCTGTCACGCATCCTGCGTCAGGCGCCGCTCGCGCGTGTGGTGCAGCCGGCACAGGTGGACATGGCGAGTATCGCCGGATGCGCCGCGATCGCGGTGCTCGGCGGCAGCGAGGCGGAGCCGTTGATTCTTCCGGCGCGGGCCCGGGCACTGATCGACGCTCAGATCACCCGCGGGACGCGAGTATTCGCCGAGTACTGTCGCGGAATCGATGGGCTCGCAGTGGCGATAGACACCGTGGACACACGACACGAGCGACTCGTCTGGCGTGGGGACGATCTCGGCGCAGTCCGCCCGGGCGACCTGCTCGAAGACCAGGCCGGGCGCCGCCTTCGGATGCAGGCCGGGTCCGTGACCTCGGTCGCGCCTCCGCTGATGCAGTACACGAGCGCCACGCTCGCCCACCGCCACGTGGATCTGACGTCCGAACCCCTGCCTGTCGAGCACAACGGCATCTGGTTCGAGCGAGAGAATCTGCTCTTCTCCGCGTCGCGCGTGGCGAACTTCCACAGAGCGCGCTTCGCGCCGATGTCGCAGTGGTCGCACGTGATCGGGGCAATCGCAAACTGGCTCACGGGACAGCAACTGGTCGCCGCAGAGGATCGTGCGTACCGCGTTGGGTTCGACGACGAACTCGCGGTGGAGCAGGCGGTACGTCACAGCGTCGGGATGGCCGTCGCCTGGTTCCGCAACAATGAGCTCCTTGTCGAGGGCGGACGCGGCGGCGTGCTCGAAGGATTCGCAACGGAGATCACACCCGAGGGCAGGCAGCCTCCGCAGGCTCCGTTGGGCGTGCGCGCCGACTGCACGGGAGAAGCGGCGTTGGCGTTCGAGCTGCACCATCGCCTCACCGGCGACGAGGCCAGCGCGGCGACGGCGAGGAATCTTCGAGACGCGTTCTTCGATCTTTTTCAGGTGGACGCCCCGGGGCAGCCCGACCACGGAATGGTGCGGTGGGCGGAGGGGGACTGGGACGTCTGCTATCAGGATGACGTCGCGCGCGGTCTGATCGGACACTTGCTGATATCGATGGTCGACCAGACCACGACCCATATGGAGCAGATCCGTCGCGCGCTCGACTTCCTCATCTCGACCACGGGCACGGATGGCACGCGGGAATGGGTCAGCACGCCGCGCGACCTGATCGAACCGCGGCGAACGCAGCTTGCCAGCACGCCGGGGAATCGTCCGAGTGCCCACTTCAACAGTCACTACGCGGCGGCGCTGCTGCTTGCGGGGCGGATCTACCGCGAACCGAGCTATGTGGCGATCGGCGTCCGCTGTCTGGCCACGATCATGGCGGCGTACCCCGAGACAACGCGTGAGATGAGCGAGACCTCAGAGATGTGTCGACTGGTCTTCCCGCTGGCAACGCTCGTGCTGGCGGCAGACACCGCGGAGCATCGCGAGTGGCTGTACACCGTCACGCGCGACCTTCAGCGGGTGCGGCACGAGTCAGGCGGATACCTCGAATGGGACACCGGCTACCAGGCCCGTCGCAGCAGGCGGCAGGGCGAGGAGAGTTCGCTGCTGGTGTCCAATGGTGACCCGGTCGTCGACCTGCTCTACTCCATGAATTGGCTTCCGATGGGGTTCGCCCAGGCGTATCTCGCTACAGGCGACTCCTGGTTCCGGGAGCTGTTGTCCGACGTCTCTTCGTTCTTCACCAAGGCTCAGCTCTCCAGCAGCGACGCAGTGATCGATGGAGCGTGGGCGCGGGCGTTCGATGTGGAACTCGGCGAGGTGTACGGCATCCCGAACGACATCGAATGGGGGCCCTGGGCGATCGAGTCGGGGTGGACGGTCGCCCCGATCGCTTCTGGCCTTGCCATCGGTCTGCTCCTGGACGATTGGGCGCCGGCGTACGCCCGCTCCCAGGCAGATCGGGGCCTGTGATGGCCCGGCTGACCCTCTGGCTCGGATCAGTGATGTTCCTCCTCACGGCGGCTGTGCTTCCGTTCAACCTCGGACAGTCGGCGTCCCTGCCGATCAACGTGGTGGCGCTCGTGTCCAGCCTGCTTGTCGTTCTTCTCTCCCTCCGCACGCTCAACAAAACGAAAGGTCCGGGTAGCAAATAGTGCTCCGAACGAATGATTCCAGGCGGCCGCTGCGGCGCCGCGTCGTAGGGGTTGTCGTCGCCGTCGCGGCCACAATCACGATCGCCGGCTGCGCAAACATCCCGGAGGCGGGCGGTGAGACCTTCACCGCGATCCTCCCGCCGTGGCAGCAGTCTGCGCCGGTCAACCCGTATGCGGCGAATGCCGTCGCCCTCGAAGGGTGGGTCAGCTCTCCGCTGGCCTTCTGGCTGCAGAAGGATGACGACTTCGAGCCGCAGATCGCGAAGTCGTGGGACGTGCAGCGTCCGACCGACGTCGCCGCCGACGTGGTGCTCACCATCACGATCGACGACGAAGCGAACTGGCCCGACGGGTCGCCGATCACCTCGGCGGACGTCGAGACCAGCCTCGAACTCGATGCCCTGTTCGGGTCGACGGCAGGCACGCACATCAAGTCGATCGAGACGCCCTCAGAGAAGCAGATCGTCGTCACCCAGACCAGCGAGCCCTTCCACCTGTTCGAGCGTGCGGTGCTGACCACTTACGTCCAGTCTGCGAAGGAATGGAAGCAGCATCTGCCTGACGATGCCATCGGCCTGGTCGCCGCGGCTGCCGCGGGCGACGAAACGGCGTCGACCAAGAGCGCGGATGCGGTCGCGAAGATCAGTGCGGTCGACGCGCGCGGCGACTATCAGGGCAGTGGGCCGTACTCGTTCTCGAAGATCACGGCGTCGGAGATCCTGCTCTCCAAGAACGACGAGTGGGTGAACGCCGCGAAGGTGGTGCCGACCAGCGTGAAGATCGTCGGTGCCTCATCGACGCAGGCGTTCGGCCTGCTCCAGTCAGGAAAGATGGATTACGTCTCCACGTACGCTCCTCCTGCGGTGGTCGATTCCTACTTGAAGCGCGACGGAAGTCACCTGGTGGCTCCGGACGGCAACTACGGCCCCGCACTGTACTTCAACACCTCGGTGGCCCCGTTCGATGACGTTCGCGTGCGCCAGGCGCTCGCCTACACGATCGACCGCAAGGCGACGGTCGCGGCAGCGTATCCCCTCGACAGCAGTTCGATCGAAGCCGCCGAGGCTGCGGCCGCACCGCACGCGCTGTCACCGGCGATCGACGCGGCGTGGCTGAGCGACGACACACGTGCGCAACTGAACCCCTACGACCTGGATCTCAAAAAGGCAGAGGGTTTGCTGACCGAGGCCGGAATGGTCAAGGAGTCCGGAAAGTGGATGTTCGACGGCGCACCCTTCAAGGTGGAAATCGCCACCCCGGCCGGCGCCACCGACTGGGTGGCGACATCCGAGGCCGTGGCCAATCAGCTTTCGCAGGCGGGCATCGACGCGAGCGTGTCGAGCATCGAGACGAACACGTTCTTCGCAAACGCGAACACAGGGCTGTATCCGGTGTCTCTCAACCAGGCGGGCTCGGTCAACCAGGATCCCTGGTCCTCGCTCTCTTCCACCATGTCGACCATTGGTCTTTCCGGGGCTTCTGAAACGACCTACAACTGGGGCCCAGAACTACAGCTGGCCGACGGCCGGACCGTGAACGTCACCGACTCGTGGCAAACGCTCGCGACGACCTTCGATGAAGCGACGATCACGGACAACGTCAACTCGATCGCCCTGGCGTTCAACCAGACGCTTCCGGTGATCGACCTCTTCTACAACAAGTTCTACGCAGCGTTCTACTCGACATCCCGCTGGGAGGGATGGCCCGATGAGAGCAGCCCCCTGTGGGATCCGAACATCATCGCCGACAGCGGCATGGCTCCGCTGATGGTCACGGTAGCCGGTCTCAAGCCGTCTTCCTGATTCACCCGTAGGCAGCGACGACATGGAGAAGGTGAGCGTGGAATGAAGAGAATCATTGCCCGCCTCGCAGTGGGTCTTGTGCAGGTGTTCGCGGTGGCCACGCTCACCTTCTTCTTGATCAAGGCGATGCCCGGCAACCCGCAGACGCAGATGGTCGGTGAGCTCATGCAGCGGGGGGTGAGCGAGGTCGACGCACAACGCCAGGCGGCCGCGCTGTTCGGCTACAACCTGGACGCCTCGCCCGTGCAGCAGTTCGTCGATTACATGATCGGGCTGAGTCAGGGCAACCTGGGGATCTCGGTCACCAACAGCGGGCAGCCGGTCGCGATGCTCATCGCGCAGGCTGTCCCGTGGACCGTCTTCATCGCGTCGACGGGGCTGCTGCTCAGCTTCGCGATCGGCGCCGCGCTCGGTGCGATCTCCGCGTACCGGCGCGGACGCCGGCTCGATCGGATAATCACGCTCGGAGCATCCCTGCTCAACGGGATCCCGCAATACCTGACCGCCATCGTGCTGTTCTTCCTGTTGGCGATCGTGCTCCCGCTCTTCCCGGCCGGCGGTGCCTACTCGTCGTCGACCGACCCGGGATTCAACCTGCCGTTCCTGCTGAGCGTGCTCTACTTCGGGGTGCTGCCGATTCTGTCGATCGTCATCAGTTCCTTCGCCGGGTGGGTGCTGACCATGAAGGCGAGCACCGTCGGGGTGCTCGGTGAGGACTACATCATGGCCGCACGCGCGATGGCCATCAAAGACCGAACGATCATCGGATCGTACGTGGCGAGAAACGCGATGCTGCCGATGTTCACCGTGTTCGGACTGGCTCTCGGGGCGGTGTTCGGCGGCGCTGTGTTCGTCGAGACCGTGTTCAATTACCCCGGGCTCGGTCGCCTGTTCATCGACGCCACGAGTTCGCGGGATGCTCCGCTGATGATGGGGTGCTTCCTGCTGCTGACGACATCGGTGATCATCGCGAACGTGATCACCGACAGCCTGTACTCGCGATTGGACCCGAGGATCCGATGAACGCACAGCTTCGCAGGAGCAGTTTCATCTGGCACGGGTTGCGGCGCAATCCGGGCAGTGTCGTCGGGCTGGTCATCATCATGGTCTACCTGGTGATGGCCGTCCTGGGGCCGTCCATGTTCCCCAACGCTCGGCAGGGCGATCCGGCCGAGAGCTATGCACCGCCGTCTGGCTCACACATCTTCGGCACCGACCACATCGGGCGAGACATCTTCGAGCTCATCGTGATCGGTACGCGACCGGTCATGGAGGTGGCGATTCTCACCGCGGTGCTGATCGTGGTCGTCGGCTGCAGCGTCGGCCTGGCGGCGGGATACTTCCGCGGGTGGACCGACACGGTGCTCATGCGCATCACGGATACGGTCATCATCCTGCCCGGGTTCCCACTGCTGATTCTGATCGCCGCCTTCTTCCCGCTGTCGAACTCGTTCATGATCGCCGCAGTGCTGGCGGTGACATCGTGGGGCGGGCTGGCGCGAGCCATCCGCTCCCAGGTGCTGTCGCTGCGTGAGCGCGAATATCTCGAGGCGGCCCGTTCGCTCCGCCTCAGCGGCGGCTACATTGTGCTGCGCGAAGTCACACCGAACCTGATGCCGTACATCGTCATGAACCTCATGCTCGGAGTGACGGGCGCGATCTACGCACAGGTGGGCCTGTTCTTCCTCGGAGTGCTGCCGATCCGCAGCGAGAACTGGGGAGTCATGCTGAACCTGGCCTACTCGCAGACCGGGGCGATCTACTCCGTCGCCTCGATCGGCTACGTGCTGGCTCCGGTCCTGGCCATACTCGTCCTGCAGCTGGGAGCAGTGCTGCTGCTTCGGTTCCTCGACGAGATCTTCAACCCGAGACTTCGAGCAGCGTGAGGAATCTCATGACAGAACCACTGATGCAGATCCATGAGCTCAGCGTCGACTATCACTCGCGTTCGGGAAACACCAGAGCGCTGGACCAGGTCAGTCTGACGGTCAACAAGAACGAAATCCTCGGGTTGGTCGGCGAGAGCGGATGCGGCAAGAGCACGCTCGCGATGTCGATCCTGCGCATGATCGAGGCGCCGAACCGCATCTCGGGCGGAAGCATCCATTTCGACGGCGTCGGAGACGTGCTGAAGCTGCGGCCGAAGGAACTGGCGGCGTTCCGCTGGGAACAGACCGCCATCGCCTTCCAGGGGGCGCAGAGCACGCTCAACCCGGTGCTGAATATCGCCGACCAGGTCGCACTTGTGCTTGAGTCGCACGGTCAGAAATCGGATCGCACCGCGGTGCGGCGACGCCTTGGTGACCTCTGCGACCTCGTCGGACTGGATCCGGATCGCGTGCTGAGAGCATTCCCCCACGAGCTCTCCGGCGGAATGAAGCAGCGGGTGGTGCTGATGCTGGGCCTGCTGCTCAGCCCGAAGCTGCTGATCCTCGACGAGCCGACGACCGCGCTCGATGTGATCAGTCAGGCGCTGATCATCGACAACCTCCGCAAGATTCAATCTGAGCTGGCCATCTCGATGGTGTTCGTCACCCACGACATGTCGGTTGTCGCCGAACTCGCCGACCGCGTGGCTGTCATGTACGCGGGAACGGTGGCCGAAACCGGCACGGTCGGCGATGTCTTCCGGGCTCCGGCCCATCCTTACACCCGCGCACTGATGTCGGCGATTCCGTCGATCGATCGAGAGCCGGCCGATCTGCGCTCCATTCCGGGGCGGCCGCCAGACCTACGTGAGCTGCCGGGTGGATGCCGCTTCATGCCGCGTTGCGCGATGGCAAGACCCGACTGCGCTGTGGCCGAACCGCCGCTGCTGCCCTACCGGGAACACGGCCAGGTGGCCTGCTTCGTCGCGTCCGAGCTCCCCCTCGCCGAGCACAACAGGAGTGAAAGATGACTGCCGCACTGGACGTGGTCGACCTCAAGAAGTCGTATCCCTCCCGCCGCGGGAAGGGCGGTGTGGTCAACGCCGTGAACTCGATCTCCTTCTCCCTGGAAGCGGGGCAGTCCCTGGCGATCGTCGGCGAGAGCGGATGCGGCAAGAGCACGGTCGGCAAGATGATCGCAGACGTGCTGGAGCCGACATCCGGCGAAGTGCGCATCAACGGCACCGCCCTGGGGAAGCTGCGCGGTCGCGAACGGAATCGACTCAGCCTGCAGGTGCAGCTGATTCACCAGGACCCGTACGCGGCGCTCAACCCGGTGCGCACGATCTGGCAGAGCCTGTCCGGGCCGTTTCGGGTGCATCGGATCGGCAAGAACCAGGCCGAGCGGCGCGAGCGCCTGGAGCGGGCGCTGGAGGCGGTCGGTCTGACGCCAGGTTCCACCTACCTCGAGAAATACCCGCATCAACTCAGCGGCGGGCAACGGCAGCGGATCGTGGTGGCCCGTGCGCTCTCCGTCGCCCCCGGGGTGCTGGTGGCCGACGAGGCCACCTCGATGGTCGATGTGTCGTTGCGGGTCGATATCCTCAAGACGATCAAGCAGTTGCAGCGTGAATCCGGTGTCGCCACCGTGTTCATCACCCACGACTTCGGTGTGGCGCGCTATTTCGCCGAGGGCGAGAGAGTCGCCGTGATGTACAACGGGCGGTTCGTGGAGATCGGCAAGACCGAAGACGTCATCGGCTCTCCCCGGCATCCGTACACACTCATGCTGCTCACAGCCATTCCCACCTCCGATCCCGAGAAGAACCGCACTCGGACGCGTCTGCTCCCCATCGTCGACGAGCACGTCGGCGCATTCCCGACGGCAGGATGCCCGTTCGCCCCGCGATGCCCGATGGCCACCCAGCTCTGCCGCGACGACACCCCGCAGCTGCGCGATCAAGGCGACGGCCATCGGGTCGCCTGCCACTACCCCGAGCGGGTTGAGGCCGCGGCGATCGAGCACGGTCTCGCCACGCTGCAGCCGCGCCGCGCCGAGCCGGACCACCCGACCGCCGATCTGGTGGGAACGGAGAGCCTCCCGTGAGCGTCCTCGGCATCCACCCCGCACCGAAGTCTGTCGAAACGCTCGGAGGGCGCACGACGATCGCCGCCAGCGCGACGCTGCATGTCGTCGGCCTCGACCGTGTGCAGAGCGGGCGCGTACGAGACTGCGTCGAGCGACTGCTGGATGCCGTCGGCATTCGGCTGGAGGGCTCGGGTGACGAAGTCGGCTCGGGTCTCCTGATCGGCGTCATGGTTGTCGGCGCCGCCCGTCATTCTCCGCAGGAGTACGCCCTCAAGACCACGGATGGGCGCATCGAGATCACAGCTCGAACCGCGGCCGGTGTCAGCTATGCGCTCACGACGCTGGCGCAGCTCCTGCGGATGCATGGCCGAGATCTCCCTCATGCAGCGGTCGAAGACTGGCCAGACTTCCCGGCGCGTGGACTCATGCTCGATATCAGTCGAGACAAGGTTCCGACGCTCGAGACGCTCAAGTCGATCATCGATCTTGCCGCCGATTGGAAGCTCAACGAACTGCAGCTCTATACCGAGCACACCTTCGCCTACCAGGACCATGGTGCGGTCTGGCAAGGGTCGTCAGCACTGACCGGCTCCGAGATTCGTGAACTGGAGGAGTATTGCCGAGAGCGCTTCATCGAGCTCGTGCCGAACCAGAACTCGCTCGGACACATGGAGCGGTGGCTCATTCACCCCGGCTACCACCACCTCGGTGAGCTCCCCAACGGCGCCCCCCCGCTGGGGCCCAAGGCTCCGCAGATACATCCAGCTGCACCGGTGCCGTACGGCACGACGCTGTGCCCGACCGATGACGCATCGCTCACCTTCCTGCGCGGCATCTATGAAGAACTGCTGCCGAACTTCACCAGCCGGCGCATCAATGTCGGATGCGACGAGCCCTACGACATCGTGAGCGACCCCACCGGCTTCCTCGCTGAGGCATTCTTCACCGCGAACGGTCGCAGTCACGCCGCCACGCAGAAGCTGGGCTGGGAGCGCGTGTACCTCGACTTCGTCAACCGGCTCGCCGACGTCGTTGATGGCCTGGGGCACTCCATGCAGATCTGGGGGGATGTCGTCACCGGCAGCCCCGAGCTGGTCGCAGGCCTGGCCGAAGGCATCACAGTGCTCGAATGGGGCTATGAAGCGGGGCATCCCTTCGCGGAACGCACCGCCAATCTGGCCGCAGCAGGGGTGCCGTTCTACGTGTGTCCCGGCACCTCCACCTGGGGCAGCATCGGCGGGCGGAGCGTGAACGCCGCCGCCAATCTCAGGGAGGCTGCGCGGACGGGTCTGGAGAACGGCGCGGTCGGATACCTGATCACCGATTGGGGGTCGGACGGGCACCGCCAGTTCCTGCCGATCAGTTGGACGGCGATCACCATGGGCGCGGCCTGCGCCTGGAATCTTGCGGCCGTACAGACCGAGGACGTTCCCCAGGCAGTCAGCGAACACGTGTTCCGCGACGACAGCGGCGCATCGGGCAGGATCGCCTGGGAGCTTGGCACGGTCGCCGACGGTCTTCCCGCTCGCACGAATGATTCGACGATTCTCGGGCAATACCTGCGGTACGGGCTTGAGCAGATCAGAGCAGGCGTGATTCCGATGCGCGGCAGCATCCCTTCTGTCGCCGACCTGCGCGCTGCCGCAGACATCGCCGCAGACATCGCCGCGCGCATTCCGACCATGCAGATGGCGCGAGAGGATTCTGCACTCGTGCAGCGTGAGCTGCAACTGACCACGCGACTGCAGGCGCACGCCTGCATGCGTGCCATCGCCGCAATGGAGCAGGGCGCACGCGGCGCGCTCGCCGCAGACATCGGCGAGATCGCCGAGGAGTACGAACTCCTCTGGGCTGCGCGCAATCGGCCGGGCGGACTCGACAGCAGCGTCGGCAGAATGCACGCGCTTCGCGCCGAGTATCTGGCCTGACAACCTCACACGCTCCCGGACCTGGACGAAAGGCCACCATGAACATCCCGATCGATCTCATCCCGACCCCGACATCCCTCACCCGCGGTTCGGGGGCTTTCGAGCTGACCGGCGATTGCACGGTGCGGGCCGAGGGCCGCGCGGCGCAGGCAGCCGAGACGTTGGCGTCTCTGATCGAGCGGAGCACGGGGATTCGGTTCGGGGAGACAAGCGCTGCCGGGCCCTCGATCGAGTACCGACTCGCCGACAGGTCCGACCTCGGTGTCGAGGGGTACGAGCTGACCATCGAACCGACAGGCATCCGCGTCACAGCGCACCGGCCTGCCGGGCTCGGCATGGCGACGCAGACGATTGTGCAGCTGCTCGATCAAAGCACGGGGCGTGCCAGCCTGCCGGCGGTCACCATCAGCGACATTCCGCGCTTCTCATGGCGAGGGATCATGCTCGACGTATCGCGGCACTTCTTCGATGTGGACGTCGTGAAGCACGTCATCGACATGGCGGCGAGGTACAAGCTCAATGTGCTGCACCTGCATCTGTCTGACGACCAGGGCTGGCGGATCGCGATCGATTCGTGGCCAGACCTGCAGGTGATCGGTTCGGCGACGCAAGTCGGAGGTGGCGTCGGCGGATGCTACACGAAGGCCGACTACGCCGAGATCGTGGAGTACGCCGCGCGACTGTTCATCACCGTCGTGCCCGAGATCGATGTTCCGGGCCATACGAATGCTGCCCTCACTGCCTATCCGGTGCTGAACTCCCACGGCCGTGCCGCCGCGCCCTACACCGGCGTGAAGGGCGGCTTCAGCACCCTCGCACCCGACAACGCTCACGTGCAGGCGTTCATCACGGACGTCTTCACCGAGATGGCCCTGATCACGCCGGGGCCGTACATTCACTTCGGCGGCGATGAGGTAGATCGTCTCTGCGCAGACGATTACGGGCAACTCGTGCAATGCGCCTATACCGCTATCGCTGCGGTCGGCAAGACGCCGGTTGGCTGGCAAGAGGCCGCGCGCGCAGGCCTTCCCGCCGACGTGGTCGTGCATTACTGGGACAGCCGCGTCGACTCCGACGATTTCGTGTCTTCATTGACCGATGGGGCACGCCTGATTCTCTCGCCGGGGAACCGTGCCTACTTCGACATGAAGTACGACCAGGAGTATCCGCGTGGCCTCGACTGGGCAGGTCCGGTCGGGGTGCGACAGGCATATGAGTGGAACCCCGCCGACGTGCTCGCGGGGGTCGGCGAGGAGGCGATCCTCGGTGTCGAAGCCGCCCTGTGGACCGAGACCGTCAGCACCCGGTCCGAGATCGACGAGATGCTGCTTCCTCGTCTTCCGGCGCTTGCCGAGGTCGCCTGGGCCAGCGCGCAGTCTCACTCGTGGACCGATTTCGCCGGCCGGGTCGGCAGACATCGAGCATCCTGGGAGCGGGACGGGTGGTCCTTCCATCCGTCGGCCGAGATCCCGTGGCCGTGACCATGCGGCCTATCGGCACCGTCTCACGATGATGTCTGCTCAGCGCGCTCGCGGGATGTGCGCTCGTACCGGGTGACGTCCCACGATTCGCACTCTTGCCGCGTCAGCGACAGCATCCGCTGCGCGCCATCCAGCGCGTTCCCGAGCGGTGCGACGATCACCGCGTCGGGAACCGCGCGCGTGACGGCATCGTGCCAGGCGGAGTGGAAGAGTTCGGAGGCGGTGAAGAGTCCGCCGAGAGAGGCGACCCGTCGGCCATTGCAGTACGTCACCGCCGCGACCGTCGTCTGGGCCGCCGTGATCGCGGCCTGCTCGATGATGGATGCCGCGATGCGATCGCCCGCCGCTGCGCACACGACCACGTCGCGAGTGAAATCATCGGCCGATCGCATCGCGTCCTCGTTCCGAGCCAGCAACCCGTCAGCGAGGTGTGCCGGCGAGTCCCAGCGGGAGGAGAACGCCGAAGTGAGCGCAGTATCGGGTCCGACGCCATCCAGGGCGCGAACCGCGGCGCGCAGTCCCGCCCGTGAGATCGAACGCCCACCACCCCAGTCGCCCAGTTCTCCCAAGCCATCGAAACGTCGCGGGCGGTCCGTTCCGCTCCAGCACAGCGTCACCGACCCCGTGCCGCACATCGTGACCGTGCCGGGGCCCGATCCGAGGGCGCCGAGGTATGCGGCGACGGAGTCATGCGCCATCACGACTGTCTCGCAGTGCAGCAGGGCACTGATCGCCTCGCCGATCAGCAGTCGCTGCTCGGTCGGGAACTCTCCGGTGAGTCCCGCACCCACGCAATCCGGTGGGATCCAGTCGCCCCACTCACGCACCCAGTGGCCGCGAAGCTCTGCGAGCAGGCCGCGCATCGCGTCGATGTTCGCGCAGTGGCTTGGGGCCGGCATCGACGAGGTGCGTCCGTCCGATGCTCTCAGGCGCACCCCGGTCTGCCCGACGTCGATGCTGGCGGTGCGTCGCCGGTCAGCCAGACGAGTCGTCACGGAGCGGCATCCAGCGGCGCGCCGAGCCGGGCGCCGCGCCACTGCGCGTTGAGGGCGGCGGTGATGGCCCGAGGGTTCGTCACCGCGGTGCCGACGACGATCACGCGTGCGCCGAGCAGTCGTGCTTCGGCAACGTCCGCGGGGGTGCTGACATGACCTTCGAGCACGGCCGGGATGCCGAGGGCGATCATGTCTCGCAGCAGCGCGAGATCCGGGGCGTGGGAGTCGTCGGCTCGGGTGTAGGGCGTATAGCCGGACAGCGTCGTGCCCACCCAGTCCGCGCCGCTGTCGCGCGCACGTTGGGCTTCTTCAAGGGTGGACACGTCCGCCATGACGGGCAATTCGAGGACACGGTGGACGTGATCGATCAGTCGGCGAACATCATCGGGATGCGGGTGCGCCTCGATCGAGGCATCCAGCGCGATCATGTCGGCACCGGCCAGGGCGGTGTCATCGCACGCGCGCTGATCGATGGTGATCAGCGGCCGCGGGCCGTGCCGAAGCTGCTTGAGCAGACCGATGATCGGCGTGTGTGGGAGTGCCCGGCGCACCGCGGCGATGTCATCCACGCCTTCTATGCGAAGACCCTCGGCCCCGCCGGCTACGGTCTCCTCGGCTATCGCAGCGATCGTCAGAGGAACATCGATCGCGCTGCCGCGCGGCGCCTGGCAGGAGACCACCAGCGCCCCGCAAGACATTTGGTGAGGATTCGGCACGCTTTGAGCATACCCTTTAGCGACCAATCATGGAACTACGCTTCCACACTCGGCACGTCGATGGTGAGGCTGTAGCGATCCCCTCTGTACAACGACTCGGACACGTAGATGGGGCTGCCCGTGGTCTCGTATGCGACGTGATGGACCGACAGCGCAGCGCTGTACGGTGCGACCGAAAGCAGTTCGGCGTCCGAAGGATCGAGGGTTGTTGCGCGAAAAGTCTGCTGAACGCGAGCGAGTTCGACCGAGTACCGGCTTGAGAGCAGGCGGTACAAGGAGCCGCTGAGATCGCAACTCTCCAGCCCTGGCACGCGGCTATGCGGAAGGGAATCGATCTCGAAGCTCATCGGTATGCCATCGGCCGTCCGTACGCGGCGGATCTCGATCACCGGCTCGCTCGGTGAAATGCCGAGCTGCCAGCTGACATCCGCCGATGCCGACTTGACCTCGACGGAATGCACGATCGCACCAGCGACGCTCCCCATCGCGGTCATCTCCGCCGTGAAGGACTCGATGCCGCGCCCCTTCTCGATCGCCGGACCGTCCACAAAGGTTCCCGACCCCTGCACGCGGCGGATCTCTCCCGATTCCTCGAGCTCATCGAGGGCGCGCCGCACGCTGACGCGGCTGATCGCCAGCCGTCCGGCGAGGTCGCGTTCCGTCGGCAGACGGGTGCCCCGCGGGAGTCCATCTCGGATCAGGCCACGTACGTACTCGATCGCCAACTGGTAGCGAAGTGGATCGACGTTTGTCTCCATGACAGAATCATGGCATGGCGGCACAACGCCGTGTCGAGCGGATCGGCATCGGGGCGGTTCCGGCCAGGTCGCCTCGATCGCTTCGAGGAACCCGGTGAGACCGCCGGGGTCCGCGTCGCAGGGGTCTGACGCGCGCGGTCGCCGTCGAGGCTCAGTGGCCTCTGACCGACACCGTCACGGTGAACTTGGCGTTGCGCGCGACCTGGCGCGTGGGACCGACGATGCGTTCCAGGGCGGGCCGGTAGGCGAGGGGCGAGTTCCACACCGTCCACAGCTCTCCGCCGGGCCGCAGCACGCGCGCCGCGTCGGCGAACAGGCGCGGCGCGATGCGGTCGTCTACGGCGGCGCCGACGTGGAACGGCGGGTTGAGCGCGATGAACGACGCGCTCGCGTCGGGGCGGGCCGCGAGCAGGTCGTCGCGCGCGACCTCCACGCGATCTGCGACCCCGTTCGCGTCTGCGGTCGCGCGGGCGGACGCGACAGCTGCGGCCGACTGGTCGGTCGCGTAGACGCGCAGTGACGGATGCCGCAGCGCGAGCGCCGCCGCGACGACACCGGTTCCGCACGCGAGGTCGATCGCGGCATCCGTCTCGGGGATCTCGTGCGGCAGGTGCGCGAGCAGGAAGCGCGTGCCGATGTCGATCGCCGCGCCCGCGAACGCGCCGCCGAAGGCGCACACGACGATGCCGTCCACGGTCGTCCGCGCGGGCACCGGATCGGCGCCGTCGTGCGGTCCGCGCGCGACGAGCACCCGCGACTTCTGGCGCGCGTGCGTGACGTCGACGGTGGTGAAGCGCTCGCGCAGCACGTCGTTCATCGCGACGGTCATGTGCTTGATGCGCCCGCCCGCGAAGACGACCACCTCGGGTGCCGCGTGCGCGGCGATCAGCCCCGCGATGTCGCGCAGGGCGTCGAGCGACCGCGGGAGCCGCAGCAGCACGAGGCGAGCGCCGGCGACGGACTCTGGTGTGAGCGGCAGCGAAACGAAGGCGTCGAGGCCGAGGCGTTCGGCGTTGGCACGCAGCGCCCGCTCGCCGGTGAGCGCATCTTGGTGCACCCGGATGCGAGCGGCCGCGGCGGGGCCTGCGCCCCCAGAGGCGCCACGCCGAGCGTCGGCGCTGTGTGGAGCGGGTGTGCAGATCGCCGCCGTCTCGTGCGCCGCGGTCAGCGTGAGGGCGCCGTACGCGTCGCCGATCACGGCGATGTCACCGTGCGAGAGCCCCGCCCGCGCCTCGGCCGACTCATCGAGCAGCAGGCGGTCGGCGGCGTCCGAGGCGAGCAGGCCCGGCCCCTCGAGGTCGGGCCACCGGCGCAGCGCGTCGAGAGAGAACGTCACCAGGCCACGGTAGTGCGCCGCGGCCACTCGTGCCGTGGCGTCGCGCACGGTCGCGTCAGGGCTGAGCGCTGTCGGTGCGGGGCGAGAACGCCGCGTGCAGGATCGCGCGGACGCGCCGCGCCGTCGCGGTGCGCGCGTCGCTGCCGGTGCGCGAGACGGCGTCGGCGAGCATCGTCACAGCCAGGAGCACATCGTCGAGGTCGACGTGTGCGCCGACGACGCCGCGGCGGCGATCGCGTGCCAGCACCGTGCCCGCGGCGTCGGCGAGGGTCGCGCCGACGTGGGCGACGCGCTGGTCGCCCTGGCTCTGCCAGATCAGATCGATGAGGGGAGTGGAGACGACTGCCTGTTCGGCGATGATGCCGAACAGGTCGTCCAGCGAGGTGGCCTCGTCCGCCGCGATGGCCGCGACCTGTTCCAGGTTCTCGTCGAACACGGCGATCGCCAGCGACAGCCGGTCGGGAAAGTGCCGGTAGAGGCTGCCCTGCCCGACGCCGGCGCGCTTGGCGATCGAGCTGAGCGGGGCGTGCAGACCGTCGGCGGCGAACACGTCGCGGGCGGCCGCGATCAGCGCCCGACGGTTCTCAGGTCCTGCGCTGCGCCCGCGATTCGGCTTCTTCGAAGGCGGCTCGACCATCTCGTCCGGTGCCATGAGTGCTATCGTAGTAACCGGACAAAGATGTCCGGTAGAGACTTCTCGACGTTCCAAAAGAATGAGAAAGCAAGGAGTACACCCACACATGAGCACGCCCCTTCTCACCGGCGACGACTCCATCAAAACCTGGCTCGCACACCCCGCCGGTGGCCCCATCCTGCGTGAGCTGCTGGCCAAGTCCGGCCAGAGCGCCGATGTGCTCAAGCCCGTCGGCCGCTTGGCCATCAAACGCCTGGTCAAGCTCAGCAAGGGCCAGTTCTCGCAGGAGCTGCTCGACGAGCTCGTCGCGCGCGCCGCCGCAGGCGATGTTCCGGCCGATGCGCCCGCGGCTCCCGCCGCCGACGACGCAGACGGCGCAGGCGAGGCAGACGGCGAAGGCGACGCGCCCGCCGTTGCCGCAGTCGAGTGGGTCGAGCGCATCGACCGGGGCCGGTTCACCGGCAAGACCGTGATCGTCACCGGCGCCGGCTCGGGCATCGGTCGCGCGACGGCCTCCCGCGTCGCCCGCGAGGGTGGCCGGGTCATCGCCGTCGACGTGTCGGCCGCGCGGCTGGACGAGTTCGCCGCCGAGCACCCGCAGGCCGACATCGTCACGATGGTCGCCGACATCACCGACGACGCCAAGATCGCCGAGATCGTCGCCGCCGCGGGGGGCCGCATCGACGCGCTCGCGAACGTCGCGGGCATCATGGACGACATGACCCCGCTCGGCGAGGTCACCGACGCCGTCTGGAACCGCGTGTTCTCGGTCAACGTCGAAGGCACGATGAAGCTCTCGCGCGCCGTCATCCCCGCGATGCTCGCGCGCGGGGCGGGCTCGATCGTCAACACGGCCTCCGAGGCGGCGCTGCGCGGCTCGGCCGCGGGGGTGGCCTACACCGCGTCGAAGCACGCCGTGGTCGGCATCACCAAGTCGACCGCGTTCATGTACGGCCCGAGCGGCATCCGCGTGAACGCCGTCGCTCCCGGTGCCACCATCACCAACATCGAGGCGACCTTCGCCTCGCCGCTCGGCGCCCAGCGCGTGCGTCAGGCGATGGCGATCCTGCCGGACGCCGCCGAGGCCGAGGCTCTCGCGGCATCCATCACCTTTCTGCTCTCGGACGACGGCGTGAACGTCAACGGCGTCGTCCTGGCAAGCGACGGCGGGTGGTCCGCGGCCTGAACGGCGCGGCTCCGCTGCTTCGCAAGGGCCCCACGACGAGCCGGTCTCGGGGGCCCTTCGCCTTTCCGGGCGGCGAGCACGAACTGCCGCTCAGTCGCGCGGCGGCAGCTGCTGCAGCGTCCAGCGGTTGCCGTCGGGGTCGGGAAAGCTCACAAACCGGCCCCACGCCTGCTCGTCGACGCCGTCTGCCTCGACGCCCAGGCCGCGCAGATGCGCGAGCGCCTCGTCGGCGTCGGGCACGACGACCTGGATCGTGTTCTGCCTGCCCGGCTCGAGGTCGACGCCGAGACCGGTGCCGAAGGCGATCGAGCACGCCGAACCCGGGGGAGTCAGCTGCACGAACCGCAGGCCGTCGAACGGCGTGTGGTCGTGGTCGGCGTGAAAGCCGATCTTCACGTAGAAGTCCTTGGCCCGATCGACATCGGTCACCGGGACGTAGATGAGCTCGATCTTCCAGTCCATCGCTCTGCCTCCTGATCGCTTGTGCGGCGGGCCGGATCCGCGTCGCACCGCCGAAGCTACGCCGGGGCTGCGACATCCGTCGTCGTGCCTGGGAATACCCTCGGTCTCTCGCCGTTTAAGTTGATACGTGGTCGCTCAAGTTCATAGACTTGACAGACCTTGACTCAAGTTCAGCAGGAGGCCATCGATGCCTGAAGACACGACTCCCACCGGCGGCTCGTTCGACGAGTTCCTGGCGCGGTACCTCGCCGGCGAGCGGGCGCGCGCGCAGCGCTCGATCGACCTCAGCCGCTTCCTGAGCGCGCGCACGCAGGAGCTGCTGCGCCGCGCCGGCCAGTTCGCACTGGGCCGCGGCCAGCAGGAGCTCGACGCCCTGCACGTGCTGCGCGTGATCGTGGGAGAAGCCCCCGTGCGCGAAGCCGTCGCCCGGATCGGCGCCGATCCGGGCGCGATCGCGCGCAGCGCCGACGAGGGGCTGCCCGCGACCGGTCCCGCCGCCGACGTCGACGGGGCCGTCGTCACCGCCTCCGTGCAGCGGGCGCTGTTTCACGCCTTCCAGGTCGCCCGGTCGTCCGGCTCGACCTACATCGACCCCGAGCACCT
This sequence comes from Microbacterium sp. BWT-B31, assembly GCF_041379855.1. Classification (NCBI taxonomy): domain Bacteria; kingdom Bacillati; phylum Actinomycetota; class Actinomycetes; order Micrococcales; family Microbacteriaceae; genus Microbacterium; species Microbacterium sp. BWT-B31. Next base: position 96,888 of record NZ_JBFECU010000002.1, read on the forward strand.
CTTCTTCGCGCTCGTGCTCGCCCAGGACACCCCCGCCGGTCGCGTGCTCGCCGAGGCGGGAGTCACCGCCGAGGCGCTCACGCAGGGCGTGCGCGAGACTGTGGCGCCCAGCGCCGCACCCGTCGACGACACCGCGGACGCGGCATCCGACACCCCCATGCTCGAGAAGTTCGGCACCGACCTCACGGCCCTCGCGAAGGCGGGCCAGCTCGACCCGGTCATCGGCCGCGGCGATGAGATCGAGCAGACCATCGAGATCCTCAGCCGCCGCACCAAGAACAACCCCGTGCTCATCGGCGAGGCGGGCGTCGGCAAGACCGCGATCGTCGAGGGCCTGGCCGCGGCGATCGTGGCCGATGCCGTGCCCGAGCAGCTGCGCGGCAAGCGCGTCGTCGCGCTGGACCTTGCCGCGATGCTCGCGGGCACGCGCTACCGCGGCGACTTCGAGGAGCGCCTCACCAAGACGATGGACGAGATCGCATCGCTCAAGGGCGAGCTGATCGTGTTCGTCGACGAGGTGCACACGGTCGTGGGCGCCGGTGCCGGCGGCGACGGTGCGATGGACGCGGGCAACATCCTCAAGCCCCGCCTCGCGCGCGGAGACCTGCACCTGGTGGGCGCCACGACGCTCAAGGAATACCGCACGATCGAGAAGGACCCGGCCCTCGAGCGCCGGTTCCAGCCGGTCAAGGTGGGCGAGCCGTCGATCGAAGACGCCGTGCTGATCCTGCGCGGACTCGCGCCTGCCTACGCCGACCACCACGCGGTGACCTACACCGACGCGGCCCTGCGCGCCGCCGTCGAGCTCAGCGACCGATACCTCACCGAGCGCGTGCTGCCCGACAAGGCGATCGACCTGATCGACCAGGCCGGCGCGCGTCTGCGGCTGAAGCTCGGTGTCACGGTCGACGTGTCGGCGCTCATCGAGCGCCTGGCGACCCTCGAGGCCGACAAGAACGCCGCCGTCTCAGCCGAGCACTACGAGGAGGCATCCCGCATCCGCGACGAGATCGCGGCCGTGCAGGCAGGGCTCGACGAGGCCACCGCCGCCGGCGCGGCGACCCGTGGCGACGCGGTGGTCGGCGAGCCCGAGATCGCTGCCGTGATCAGCCGCGCCACCGGCATCCCGGTCAACCGCCTCACCGAGACTGAGCGCGAGCGGCTCGCCACCCTCGAATCCGAGCTGCACGATCGCGTGATCGGGCAGGACGACGCGGTGGCCGCCGTCGCGAAGGCCGTGCGACGCAACCGCACCGGCATGGGCGACGCGCGCCGGCCGGTCGGGTCGTTCCTGTTCCTCGGCCCCACGGGCGTGGGCAAGACCGAACTGGCGAAGGCCCTCGCGGCGAGCCTCTTCGACGACGACACCGCCGTCATCCGCTTCGACATGAGCGAGTTCGGCGAGCGTCACACCGTGTCGCGCCTGGTGGGCGCCCCTCCGGGATACGTCGGCTACGACGAGGCCGGCCAGCTCACCGAGCGCGTGCGGCGCAACCCGTACTCGATCGTGCTGTTCGACGAGATCGAGAAGGCCCACCCCGACGTCTTCAACCTGCTGCTGCAGGTGCTCGACGACGGACGACTCACCGATGGGCAGGGTCGCACGGTCGACTTCCGCAACACCGTGGTCGTCATGACCTCGAACCTCGGCAGCGAGTTCCTGGCCTCGCGCGCCGGAGCGATCGGCTTCATCGCCGACGGCGGCGGGTCGACCGGGTTCGGCAGCGAGAAGGACCTCCGCGACCGCGTCTTCGGCAAGCTGCGCGAGGCGATGCGTCCGGAGTTTCTCAACCGCATCGACGAGATCGTGCTGTTCCGCAAGCTCGACCGCGAGCAGCTGCGCGAGATCGTGCGGCTCATGCTGGGCGCCACGGCGGCGCGTCTGGCGCGTCGCGAGGTGACCATCGAGGTGACGGATGCCGCGACCGAGTGGCTCGCCGAGCACGGCTACGAGCCCGAGTACGGCGCCCGGCCGCTGCGCCGGCTGATCCAGCGCGAGGTCGACGACCGCATCGCCGACCTGTTCGTCACGGGTGCGCTCGTCGATGGGGGAGCGGTGACGGTGGATGCCTCGGCAGGCGACCTCACCGTGATGTCGAAGGCCGTGCTGACGCACGCCGCCTGACCGACCTTCTCGAGGGCCGTCACCGTGTCGGGTGGCGGCCCTCGCCGTGCACCGGGCATGCTCGATGCATGCCTGAAGCCCTCGTCTCGATCGGCGTCGCCGGGGCCCTCGGCCCGGCCGCCATCGCCCACATCGCCGCCGTCGTCGAATCCGCCGGCTTCCACGCCCTCTGGGTGAACGACGCCCCTGGCGGCGACTCGCTCGCCGCGCTGGCGGCCGCGGCCGCTGTGACCGACACGCTGGTGCTGGCGACGGGCGTCGTGCCGGTCGATCGGCGGCCGGCGCGCTCGCTCGTCGACGCGGTGCGCGCGCTGCCGCAGGAGCGCACGGTGCTCGGCATCGGCTCGGGCTCGGGCGGCGTGGGTGCGCTCGCGCGCGTGCGCGAGGCCGTCGGGGTGCTGCGCGACCAGACGCGGGTGCGCGTGCTGGTGGGCGCACTGGGCCCGAAGATGCGCGCGTTGGCGGCGACAGACGCCGATGGCCCGCTTCTGAGCTGGCTGACGCCGGATGCCGCGGCCGCCCAGTCCGCGACCGCCCACGAGCTCTCACCCGACGCCCACGTCGCACTGTACGTGCGCACGGCCGTCGACCCCGCCGCCGTTTCCGCCCTGGAGGCGGAGGCAGACAGGTACGGCGGCTACCCCTCCTATGCGGCGAACTTCGCGCGCCTGGGCATCCGCCCCGGCGACACCGTGCTGCGACCGGAAGGGTTCGGCCCAGGCATCCGTCGGTATCGTGCCGCCGTCGACGAGGTCGTGCTGCGGGCGATCGTCGCAGGCGACGACTACGCCGGCTTCGTCGAGGCGGCCGCGGCGCGGTTGGGCTGACAGGGTTCCAGGCCGCACCGGCCCACACCGGCCCGCACACCGGCGCACACCGGCGCGCACAACGGCGCGCACAACGCAGGAAGATCGCCGCGGCACGCCGCCTCAAGTCTCGCTCGACGGCGTGTCTCGGCCGGATCTCCTGCGTCATGCGCGCGCGATGTCGGACACCTTGGGGCAGGGTGGGAGGGTGACCTGCGTCGGCGACATCGTCAGCCCCTCCCCGAATCGGCCCGAGTCGTTCCGCGGCCGTCGAGGCGGCGGGGGCTGCCGAGGTGTGGTTCTGGGGGGACTGCTTCTGCCAGTCGGCGCTCGCCGAGGACATGCGCCTGGTGAACGCCGCATGAGCCGTGCTGCGGCACCGCTCGCCGAGCCGGTGCTCCGAGGCGGGGAGCGCTGATGCCGGTGGCGGCGCTGGCCGGGGCATCCGGCTTCGTGGGCACTGCCTTGCGGCGCGCCCTCGCCGACGACGGCTACGAGCTGCGGCTCATCGGCCGCGACGGCACCGACGCCCGATGGGACGCCCCCGACGCGGTGCGCCGGGCCGTCGACGGCGCCGATCTGCTCGTGAACCTCGCCGGCAAGAGCGTCGACTGCCGCTACACCGACGCGAACCGCGACGAGATCCTGCGATCTCGCCTGGCCACGACACGCGCGCTGCGCGAGGCGGTGGCGGATGCCTCGTCCCCGCCGTCCTTGTGGCTGAACGCGAGCACGGCGACGATCTACCGCTACGCCCTCGACCGGCCGCAGACCGAGACGGGCGGTGAGTTCGGCACCGGCTTCTCGGTTGATGTCGCCCGCGCGTGGGAGGACGAGTTCTTCGCCGGTGAGCTGCCGCAGACGCGACGCGTGGCGCTGCGCATGGCGATCGTGCTCGGCGACGGCCCCGCGACGGGCATGCTGTTCCGGCTCGCCCGACTCGGGCTCGGCGGCCCGCAGTACGACGGGTGGTGGTTTTCGCATCGGCGCTACCGCGGCATCGGCCCCAGGCCGACCGGCGACGGGCGTGCGCCGTGGCACCGCTCGAAGGGCGGCCAGCGGTTCAGCTGGATCCACCTGGACGACGTCGTCGGCGCCGTGCGATTCGTGCGCGACCATCCCGGCATCGAGGGGCCCGTCAACCTCGCAGCGCCCGCGCCGAGCGACAACCGCACGCTCATGGCCACGCTTCGCCGTGTCGTGGGCATGCCGGTCGGGCTCCCCGCGTGGCGGGTCATGCTCGAACCCGCGATGTGGGCGCTGCGCACCGAGCCCGAACTCGTGCTCAAGAGCCGCTGGGTGCTGCCGGGCGTGCTGACCGGCGCCGGGTACGACTTCGCATGGCCGTCGCTCGAGCCTGCCCTGCGGAACGTGTGGCGCGGCATCCGTCGACGGTGACCGCGCCTGCGCTCGCACCGCCCCGCATGTCGGAGGTCGGTGCGAGAATCCGAGGATGCTGCTCTCGGAGGTGGTCGGCACCGTCGACGTGGTCGCGGGCACGCGTTCGCGCCTCGCCAAGACCGAGGCCCTCGCGGGGCTGCTGTCGCGGCTCGCGCCGGATGAGATCGTGCCGGCGGTCGGGTTTTTGACCGCGAGCCCGCGGCAGGGGCGCATCGGTGTGGGCTGGCGCAGCCTGTCGGCGCTCGACACCCGCCACGCCGACGTGCCGTCGCTGACGGTGCTCGATGTCGACGCGGCGCTCGACGAACTCGCGGCCGCGGGCGGTGCCGGCTCGGTCGCCGCCCGCCGCGGAGCGCTCGAGGCGCTCGCCTCGCGCGCGACCACCCGCGAGTGGGACTTCGTGGCACGCGTCATCCTCGGCGAACTGCGCACCGGAGCGCTCGAGGGCGTGCTGCTCGATGCCATCGCGCAGGCGTCGGGGCAGGGTGCCGCCGCCGTCCGCCGCGCCGCGATGCTCGCCGGCGACCTCGGCGCCACCGCCCGCATCGCCCTGGCCGAACCCGCCGGTGCGCTCGACGCCGTCGGGCTGGAGGTCGGGCGGCCCGTGCTGCCGATGCTGGCGTCGACCGCGGCGACCGTGGCCGCGGCGATCGCGACCGCGGGCGAGGCCGCCGGATCGAGTGCTCGCGAGGCAGGTGTCTCGAGATCATCCGTCGAATACAAGCTCGACGGCGCCCGCATCCAGGTGCATCGCGACGGCGACAGCGTGCGCGTCTATACGCGCAACCTCGCCGACATCACAGCTCGCGTGCCCGAGATCGTCGAGATCGTGCGGGGGCTTCCGGCTGAGCGGCTCATTCTCGACGGCGAGACGCTGTCGCTCGACGAAGACGGCGGTCCGCGGCTGTTCCAAGACACGATGGCGCGCTTCGGGTCCGAGACGGCACCGCAGTTCGTGCTGCGGCCGTGGTTCTTCGACGTGCTGCACGCCGACGGGCGCGACCTCATCGACGAGCCGCTCTGCGCGCGGCAGGCCGTGCTCGAGGCCGTCGCGGGGCCGTGGCGCGTGCCCGGCATCGTGACGGCCGACGCCGGCGCCGCCGAGCGACTGTCGCGCGAGGCGCTCGCCGCCGGGCACGAAGGCGTCGTGGTCAAAGGGATCGACTCGCCCTACGCCGCGGGCCGGCGGGGCAAGAGCTGGATCAAGGTCAAGCCCGTGCTCACCTACGACCTCGTCGTGCTCGCCGTCGAATGGGGGTCGGGTCGCCGCACGGGGCAGTTGTCGAACCTGCACCTGGGCGCGCTCGACGCGGCCGGCGAGTTCGGCGAGCCGGGCGGCTTCGTGATGGTCGGCAAGACGTTCAAGGGCCTCACCGACGAACTGCTGCGGTGGCAGACCGACTTCTTTCCGACGATCCAGACCCACCGCTCGGCGTATGCCGTGCACGTGCGGCCCGAGACCGTCGTCGAGATCGCGATCGACGGCGTGCAGCGCTCGACGCGCTACCCCGGCGGCGTCGCCCTGCGCTTTGCGCGGGTCAAGGGTTACCGACCCGACAAGTCTCCCGCCGACGCCGACATGATCCAGACGCTGCGCGCGCTGCTGCGCTGAGCTGCGGCATCCGTCGCCGGCGGCTTCGCCGCTTCGTGCCCTTCGCCCGTCGGTGCGCGCGACCCTCCGTGCTGTGCGCGGTGCTCCGTGCTGTGCGCGTCGAAATCAGGAGGATGTCGCGAATGCAGGACGTTTCGCCGCGGATCGTCCTGTGCGGGGCCGCATGTCCTGATCTGGGTGGGGGCCTGCTGGCGCGGAGGGGTCGTCGGCGGTGGCATCCGTGCGGGGGCGCGTGCCGAGAGCAGGGGATGTGGCCGGAAGCAGGATGCTTCGCGACGGATCATCCTGTGTCGGGCCGCGTGTCCTGATCTGGGCAACCCTCGAACGCCACGAATCCCACGAGCGCGCCGAGGGCGCTGCGGGCGGGAGAATGGAGGGCATGCGCATCGTCGTGCTCACCGGAGCGGGGATCTCCGCCGAGAGCGGGGTTGCGACGTTCCGCGACGCGGGCGGGCTGTGGGAGGGGCGCCGCGTCGAGGATGTCGCGACCCCCGAAGCCTTCGTGCGCGACCCCGACACGGTGCAGCGCTTCTACGACGCGCGGCGGCGGGCGACGGCATCCGTCGTTCCGAACGCGGCCCACCATGCGCTCGCCCGCCTCGAACAGGTGCTCGGCGACGATGTGCTCGTCGTGACGCAGAACGTCGACGATCTGCACGAGCGTGCCGGCACGCGCAACCTCGTGCACATGCACGGCGAACTGAACCGCGCGCTGTGCACCTCGTGCGGGGCGCGGCCGCGATGGCTCGCGGATCTCGTCGACGCCCCGGCCTGCCCCGCATGCGGGGAGCGGATGCTGCGACCCGATGTGGTCTGGTTCGGCGAGCTGCCGTATGAGCTCGACCGCATCGAACGCGCGGTCACCGGATGCGAGGTGTTCGTGTCGATCGGAACCTCGGGCAACGTCTATCCGGCCGCCGGGTACGTCGCGCTCGCCTCTGCCTTCGGCGCCCGGACGGTCGAGCTCAACCTCGAGCCGACCTCGGGCGCCGTCCCGTTCGACGTCGTCCGCGCGGGGCTCGCGACCGAGGTGGTGCCCGCCTGGGTGGAGACGGTGCTCACCTGAGCGCCACTGGCCCCGCGGCGGGATAGGACGAGGCGCCGAGCGTGGCATTCCACACCCGGCGCCTCCGCGCGATTCCCCTTCGCTACGCCCTTGTGCCGCCCGACCGCAGTCGCGACAGCGCGTCGACCGTCGCGGCGAGGATCAGCACGCCGCCGGTCACGAGCAGGTTGATTCCGGCGGGCAGGTTCAGCAGACCGAGGCCGTTGGTGATCGTGGCGATCACGAGGGCGCCGATGGCCGCGTGCATGAGCCGGCCCTTGCCGCCGAACAGGCTGACGCCGCCGACGACGGCCGCGGCCACACCCGACAGCACGATGTCACGCCCGACGGTCGCATCGACCGAGCCGACGCGCGCCACGCTGAGCAGCGCCGAGAAGACGGCAAGGCTCGAGCAGATCACGAACGCCCACCACTTGATCCAGCGGACCTTCACGCCCGAACGACGTGCGGCCTCGGCGTTGCCGCCGATCGCGTAGATGTAGCGGCCGAACTTCGTGCGGTCGAGCACGAAGGTGCCGATCCACAGGATGACGAGCACGACGGGCACGATGATCGGCACGCCCGCGACCTCGACCACGGACTGGCCGCGGTTCTGGTTGAGGACGTACACGACCACGCCGCCGAGCACCGCGATGACGGCGAGCTTGATGAACACGAGCGAGATCGCACGGTTGGGCACGCCCGCACGGGTGCGGCGCGCGCGGTCCCAGAACGAGGTGGCGGCCGACACGACGATCATGATGGCGAGCATCACCCAGCCCGCCCACGGGGGCAGGTTGCCGTTCTGGATCGCGATGAGCTCGGGCACCTGCAGGCGGTAGAGGCCGCCGGGGCCGATGATCACGAGGGCCAGACCCTGGAATCCCAGGAACAGACCCAGTGTCACGACGAACGATGGGATGCCGACCCTCGCGACGAAGAAGCCGATCAAAGCGCCGGTGAGGAACCCGAAGCCGAAGCCGATCAGCAGCGCGAGAGGCCACGGGATGCCCCAGGCGCTGTTCAGCACGACGAACAGCGCCATGCCGACGCCGCCGGTGACGCCCGCTGACAGGTCGATCTCGCCCAGCAGCAGCACGAATACGAGGGCCATGCCGAGCACGACGAGGGTCGCGGCCTGGTTGAGCAGGTTCGCGAAGTTGCGCTCGGTGAGGAAGAACGGGCTCAGGATCGAGAACAGCACGCCGAGCACGACGAGTCCGCCGATGGCGGGGAGGGCTCCCATGTCGCCCGAGCGGACGCGCTGCCACCAGGCCTGGACCTGGTCGAGGAGGCCGCCTTCGACCCCGCTGCCGATGAGGTCGCCGGCGATGGGGTCGGGGCTGGCCTTGGTCGTGGCGGTGCTCATTGCGGCCCTCCCTCGGTGCGAAGCGTGGACGTCTCGATGATGTCGACCCCCATGGTCTTGGTGCCGGTGATGTAACCCACCACGTCGTCGCGCGTGGTCTCGGCCACGGGGATCTGCGCGACCAACTGTCCGAGATAGAGCACGGCGATGTCGTCGGCGACGGCGAACACGTCGGCGAGGTTGTGGCTGATGAGGATGACCGCGACGCCCTGTGCGGCCAGACGCTCGACCAGGTTCAGCACCTGCTCGGTCTGGGCGACGCCGAGGGCGGCGGTGGGCTCGTCGAGGATGACCACGCGCGCCTTCTTGAGGACGGCGCGGGCGATCGCGACGGTCTGGCGCTGACCGCCGGACAGGCTCGACACCTTCTGCCTCACCGATCGCACCGTGCGCACCGAGAGGGAGCGCAGCGTGTCGGAGGCGTCCTTCTCCATGCGGCCTTCGTCGAACGTGCCGGCTGAGAGCTCTTCACGACCGAGGAACATGTTCTGGACGATGTCGAGGTTGTCGCAGAGGGCGAGATCCTGGTACACGACCTCGATGCCCAGGCTCGACGCGTCGCGCGGCGCGTGGAGGTCGCGGTGCTCACCGTCGATGCGCACCTCGCCCTCGTCGTAGGGCTGCACCCCGGCGAGGCCCTTGATGAGGGTGGACTTGCCGGCGCCGTTGTCGCCCACCAGGGCGGTGACCTTGCCCGGGTAGACCTTGAGGTCGACGCCCTTGAGGACGCTCACCGGGCCGAAGGACTTCTTCACGCCGATCAACTCGATGATCGGCTCCGTTGCACTTGCAGTGAGTGTGTCTGACATGCTCGCTTCCTTGCGATCGTTGACGAAGACCCGCATCGCAGACCGGCGGCCAACCGGACCCGACGAGCGGCGGACCCGGCCTGCCGCATCACGCGGCGGATCGTGCGGGAGCGCCGCGTCAAGACTGACGCGGCGCTCCCTCGTCGATGCGTTCCTACGGCTCGACGACGCCGTGCGCCTCGCACAGCGTGGCGAGCTCGACCTGCGTGTCGGGGTTGGTCAGGTCGGGGATGGTCCCGGTGCAGACCTCGTCGAACGGCGCGTCTCCGGCGCTGACGACGTCGTTGACCTCGTCGGGTCCGACCAGGACCGGCGTGACCTGCACATAGGGCGTGCCGTCGTCGAGTGTGGCGTCGGTCTGGACGTCCTCACCGCTGAGGAGGGCGACTGCCACCTTGACGGCGGCCTCGGCCTCGAGCTTCACCGGCTTGTAGACCGTCGCGGTCTGCCAGCCGCCGAGGATGTTCTGCAGGCCCGCGACGTTGGCGTCCTGGCCGGAGACAGCGACTCCTCCGAGGTTGTTGTCCTGCAGCACCTTGATGACGCCCGCGGCGTTGGTGTCGTTGGCCGCCCACACGCCGTCGACCTTGCCGTTGAGCGAGGTCAGCGCCTGCTCGAAGTTCGTCTGCGACTTCGCCTGGTCCCACGCCCCCGGAGGCTCGGCCGCAGGCGTGATGCCGGCGGCTTCCATGACCTCGACCGCTCCGTCGTGGAACATCGCGGCGTTGCCGTCGGTCGGGTCGCCGCCGATGTAGACGACGACCGCGTCGGCCGGGGCGACGCCCTTGGCCTCGAGGCCGTCGAGCACGGTCTGGCCCTGCAGACGACCGACCTCGACGTTGTCGAACGACACGTAGTAGTCGGCGCCCGCGAACGGACGGTCGTAGGCGATGACCGGGATGCCCTCGGCGGACGCCTTGGCGGCGACGGCCTCGGCGGCCCCCTGGTAGTCCACGAGCAGCATCACGCCGCAGCCCTGCGTGAGCTGCTGGTCGGCGATGGTCGAGAACTTGTTGACGTCGCCCTGGGCGTTCTGGATGTCGACCTCGAAGCCCGCTGCGGTCAGGCCGTCTTCGAGGTACTTGCGGTCGAAGTTCTCCCAGCGCGGCGACGAGGCCGCGTCGGGCAGGATCACGCACGCGCGGGTGCTGGCGGCGTCGCCGCCGTCGGTGGAGTCGCCGCCGCCGTTGCCGGCACAGCCGGCTAGCAGGAGCGCCGCCGTGCCGCTGAGTGCGGCCACAGCGAGCAGTGATGACTTCTTCATCATTCGCCTTTCGTCGTCGAATCGCGATCGCGAGACATGGTGCATGTCGCGTCATGACGATCTTCAACGTCGGATGACGTTGGCGTCAAGTCTTGAACATAACGCTTTGGTCTCCGCCGATGGGCGTTCGCGGCCTGAATTCAGGAACGAAACGATTCGATCAGGCCCGACCCGTCGCGGCGCGCGTGCGACGCGAGATCGAGTCCACGATCACGGCCAGCGCGAGCACCGCGCCGGTCACCATGAACTGCACCGACGAGTTCAGGTTGAGCAGGGTCAGCCCCGACGAGATCGACTGGATGACGAACACTCCGAGCAGGGCCGCGAACGCCGTTCCGCGCCCGCCGAACAGCGACGCACCGCCGATGATGGCCGCGGCGATCGCGTTGAGGTTCGTGTCGCCGCCGCCCGAGCTCTGATTGGCCGCGGCCAGGCGCGCGGCGGCCATGATGCCGCCCACGGCCGCCAGGCTCGAGCACAGCGCGAAGACCGAGAGGTAGATGCGATCGACACGGATGCCGGCGCGCCGCGCCGCCTCGACCGAGCCGCCGACCGCGTACACGGCGCGACCCCACCTCGTGCGGGTGAGCACGAGGTGGGTGGTCACGACCAGCACGACGAAGAACAGGAACATGACCCCGACGCCGCGCGAGAGATTCAGGTACCACGACGCCAGCAGCAGACAGGCCAGCAGCACCCCCGCGCGCACCGAGATCTCGCGGTAGCTCTGGCTCTCGAGGTTCGCCCGCGCGCGGCGGCGCGCACGGCGCACGAGCGACCAGGTGTACGCCCCGACGGCGAGCGTCGCGACGGCGTACGACGCCCACGGCGGCAGGAACCACTGCTGCGCGAACTGGACGATCCACGAGTCGAACGGGATGTTGATCGAGCCCGTCTCGCCCAGCACCCACAGCTGCAGCCCCAGGAACCCGAGAAGACCCGCCAGCGTGACCACGAAGCTCGGCAGGCCGAAGCGGGCGTGGAGGAAGCCGTACAGCAGGCCCACGAGGCATCCGACCGCCACAGCGGCCACCAGCGCGACGATCAGCGGCCACTGCAGCTGCACGAAGCCCACCGCCAGGATCGCCGCCGAAAGCCCCGACACCGAGCCGACCGACAGGTCGATCTCGCCCAGCAGCAGCACGAGCACCACGCCGAGCGAGATCGTGCCGATCGACGCGCACTGCATCGTGAGGTCGACGAGGTTGCGACTGGAGAGGAAGACGGGGTTGAGCACCTGGAACGCGGTCCAGATCACCGCGAGGCCCACGATCACCGGGAGGGGGCCGAGGTCGCCCCCGCGGATGCGCGCCCACAGCCGCTGCGCCGAGCCGCGCAGTCCCTCCGCCTGAGCCTCGTCGCCGCTCACGAGTCGCTCCGGCGGCGCGGGCGCCGGCGGTCCCGCGGCGTGAGCGGGATCACCGTCGCTGCGGACTCGGGCTCGGGATCCGGATCGGGCGAGGCAGCGGCCGTCGCGGCGTGCGGGCGGCGGGCGCCGGTGTTGTCGATCGCGCCGGTGATCGCGGCGATGAGCGTCTCGCTGGTGACGTCGGCGGCGTTGTACTCGCCGTTGTTGCGGCCCAGGCGCAGCACCACGATGCGGTCGGCCACCGCCATGACCTCGGCCATATTGTGGCTGATCAGCACCACGCCGTGCCCGCGCTCGCGCAGGCGCTCGATGAGGTTGAGCACCTCGGCGGTCTGGGCGACGCCGAGCGCGGCGGTCGGCTCGTCGAGGATCACCACGCGCGGCTCGCCGATCAGCGACCGCGCGATCGCGACGGTCTGGCGCTGGCCGCCCGACAGCGACGCCACCGGGATGCGCACCGAGGGGATCTTCGCGGCGAGCTCGCGCAGCAGCGTCCAGGTGCGCTGCTCCATGTCGACCTCGTCGAGGCGTCCGTCGCGGGTCACCTCGCGCCCGAGCCACAGGTTCGCCACGACGTCGAGGTTGTCGCACAGCGCGAGGTCCTGGAAGACGGTGGCGATGCCGAGCTCCTGCGAGTCGGCGGGGCTGGCGATGGTCACCTCGTCGCCGTCGAACTCGACGGTGCCGGCATCCTGCGTGTGAACTCCCGCCAGCACCTTCACGAGCGTCGACTTGCCCGCGCCGTTGTCGCCGACGAGGGCCACGACCTCGCCCTCGTTGACCCAGAAGTCGACGTCGGTGAGGGCCTTGACCGCGCCGAAGTGCTTGCCGATGCCGCGCATCGTCAGCACGCGCTCGCGGGCGCGGCCCGCGCGCGAGGGACCTGCGGTACTCACGCGACCATCCTCACAGACGCGGTCACAGAATGCCCGCAGCCCGGCACGCGGCTTCGTACTCGGGGGTGCAGATATCGGAGATGCTCCAGAAGCCGTCGGCCACGACGGTGTCGAGAATGTCGTCCACGGTGACGGCCACCGGATCCAGCAGGGTCGCGGGCGTGCCGTCCACGTCGAGTTCGCCCGTGACGGTGCGCCCGTTCAGCAGATCGACGGCGACCTCGGCCGCGCGCGTGGCCTGCGGCTTGAGTGCCTTGTACACGGTCATGTACTGGTCGCCGCTCACGATCCGCTGCAGCGCCGTGAGCTCGGCATCCTGCCCGGTCACGATCGGGAAGGGCGACACGTTCGCGGCGCGCAGGGCCGCGACCGCACCGCTGGCGGTGCCGTCGTTGGCCGCGTAGACGCCGGCGATGTCGTCGCCGAACTGCGAGATCTGCCCGGCCACCCATGCCTGCGCCTTGTCGGGGCTCCAGTCGGGCGTCTCGTACTGCGCGAGCACTCGCAGCCCGCTGTGCGCGATCACGCTCATGGCGCCCTCGTGGAAATGCGCGGCGTTGCTGTCGGTGGGGGAGCCGTTGACCATCAGGATGCCGCCATCCGGCGTGCCGCGCTCCTCGAGCGCATCGACCAGGGCGGTCGCCTGCAGCTGGCCGACGCGTCGGTTGTCGAACGACACGTAGTAGGCCAGCTCACCGCCGGCGATCAGGCGGTCGTAGGCGATCACCGGCACGCTCTCGGCGTTCGCGGCGTTCACGATCGTGACGGCCGCTTTGGCGTCGACCGGGTCGAGCACGAGCACGTCGACGCCCGCGGTGAGCATCGACTCGGCTTGCTGCTGCTGTTTCGCGGCGTCCTGGTCGGCGTTGGCGTAGAGCACGTCGTAGTCGCCCAGCTCGGCGACGCGCTGCTCGAAGACGGGGCGGTCGAACGTCTCGTAGCGGGCGGTCTTCTTGTCGGGCAGCAGCAGCCCGATCGACCCCGCGCTCGAGCCCGACCCGGGCACGCACGCGGTGAGCACGCCCAGCAGGAGGGCGGCGACGATGGCGATGGCGAAGGGTCTTCTCACGGCAGGCTCAGCAGCTCGGGGGCGCTCTACGCCGTGAAGGCGATCACGTCGGCGTCGACGCTCACGTGGTCGAGCGCGATCGCGATGGCTCCGCGGGTCTCGGCCCACTCGCCGAACGACGCGCCCACGATCTCGGGCAGACCGCTCACCGCGGCCAGCGCCGACCGCTCCAGCGCGTGCCGCATCGGGGCCATCAGGATCTCGCCCGCCTGGGCGAGCTCGCCGCCGACGACGATCAGTTCGGGGTCGAAGAGGTTGGACAGGCTCGCCGCGGCGATGCCGATGTGCCGGCCGGCGTCGGCGATCACCCGCAGCGCGCTGCCCACGCCCGCGTCGGCTGCGGCGAGCAGGTCGCCCAGCCGCTGCATGCCCTCGCTCTCGGGGAACAGCGCGAGCAGCGCCGGGCCGCCGGCGTACGTCTCCAGGCACCCGCGGTTGCCGCAGCGGCAGATCGGGCCGTTCTCGTCGATCGTCATGTGCCCGATCTGTCCCGTCTTGCCGCTCACGCCGCGGAAGAGGTCGCCGTTGACGAGGAGCCCCGCGCTGATGGTGTGCCCGACGCGGATGTACACCGACGACGAGGCGAGGCGCCCGCTTCCTTCGCGGGCTTCGGAGAGTCCGCCCAGGTTCGCTTCGCTGTCGACGTACGCGGGGCGCCCGATGCGGGCGCTGAGGCTCTCGGCGACGTCGACGCCCTGCCACCCGGGCAGCAGCCCGGGGGTCGACACCATGCCGGTGCGCGGGTCGATCGGGGCGGGAAGTGCCACGCCGACGGCGAGCAGGTCGCCCAGCGAGCGGCCGAGCGACTCGAGCATCTCGGACAGCAGGATGCTCAGCCGGTCGAGTTCGGCGTCGTGGCGATGCCCGGGGGCGAGCGGGATCACCGTCTCGGCGACCGTCGTGCGGGTGGCATCGGCGATCGCGATGCGCAGCTGCCGGGTCGAGAAGTGCACGCCCGCGACGAGGCCGACCTCGCGGGCGAGCGAGACGAGGGTCGCGCGGCGGCCGCTGCGCGACGTGAACGAGGTGTGCAGGATGCCGGACGCCGTCAGCTCCTTGACGATGTTCGACACCGTGGCAGGCGACAGGCCCGTGCTGCCGGCCAGCTCGATCTGCGTCAACCGCCCGCTGCGCTTGAGCGAGTCGACGATGCGCGCCCGGTTCGCCTCTCTCAGTGAGGATTGCGAGCCGGGGGGAGTGTTCCGGCCTACCACATCGCCACTGTACCCGAAGGCGCATATTCGAGGCTCGTGGGAATCCACGGGGAGAAAGGCGACGGATGCCCCTTCCCGGCCGCGCGGACGGTCAGCGCCGGTCGGCCACGAGGCGGATCTGCACGATGTTGCCGGACTCGTCGACCTCGGCGACGGAGGGATGGGCCTTGACGAACTCCGAGAAGCTCTTGTGCCCGAGCGCCTTTTCGCTGAAGGACGGATCGAGGCGCTTGATGAGGCTCTTCACAGCCGAGGCGTGCTGCCAGTCCGAGCCCTCCTTGTCGCTCTCAAGCCGCAGGGCGCGCTCGAGCAGGTCCTCGGTCGGGTCGGTCGACGGCTTCTTCGTGCGGCGGCGCGGGGCCGAGGCATCCTTCTTCTCTGCCTCCTGCGCCTGTTGCGGGGCCGGCGCCACCCCTGGCAGCGCGTCGTAGGAGTCGAACTGGTCGCACGCGGCCGCGAGCGACTTGGCGGTGGAGCCGGCGACCCCCACCCCGACCACGAAGCGCCCGAGGCGCTTGCAGCGCTGGGCGAGCGGCACGTAGTCGCTGTCGCCCGCGACGATCACGACGTGCGTGAGGTCGGGCAGGCGGAACATGTCCTCGACGGCATCGACGGCGAGCCGGATGTCGGCGCCGTTCTTGGCGTACGCGGCCGCGGGGAACAGCTGCACGAGGTCCACGGCGCGCGCGACCAGCTGCGACCGGTACTCGGAGTTGACCGGTGCCGACCAGTCGGCGTACGCGCGGGTGAGCACGAGGGTGCCGAAGGATGCCGCGTAGTCGATGATCGCGCCGACGTCGACGGTCGCTCGGGCGAGGCGGTCGGCGACCTCGGGGTCGGTCGGGGCCCCGGCGATGCGCTGCCGATCGCGCGAGTAGGCGTTGCGCCCGTGCACGCGGTCGTACCACGACATCACGATGTTGTCGAAGTCGAGGTAGACTGCCACGCGCGGCGTGCCCTCGGCCATCAGTTCGCCTCCGACGGGTAGCGCAGCCCGATCTGGCGCCTGACCTCGTCGAGGGTGCCCATGATCGCGACGGTCTCGTCGATCGGCAGCAGGTCGCTGTCGGTGCGTCCCGCCGCGATGATGCCCTCGGCCGCGATCGCCTGGTACTGCATGCCGCGCCCCTCGACCTCGGACACGTAGTCTTCGAGCACCGTGCCGCCTGCAGCGGTGACGCGGAACGAGGTCGCGTTGTACCAGACCCGGTCGATGTCGATGCGCGCGTCGACGCCGACGATGTGAGCGGTGTTCGGTCCCGCCGAGCCAGACGCCGAGATCGACGTCGAGATCGCGCCGCCTGCGTGCGTGAAGATGGTGGCGACCTCGTTGTCGGCGCCCGTCTGGCCCAGGTGCGCGGCCGAGGCGATGGTGAGGGGCGCGCCGAGCACGTCCCACGCGAACGAGATCGGGTAGATCCCGAGATCGAGCAGGGCCCCGCCGCCGAGTTCGAGCGCGTTGATGCGATGGAGCGGATCGGACGAGATGCGCTGGGTGTGGTCGGCGAACACCGCCCGCACGTCGCCGAGCGTGCCGGCGGCGAGGATTTCGCGGATGCGGACCATATGCGGCAGGTACCGCGTCCACATCGCCTCCATCGCCAGCAGCCCGCGCTCGCGGGCGACGTCGCGCACGCGGGCGGCCTCGGCCGCGTTGAGCGTGAAGGGCTTCTCGACCAGCACGTGCTTGCCGTGCTCGAGCGCGAGGATCGCGTTCGCGGCGTGCTGCGGATGCGGCGTGGCGACGTACACGATGTCGACGTCGGGATCTTCTGCGAGCGCCTCGTACGACTCGTGCGCGTGCGGGATGCCGAACCGTGCCGCGAACTCGGCGGCCGCCCCCGGGCGGCGAGCGCCGACGGCGGCGACGTCGAGGCCGGCGGTGCGCAGGTCTTTCGTGAAGAGCGAGGCGATGCCGCCCGCGGCGAGGATGCCCCAGCGCAGGCCTTTTTCAGGGGTCGTCATGCTTCCCGAGCGTAGCGATCCGGCGGGGCGCGCGGGCGGGGCATCCGTTCACCGGCCCCTCGGCGCGACCGGCGCCGGCAACGGGTCAGCCGGCGGCGTCGAGCGCCCGGGCGAGGTCGGCGACGATGTCGGCGGGGTCTTCCAGGCCGATCGAGAGGCGGATCGTCGTCGGGGTGATGAGCGACTCGGCCAACTGCGCGGGCGAGAGGTGGCTGTGGGTCATCGACGCCGGGTGCGCGACGAGGCTGCGGGCGTCGCCGATGTTGGCGACGAGTTTCACCACGTCGAGGCCGTCGACGACCCGCTGCACGAGATCCCAATCGGCTCGGGCGTTTGGGGTGGGAACCAG
Source organism: Microbacterium sp. BWT-B31 (assembly GCF_041379855.1). Taxonomy (NCBI): domain Bacteria; kingdom Bacillati; phylum Actinomycetota; class Actinomycetes; order Micrococcales; family Microbacteriaceae; genus Microbacterium; species Microbacterium sp. BWT-B31. The sequence goes on from NZ_JBFECU010000002.1 coordinate 114,181, forward strand.
ATCGAAGGCGAAGACGGATGCCGCGCCCCGCGGCAGGTACCGACGGGCCAGGGCGTTCCAGGGCGAGGTCTCGAGCAGCGGGTGGTGCACGCGGGCGACGGCGGGGTGGGCGTCGAGGAACCGGGCGATCTCGAGCGAGGACGCGCTGTGCCGCGCCATGCGCAGGTCGAGGGTCTCGACGCCCTGCAGGATCTGGAACGCGTTGAAGGGCGAGATCGACGGGCCGAGATCGTGCACGTACTTCGATTTGATGAGAGCGACCAGCGCGAAGCCGTTGGGGCCGAAGCGGTCCCACAGCACGATGTCGCCCACGCGCGCGTACGGCTTGGTGAGCTGCGGCCAGCGGTCGGGCTCGGCGCCGAAGTCGAACGTGCCGAGGTCGACGACGATGCCGCCCATCGAGGTGCCGTGGCCGCCGAGGTATTTCGTCGCCGAGTGCACGACGATGTCGGCGCCGTGCTCGCCCGGACGCACGAGGGCGGGGGTGGCGACCGTGTTGTCGATGATGAGCGGCACGCCGGCGTTGTGCGCGATGTCGGCGACGGCGCGGATGTCGAGCACCTGCGCGATGGGATTCGTGATCGACTCCGCGAACAGTGCGCGGGTCTCGGGGCGCACCGCCGCGCGCCAGGCGTCGAGGTCGTCCTGGTCGACGAAGGTCACCTCGATGCCCCAGTCGGCGAAGGTCTCTTGCAGCAGGTCGACCGTGCCGCCGTAGAGCTGGCGCGCCGCGACGACGTGCTCGCCCTTCTTGGCGAGCGCGAGAAGGGTCACGGCGACGGCGGCCTGGCCGCTGGCGACCGCCGCGGCGGCGCGTCCGCCCTCGAGCGCGGCGACGCGCTCCTCGAGCACGAGCTGGGTCGGGCTGGCGTTGCGGCTGTAGAGGTTGCCGGCTTTGCGCAGCGCGAACAGGTCGCGAGCGTCGGCGAGCGAGGCGAACTCGTACGCGGTGGTCTGGTAGATCGGGGCGACCGCGGTGTTCTGCGCGATCGCCGTGGTGAAGCCGGACTGCACCTGCCGGGTGGCGAAGCCGGGGTTGGCGGGCTCGGACGTCGTCATGGTCCCATCATCGCGCTGCGGGCGCCGTGCGAACGACGAGTGTGTCCACGCGTTTCGCTACGGCACAAGCACGATCTTGCCGTCGACGCCGCCCTGTTCCAGCAGCCGATGCGCTTCCGCCGCCTCGGCGAGCCGCAGCGTCGGTCCGATCTCGATCGAGAAGCGCCCGGCCGCGAGCAGGGCCAGCACCACCGGCATCGCCTCGGCGCGCCACGCGAGCTGCTGCGGGGTGAGCGGCTCGGGCGAGCCGCCGCCGAAAGCACGGATGCCGCGGGCCGAGGCATCCGCCCCTCTCACGAGCGTCGCGACCCGCGCGCGGTCTGTGACCAGCAGGGCCGAGACGTCGAGGGCCTCATCGGTTCCGGCCGCGTCGATCGCGACCGTCACGCCGTGCAGGGCGAGCGCGCGCACGCGGTCTGCCAGGCCCGGTCCGTAGGCGACGGGCGTCGCGCCGAGCGCGCGGACGCGGCCTGCCCGACGCGCGGACGAGGTCGCGATCGCCTTCGCACCCCACAGCGTCGCGAACTGGATGATCGCCTGGCCGACCGCGCCGGATCCGCCGTGCACGAGCAGCGTGTCGCCCGTGCCGACATCGAGCGAGCGCAGGGCCTGGTAGCCGGTCCCCACCGGCACGCCGATCGCCGCGCCCTCCGCCGCCGTGACGAGCGGCGGGAGCCGGTGGGCGTGCGAGGCGGGCACGACGAGGTCGGTGGCGTACGCGCCGGGCGCGCCGAACACGGCCACGAGGTCGCCGACGCGCAGTCCCTCGACGCCCTCGCCGAGCGCGGTGACGACTCCCGCGGCGTCGGTGCCGATGCGGCGCGGCGCGGTGATGTCGGGCGAGGGCCGCACGCGGCTGCGCAGCTTGCCGTCGATCGGGTTCACGCCGACCGCCTCGACGGCCACGGCGACCTCGCCCGGCCCGGGCGGCGGCGCCTCGATCTCGACGAGGGTGAGCACCTCGGGTGCGCCGAACTCGGTGTAGACGATCGCGTGGGGCATGGTCTTTACGCTAGCGCCGCGAGGACCGCGGTCCCGGCTGCCCGACGACCGGCGCCAGGGGCGTGATCCCCGGGCTCATACGGGCCCGGAGCCCGTGCCTGAGGCCGGTGTCGCCGAAACGCGGCGCAACCGGGGGCAATATCCCGACACGGTGCGCCGGCATCGTCGCCCGGTCGCTAGCCTGCCGCTATGCCCGATATCTCACTGAGCACCGCGCGCGACGCGGTGCTCGTCTCTTCGTCGGATGTGCGCGCGTCTGACGTCGTGGTCGTCGAAGCGCGCCGCGGCGACGAGGATGCTCCCGCAACGATCGCGGGAGCTCGCGTCGCGGTTCTCGGCCGCGATCTCGCCGGCCCGCCGACGGCCGAGGGCGGGCGCTTTCCGCTGCCGCGGGGCGACGCGCTCGCCGACACTCTGCGCCGCTGGGGGATCGACCCGACGACACCCGTCGTGGTCGCCGCGAGCACACCCGAGGACGTGACCGTCGCGACCCGCGCGTGGTTCGTGCTTCGCGCCGCGGGCGTCTCGGATGTGCGCGTGCTCGACGGGGGCGCCTCGGTGTGGGGCCGGCACGCTCAGGCGCACACGGATGCCGCAGACGCTGCCGAGGCGTACGGCGACGATCCGCGCGGCCACGACGTGCGCGTGTGGTCCATCCCAGGCGCGCGAACGCTGGACGCGTCGGCGGCGCGCGAGCTCGGAGCCTCGGGCGTGCTCGTCGACGCCCGCCCCGCATCGGCCTTCGAGGCGGGGCGCATTCCGGGCGCGGTCAACGCACCAGGATCCGGCCTCTTCCGTGATGGCCTGCTCATCGACGACGACGCGCTGCGCGTGTGGGCCGAAGAGCTCGGCGTGACCGGCGGAGCAGACATCGGCGCCTACTGCGGCGGCGGCGTCGCGGCATCCGCCATCGTCTTCGCGCTGGCGGCCATCGGGATCGACGCGGGGCTGTACGTCGGTTCGTGGTCGGCGTGGAGCGCCGACCCGACGAACCCGGTCGAGCGCTGACGATACCGCCGGACTGCGAGCGTCGCCGCACGCAGCGGCGCCATCGGACGACCACCGCGTCGGCAGTGACGGTTCGACTCCTCTGCCGGGCCGACCTGGGCCGCATTCAGCGCTCGGTGAGCGCCTTCGCGATGCGCTGCAGCGAGACCGGCTCGGCGGTGCCGAGGCGCTGGGCGAACAGGCTCACGCGGTACTCCTCGAGCAGCCACCGCACACGCACGAGGTGTGCGGGAGCATCCGGTGCGGGCGGGATCGTGCCGCCGGCATCCGTGTACTGCGCGGCCGCGCGCTCGAACTCGGTCTGTCGCTGACGGTCACGGCCCGGGTTGTCCGAGAGCGCGTTGATGCGCTCGAGCGCGCCCTGCAGGTAGCGCGGCACGTGCGCGAGACGCGCGAGCCCGGTGCGCGACACGAACCCCGGGAACACGAGCCCGCCCAGTTGCGCCTTCACGTCTCCGAGCGCCGCGAGCAGGGTCAGCGAGTTCTGCGACCGCATCGCCCGCTCGGCCTCTCGGGCGAGGGCGAGGATGCGGGCGGCGAGTGAGACCGCGGCGAACGACTCGTCGACGACCGCCGCCGAGAACGCGTCGCGCACGGCCTCGAACACGGCGCGGGCGCGGATGACCCCGCCAGGAGCGGTGCGGTCGATCACCGCGTCGGCGACGGCGAGCCGGGCGTCTTCGATGAGCGCCTTCGCCGACGGGTACGGCGACGCGGCGAGGGCCAGCTTCTCAGCCGAGGTGAGGTGTTCGAGCACGTACGCCGCGGGGGAGGGCACCGCGAGCAGCAAGAGCCGTCGCGCGCCCGCGCGGGTGGCGGATGCCGCTGACTCGGGCGTCGACTCGATGCGCAGCGCGACCGAAGAGCCGTCGTCGACGATCGCGGGGTAGCCGCGCACCACGCCGCCGGCGACCTTCGTGTCGACGACCTCGGACAGATCCTCGAACGTCCACTCGGTGAGGCCGGTGCGCTCGGTGAAGGCCGCGGCCAGGCCCTGTCGTTTCGTCTCGCTGTGCTCGCTCGACGCCCCGCGGGGGGTGGGGAGCGCGCCGGTGCCCGGTGCGCTCAGCGGCCCGCGGGGCGGGACCCCGCCCCCTCGGACTGATCGCTCGACCGCGCGTGCCACCGAGGTGCGGGCGCGCCCGGCGAGGCGGTCCTGCAGCGCGGTCAGGTCGCGGTCCGAGCCTGCCGCTCGACCGCGTTCGTCGACGGCGCGGAACGACATGCGCAGGTGACCGGGCACGCGCTCCAGGTCGAAGTCGGCGGCGATCACCGGCTGGTTCGCGATGCGCTGGATGCGGGCGGCGAGCGCCTCGCGCAGCGGGAGCGGCGGCATCCCGTCGTGGGATTCGGGCCCCTGGCCGCGGAGTTCTTCCGAGAAGCGCGCGGCCCAGTCGGCCGCGGGCACGACATGCCGGCGGATCGCCTTCGGCAGCGCGCGCAGCAGGCCGGTGATGAGCTCGTCACGCATGCCCGGCACCTGCCAGTCGAACCCGTCGGGACGCAGTTGGGCAAGAAGCGCCAGCGGCACGACCGCAGTCACCCCGTCGTCGGGCGCGCCGGGCTCGAACCGGTACGCCAGCGAGAGCACCTGGTCGCCCTGCCGCCACCGCGCCGGGAAGTCGCGCTCGTCGGACCGCGCCGACTCGTCGAGCAGGTCGGCCTCGCTCATGTCGAGCAGGCGCGGCGTGCGGGCCTGCGCATCCTTCCACCAGGTCTCGAACGAGCGCGCGTCGAAGACGTCGCGGGGAATGCGCGCGTCGTAGAACGCGAACACCGCCTCGTCGCCGACGAGGATGTCGCGGCGCCGCTCGCGCTCCTCGACCTTCTCGAGGCGCCGACGCAGTTCGAGGTTGCGCCGCTCGAACGCGGTCAGGCGCTTGTCGCCCGGCGGCTCCCAATCGCCCTCGACCAGCGCGTGCCGCACGAACAGCTCGCGGGCGAACGGCCGGTCGAAGCGCGACAGCTGCACGCGCCGCCGGGGCACGATCTCGACGCCGAACAGCGTCACCTTCTCGTAGGCGGATGCCGCACCCGCCGACTTCGACCAGTGCGGCTCGCTCAGCGAGCGCTTCGCGAGATCGCCCGCGAGGTCTTCGGCCCATGCCGGGTCGATCGCGGCGACCGTGCGGGCGAACAGGCGACTCGTCTCGACGAGCTCGGCGGCCATGACCGCGGAAGGGGTCTTCTTGCGCAGGCCCGATCCGGGGAAGACCGCCCACCGCGCGCCGCGCGCGCCGACGTATTCGCCGCGCGCGGGACGCCCGCCTCCGGGCCGGTCCGCCGGGGCGCGGCGATCCTTCGGCGGGTTGATCGTGCGCGCGTCGAGCACGCCGATGTGAGACAGCAGTCCCGACAGGATCGCCTTGTGCACGGCATCCGGATCTGCCGTGGTCGTCTCCTGATCGCGCGGCGCGCGCACGAGCTGCGACAGCTGCCGGTGCACGTCGGCCCACTCGCGCACCCGCACGTAGTTGAGGTGCTCGGCGCGGCACAGGCGCCTGAAGGCGCTCGAGCCCAGCTGTGCCTGCTGCTCCTGCAGGTGGTTCCACAGGTTCAGGAGCGACAGGAAGTCGCTGGTCGGATCGGTGAACCGCGCGTGCAGCCGGTCGGCCTCGTCGCGGCGATCCTCGGGGCGCTCGCGCACGTCCTGGATCGACATGCCGGCGACGATCGCGAGCACGTCGCGCAGCACGCCGGTGCGGCGGGCCTCGACGAGCATGCGCGCGAAGCGCGGGTCGATCGGCAGGCGCGCGAGTTCGCGCCCGAGGTCGGTGAGACGGGGGCCGGATGATCTCGATACACCGCCTGCGGCGGCACTCGATCCGGCGGCCTCGCCCCCGCGCTGCGGCACGTTCACCGCGCCGAGCTCGACGAGCAGATCGAACGCCGCCTTCACACCTCGCGAGTCGGGCGGAGTGAGGAACGGGAACGCGTCGATGTCGCCGAAGCCGAGCGCCAGCATCTGCAGGATGACCGCTGCCAGGCTCGTGCGCAGGATCTCGGGCTCGGTGAACTCGGGGCGGCGCGCGAAGTCGTCCTCGGCGTAGAGGCGGATCGCGATGCCCGGCGCCGTGCGCCCCGCGCGTCCGGAGCGCTGCTGCGCCGAGGCCTGCGAGATCGCCTCGATCGGCAGGCGCTGGATCTTCGAGCGGTTGCTGTAGCGCGAGATGCGCGCGGTGCCCGTGTCGACCACGTACCGGATGCCGGGAACCGTGAGGCTCGTCTCGGCGACGTTCGTGGCGAGGATCACACGCCGCCGCACGCCCGCGACGGCCGACGGCTCGAACACGCGGTGTTGCTCGGCCGCGCTGAGCCTGCCGAAGAGGGGCAGCACCTCGGTGGGCGCGGCATCCTTCGCATACATGCCGCGCACCGCATCCATCGCGTCGCGGATCTCGGCCTCGCCCGGAAGGAAGACGAGCACGTCGCCCGCGGGCTCCCGGTCGAGCTCTCGCAGGGCGGTGGTGAGGGCGTCGATGTCGTCCGCCTCGTCGGCTCCTGCAGAACTCCTCCGATTCTTCGGGCGCGGGGCCGAATCGGCGCCGCCAGGGTGCGCAGGGTCACGATCCGGAGGAGTTCTGCCGATCGAATCGTCCTCGCCGCCCGGCCGGTATCTGACCTCGACGGGGTAGGTGCGCCCCGACACCTCGATGATCGGGGCGGGAGTGCCATCGCGAGACGCGAAGTGCTTCGCGAAGCTCTCGGGATCGATCGTCGCGCTCGTGACGATCACCTTGAGGTCGGGGCGCTGGGGAAGGATGCGGGTGAGGTAGCCGATCAGGAAGTCGACGTTGAGCGACCTCTCGTGCGCCTCGTCGACGATGATCGTGTCGTAGCGGCGCAGCAGCCGGTCGCGGTGGATCTCGTTGAGGAGGATGCCGTCGGTCATCAGCGCGACGCGCGTGTCTGGCGACACCTTGTCGGTGAAGCGCACCTTGTAGCCGACGGTGGTGCCGAGCGGCACCCGCAGCTCTTCGGCGACCCGCTCGGCGATCGTGCGGGCCGCGATGCGCCGCGGCTGGGTGTGGGCGATCGAGGTTCGGCCGAGCTCGAGGCAGATCTTCGGCAGCTGCGTGGTCTTGCCCGAGCCGGTGGCTCCGGCGACGATCACGACCTGATGGTCGCGGATCGCGCGCGCGATCTCGTCCCGTGCGGCGCTGACGGGCAGCTCCGGCGGGAACGAGATGATCGGTTCGGGGGAGGACACAGCCTTCGATCGTATCCCGCCCGTCGCGTTCCGAGGACTCCGCCCAGAATCGGGCATTGACTCGCAAACAGCTTTGCATTACAAAGTAGGTATGTCCGGACGACGCCTCGAACACGACCCCGACGGCGACGACGAACCGCGCGACGCCGCGGCCGCCCTCGAACTCGTGCGCGCCGAGCAGGATCGCGTGGGTCGCCGGATGGCGGCATCCGTGCCCCCGATCCTCGGCGCGTGGGGCGTCGCATGGTTCGTCGGGTTCGGCCTGCTGTGGCTGATCGACGGGGCGGAGCCGGCGGTGTCGATCCCGCTGCCGTTCGCCGTGACGACCTTCATCGTGCTGATGGTCGGCGCGCTGGCGGCCACGGCCGTGCTCGGCGTGCGCAGCGGCCGGGGCATCCGCTCGTCTCCGGCCTCGTCGTTCACCGGCACCGTCTACGGCTCGATGTGGGCGGTCGGCTTCCTCGCGATCGTCGTGTTCGGCACCGCGCTCATCCGCAACGGCATGCCGCCCGGGCTCGCGAACATCTACTACCCGACGGCATCGGCCATCTTCGTCGGCATCATGTACGTCATCGCGGGCGGCATCTGGCAGGCTCGGCCCGCGATCTGGATGGGAGGCTGGATCCTCCTCGTGGCGCTGGTGGCACCCTTCTTCGGCTACCCGACGCACTACCTCGTGTTCGCCCTCGCCGGCGGCGGGGTGTTCCTCGTCGGCGCGCTCGTGGCGTGGCTGTGGGTACGGCGATGACCGAGCTCGACCCCGTCATCCACGCGGCCGCGCGACTGCGCATCACCTCGGCGCTCGCGACGCTCGACACCGGCGACAGCATCGCGTTCCCGCGCCTGCAGGAACTGCTCGACATGACCGCGGGAAACCTCTCGACCCACCTGCGCAAGCTCGAGGACGCGGGCTACGTGCAGGTCGACAAGACCCACCGGGGCCGCACCCCCGTGACCTACCTCGCCCTCACCAGACAGGGCCGGCGTGCCTTCGAGGACTACGTCGACACCCTGCGATCCGTCCTGGGAGAAAGAACATGACCCTTGCGACCTTCGACCGCGTGACCCGCCGCTTCGGCGACCTCGTCGCCGTCGACGACATCACCCTCGACATCCCCGCCGGCACCCTGGTGGGTCTGCTCGGCCCGAACGGCGCCGGCAAGACGACGCTGCTGTCGCTGCTGCAGGGTCTGCGGCGGCCGTCGTCCGGCCGCGTGCGGCTGTTCGGCGGCGACCCGGCAGAGCCGGTGAACCGCCGCCTGCTGGGCAGCACCCCGCAAGAGACGGCGCTGCCCGACACGCTGCGCGTGGGCGAGGTGATCGACTACGTGGGCGGCCACTTCGCCGACCGGGTGCCGACGGCCGAGCTCGCCGAGGAGTTCGGCCTCGGTGAGCTGCTGCGGCGCCAGACCGGGTCGCTCTCGGGCGGGCAGAAGCGCCGCCTGGCGGTCGCGCTCGCGTTCGTCGGGCGGCCGCGGCTGGTGCTGCTGGACGAGCCCACCACCGGCCTCGACGTCGACGCCCGGCGGACGCTGTGGGAAGCCATCCGCCGCCAGCACGAGGCCGGCGCCACCGTGGTCGTCACGAGCCACTACCTCGATGAGATCGAGGCTCTGGCGCAGCGTGTCATCGTGCTCGGCGAAGGCCGCGTGCTCGTCGACGACGAACTGCCGCGGGTGCTGTCGCGAGTCGGCCTCAGCCGGGTGCGCCTGCGCACGACCGAGCCCGAGCGGCTGGGAGCGCTCCCCGGGATCGTCCGACGCGAACGCGAGGACGACTTCGAAGTGCTCACGGTCGAAGACGCCGACGAGACCGTGCGCGCCCTCGTGACGGCGGGAATCGACTTCCGCGACCTCGCGGTGCGCGGGGCGACCCTCGAAGAGGCCTTCCTGTCGCTGACGGATGCCGCAGCCGCCGCCACCGCGAACGCCCCCGATCCGCGCTCCGCGCGACCAGCCCCGACCACCACCGAGAGGAGCGCCGCATGAACGCGTCCGCAGCATCCGCCGCCGCGGCATCCGTCGCCCCGTCGACCGCGCGGCTGACCCTGCTGCACGCGAAGTACGGGCTCATCGAGACGTTCCGCGTGCCCATCGCCGTCATCGGGACGCTCGTCTTCCCGGCGCTCGCGCTGCTGTTCTTCGTCGTGCCGCAGCGCGCGGTCGCCGACAACCCGCTCTTCGCGACGCAGGCGGTCATCTCGCTGTCGGTGTTCGCGGTGATGTCGAACTCGCTGTTCAGCTTCGGGCTCACGATCGCCGAGAACCGCGAGAAGCCGTGGGATCCGTACCTGCGCACCCTGCCCGCGCCGGGCCTGGCGCGCGTGCTCGCGCAGGTGCTGTCGACGGGCACGCTGGGGCTGGTCGCGATCCTCCCGGTGATCGTCGTCGGCGGCGTGTTCACGGCCGCCGAGGCGCCGCCCGCGCGCATTCTCGCCGGTGTCGTCGCGCTCGCCGTCTCGGCCCTGCCGTTCATGTTCATCGGCATCTCGATCGGCTACGCGATGCCGTTCAAGGCGGCGATCGCGGTGATCCAGGTGGTGATGTTCGGGCTCGCGTTCATCGGCGGGCTGTTCCTGCCGCCGATCCTGTTCGCGGACTGGCTCGACGCGATCTCGAAGTTCACGCCCTCGCGGCAGGCGCGCGAGTTCGTCATCTGGGCGGTCGAAGGCGGGACGCTGGAGTGGTGGGTGTGGGTCGGGCTCGTCGTCTGGACGACCGCGACCCTTGCGCTCGCCCTCGTGCTCTTCCGCCGCGACGAGGGGCGCCGGTACCGCTGAGCGGGCCGCCGTTCGGCGCCCGGCCGGCCCGGGGCGCTCCGCGCCTCGTAGGCTGGAGTGATGACCATCCCCACCGTGACCCTCAACGACGGCAACAGCATCCCCCAGCTCGGCTACGGCGTGTTCAAGGTGCCGCCGGCAGACACCGAGCGTGCCGTGTCCGAGGCGCTCGAGCTCGGCTACCGCCACATCGACACGGCCGCCATCTACGGCAACGAAGAGGGTGTGGGCGCCGCGATCGCCGCGAGCGGCCTCGCCCGCGACGAGCTGTTCGTCACCACCAAGCTCTGGAACGACCGCCACGACGGCGACGAGCCGAACTCCGCGATCGCCGAGAGTCTCGCCAAGCTCGGCCTCGAGCGACTCGACCTGTACCTCGTGCACTGGCCGACGCCTGCCGCCGACAACTACGTGCACGCGTGGCAGAAGCTGATCGAGCTGCGTGAGGCCGGCCTCACGCGCTCGATCGGAGTGTCGAACCACCTCGTGCCGCACCTCGAGCGCATCGTCGCCGAGACCGGTGTCGTTCCGGCCGTCAATCAGATCGAGCTGCACCCCGCGCACCAGCAGCGCGACATCACCGACTGGGCCGCAGCCCACGACGTGAAGATCGAGTCGTGGGGCCCGCTCGGCCAGGGCAAGTACGACCTCTTCGGCGCCGAGCCGGTCGCGGCCGCGGCATCCGCCCACGGCAAGACCCCCGCGCAGACCGTGATCCGCTGGCACCTGCAGAAGGGGTTCATCGTGTTCCCCAAGTCGGTGCGCCGCGAACGCCTCGCCGAGAACCTCGACGTGTTCGACTTCGAGCTCTCGGGCGCCGAGATCGCCGCGATCGACGCCATGGAGCCGGGCGACGGCTCGGGCCGCGTGAGCGCCCACCCCGCCGAGGTCAACTGACCCCGCGCCGACTCTGAGAATCGGAGATCCCGCGGATCTCGGACAACGCCTCGGCTTTCGTCCGAATCCCGCGGGATCTGCGCGTCTCGCGCGCGGCGCTGACGGTGACGGATGCCCCGACCCCCGCATCGCCGTAGCCTGAGGCCGTGGCATCCCGTCTTGCGACGTCGACCAGTCCGTACCTGCGTGCCCACGCGGGCAACCCCGTGGCGTGGTTCCCGTGGGGCGAGGAGGCCTTCGCCGAGGCGTCGCGCCGCGGCGTACCGGTGCTCGTGTCGATCGGGTACTCCACCTGCCACTGGTGCCACGTGATGGCGCGGGAGTCCTTCTCCGACCCGGCGATCGCCGCGGTCGTTAACGACGGCTTCGTCGCGGTGAAGGTCGACCGCGAAGAGCACCCCGAAGTCGACGCGGCGTACCTCGCCGCGGCATCCGCGTTCACCCGCAGCCTGGGCTGGCCGCTCACGGTGTTCGCGACCCCGTCGGGCCGCCCGTTCTATGCCGGCACGTACTTTCCGCCCGAGCCGCGCGGCGGCCTGCCGTCGTTCGCGCAGGTGCTCGCCGCGGTCGGCGAGGCCTGGACCCTGCGCCGTGCCGAGATCGAGCAGACGGCCGCCGCGGTGACCGAGGCGCTGGCAGCCGTGCGCGAGACCGGGGCCGCGCAGTCCACCCTTCCGCGTGCTGCCGACCTCGAAGACGCGGCGCGGGCCCTCGCCGCCCTGGAGGACGGCGAGTTCGGCGGCTTCGGCGGAACGGACCCCGCCGCGCCGAAGTTCCCCGTCGCGACGGCGCTTCGGTTCCTGCAGGCGCCGCTCGTGCGGGAGCGCGCGGCCGAGGCATCCGCCGTCGCCGACCGCGCCCTGGCCGCGATGGCCGCATCCGAGCTGCGCGACGCGGCCTCGGGCGGGTTCTTCCGCTACGCGACGCGCCGCGACTGGACCGCGCCGCACTACGAGCGCATGCTCACCGACAACGCGCAGCTGCTCGAGGTCGCCCTGGACGCGGGCGATGTCGACACCGCGCGCGGGGTCGCCGGGTTTCTCCTGGGCGTGCTGCAGCAGCCGTCCGGCGGATTCGGCGCCGCACAGGACTCCGAGTCGTGGATCGCGGGCCAGCGCAGCGAGGGGGGGTATTACCTGGAGGATGCCGCCGCCCGCGCGAGCCTCGAGCCCCCGGCGGTCGACGGCAAGGTCGTCACCGGGTGGAACGGGCTGGCGATCGCCGCGCTCGCGCGCGCCGGGTCGGACCTCGGCGACACAAGCCTCGTAGAGGCCGCGCGCTGGGCGGCCGACGCCGTGGTCGGCGCGAACACCGACCGGGACGGGAGGCTCGTGCGCGCGTCGCTCGACGAGATCCCCTCGCGCGCTGTCGCGACCCTCGCCGACTACGGGCAGTTCGCGTCGGGGCTCGTCGCGCTCGCGGCGGCGACCGGCGACGTCGCGTACGCAGTGCGGGCGCGAGAGCTCGTCGCGGCATGCGTTCCCGACGGCGGGATGCCGCGACCCCCGGCCGGCGCAGATCCGGTGCTGGCCGCGCACGGCGTCGCCGCCCCCGACCAGGCGGGCGACGGCGACGAGCCGTCCGGTGTCAGCGCGATCGCCGGCGCCGCGCTCGACCTGTGGACGCTCGGCGCGGGGGAGTCGTGGCGCCGGGTCGCCGAACGCCTCGTCGCGGCCCACGCGCGGGCCGCCCTCGCCGAGCCTCTCGCGCATGGCGCACTGCTGCGCGCGGCGTCGCGTCTCGTGTCGGCGCCGCGGCAGGTCGTGGTCGTCACCGCAGACCCCGGCGACCGGCTCGCCGCGGCGGGGCGGGCCATCCGCGCCGATGTCGTCGCCGTTGTGACGGTAGAGCAGGCGGCCGACTTCGCGCGGGAGGGCTTCGAACTGTTCGTGGGCAAGTCGCTCGTCGAGGGGCGCGCGACGGCCTACGACTGCCGCGACTTCGCCTGCCGACTGCCGGTGACGGATCCCGCGGACCTCGCCGACTGAGCGACTTGCCGTTTCGTCGGCTCATCCCTGCGCGATCGGTTCGATCGTTCAGCCGACAACGGGAGAATCAGCCGAGTGAGCGCCGCACCGCGGCGCGCCTCAGCTGACGGCGCGGAGGTTGCCGTGCTCGCTGGAGAGGTCCACCTCGATGCCGAACACGATCTCGAGGGCGCGCTCGAACTCGTCGAGCCGGCCTTCGGCGGCAGCTTCGCGGGCACGCACCGACGGTGCGTGCGAGAGAACCCCGGCAAGATGGCGCAGCGCCGACTCGGTGCGCTCGGTGTCGTCGCCGCGCAGGCGTTCGAGCTCGGCCTCGAGGGCGGCCTGGATATGCGAGCGCACGGCGACGACCGCGGGGGCCGCGTCGCGCTCGGCGGCGAACATGGCGGCTGCGGAGCCGACCACCTCGTGCGCGCCGCCGCTGAGCTCGGGCACGGTCGCGTGCTTGCCGAGCAGTTCGAGGTCGATGAGGGTGACGCCCTCGACCTCGGCGACGGCGGGGTCGACGTTGCGAGGCAGGCCCAGGTCGACGACGATGCGCGCGCGATCGGCCGGGACGTCGTCGGGGCCGACGGTGTAGCGCGCGGTGCAGGTGATGACGATGTCGGCGTCGCGGATGCCGGTGCGCAGGTCGCTCTCGGCGCGGACGCCGTACTTCGCGGCGAACCTCTGCGCGCGACCCGTCGACGAGTACACCCGCACGTCGGCCGCGTCGCGGGCCTGCAGGGCCGCGATCGTCGTGGCCGCGTAGCTGCCGGTGCCGACCAGCAGCACGGTGACCCCGCTCCAGTCGGTGATGCGCGAGCCCACGAGATCCAGCGCGAGGCGCGCGAGCGAGCGCCCCTCGCCGGCGAGGTCGGCCTTCGCGCGCACCTCGCGTGTGGCGTGGGCGGCGCGCTGGAACGCCTGTTCGAGCAGCGGCGTGGTGGTGCCCGCGTCGCGCGCGGTGCGCAGCGCCCGCTGAACCTGGCCGGTGATCTCCTCCTCGCCGACGACCATCGACTCCAGGCCCGAGCTCACCGAGAACAGGTGCCGTACGACCTCGTCGCCCTGCAGCACGACGGCGGATCGGCGCAGCGCGTCGGCATCCGCCCCGGCCGTCGCCTGCAGCACGTCGAGCACGGCCTCGTGGGCGAGAACGGCCCCGGCCGACACCGGCTCGTCGAGCTCGAGGTACGCCTCGAACCGGTTGCACGTGGCGACGACGACGGCGCCGCGCACGAAGTCGTGCGCCGCGATCACGTCGGCGCCGGTGGAGCCGGCGGCCAGAGACAGTCTCTCCAGCACGTCGAACTCGGTGTTCCGGTGGCTTGCCGTCAGGCAGAAAAGCACGCGGCGAGTTTACCCGCTGTGCGCCGCCCCCGCGGCATCCACCGCGCGACCGCACCCGCGCACCGAGACTGCGGGCCCCGGAACGCGGTCTCGGAGCACCGGCGCGGGCTCGCGAACGGGAGCGAACAGGAGCGCACGGGAGCGCAGCGGAGACCAGTCGACCCGCCGCGCTCACAGGAGCGCGAACTAGCCTGGACGGGTGACCCTCGAGATCTCCGCCCTGGCCGCCGCCCACCCCCTCGTCGACGGACGGACGACGAACTGCCCGCTCGTGCGCGCCGCGCGCGGCGACCGGCCCGAGGCGGCGCCGGTGTGGTTCATGCGGCAGGCCGGAAGGTCGCTTCCCGAGTACCGCGAGAGCCGCGCGGGCACCGAGATGCTCGACGCGTGCCTCGACCCCGCGCTGGCCGCTGAGATCACGCTGCAGCCGGTGCGGCGCCACAAGGTCGACGCGGCCGTCTTCTTCAGCGACATCGTCATCCCCGTGCTGCTCGCCGGCGTCGGGGTGAAGATCGTGCCCGGCCGCGGCCCCGTGCTCGACGAGCCGGTGCGCACGGCATCCGACATCATGAAGCTGCGCCCGCTCGATCCGGCCGCACTCGACCCGATCCGCGAGGCCGTCGCGATCGCCGTGGCCGAGCTCGGCGACACCCCGCTCATCGGGTTCGCCGGCGCGCCGTACACGCTCGCGAGCTACCTCGTCGAGGGCGGCCCCTCGAAGGAGCAGCTGCGCACGCGCGCTCTCATGCGCACCGACCCTCATGCGTGGGCGGCGCTGCTGAACTGGTGCGCCGACGTGTCGGGCGCGTTCCTGCGGGCCCAGGTCGAGGCCGGCGCGAGTGTCGTCCAACTGTTCGACTCGTGGGCGGGGTCGCTGTCTCGGGGCGACTACCAGCGTCGCGTCGCCCCCCACTCCAAGCGTGCGTTCGACGCGCTGCGCGGCCTCGACGTTCCGCGCATCCATTTCGGACTCGGCCTCGCCGACCGCCTCGATCTCATCCCTGCGCTCGGCGCCGACGTCATCGGCATCGACTGGCGCCTGCCGCTCGACGAGGCGAACGAGCGTCTGGGCGGCCGCATCCCGCTGCAGGGCAACATCGACCCGGCCCTGCTGCAGGCGCCGTGGCCGGTGCTCGCCAGGCACGTCGACGACGTCATCGAGCGGGGTCAGGCCGCCCCCGCCCACATCGTCAACCTCGGCCACGGTGTGCCGCCCGAGACCGACCCTGCGGTGCTCACGCGCATCGTGGAGCACGTGCATGGCCGCTGAGGTCCTCGTCGCCGGCGGCGGAGTGGGCGGGCTTGTGCTCGCGCGGCGGCTCGCGCTCAGCGGCCGTCAGGTGGTCGTGTTCGAGGGCTCCGACCGCTTCGGCGGGCAGGTGTCGCGCCAGACCGTCGCGGGCGTCGACCTCGACGCGGCCGCCGAGTCGTTCGCGGTGCGCGGGGGCACGGTGGCGGCGCTGCTTGCCGAGCTCGGCATGCAGGGCGACATCGTCGCGCCGCTCGACGCCCCGGCGTGGCTGCACCGCTCCGACGGCTCGTCGGTGGCGCTGCCGGCGACGGGAGTGCTCGGCATTCCGGGCGATCCGGGTGCCGACGACGTCGTGCGTGCGATCGGCCTCGACGCCGCACGCCGTGCGCAGCGCGACGCCGAGCTGCCCGCGAGCGTGGGGGCCGATGCCGCGACGATCGGCGAGCTCGTCCGGCTGCGCATGGGCGACGGCGTCGTCGACGGACTCGTCGCGCCGGTCGTGCGCGGCGTGCACTCGACCGAGCCCGATCAGCTGCTGATCGACGCCGCGTCGCCGCGTCTGCGCGAAGAGCTGCGCGCGGCCGGGTCGCTCGCCGCAGCGGTGCGCCGCCTGCGCGCCGCCGCCCCCGCAGGGTCGCAGGTCGCCGGCATCCGAGGGGGGATGTTCCGACTCGTCGACGCGCTCGTGGCCGAGTGCGAGCGGCTGGGCGTGCGGCTTCAGACGGGCGCTCCCGCGACCGACCTGACACCTCACGCGCTGACCGCCGGCGGACGCCGCGTGCGCGGACAGGTCGTGCGCGCGGCGGCCGCGCCCGGCGCCGCGCCCGGACGGCGCGTCACGCTGGCCACGCTCGTGGTCGAGGCATCCGCCTTCGACCACGCCCCGCGCGGCACGGGGGTGCTCGTCGCCGCCGACGCACCCGGCGTGACCGCCCGCGCGCTCACGCACCTGTCTGCCAAATGGGAGTGGGTCGCAGACCTGCTGCCCGGCCTCCACGCGGTGCGGTTGTCGTACGACGGCGAGCGGGCCGACGCGGTCGAGCGCGCGATGACGGATGCCCCGGCGCTCCTGGGCGCGCCGATCGAGCGCGTCGTCGACACGTCGTCGGCCGTGTGGCAGCGTCGGCCCGCAGGCGCCTGGCCCGCCATGGCGGAGCCTGCCGTCGGCGAAGGCCCGGCGGGCACCGGCCTGGCGTCGGTCGTCGCCCAGGCCGAACGGGTCGCCGCGGCGCTGGTCGCGGAGGTGGGAGAGGATTCGACCGTGGACGGGCCACGGGGGAGGATGGAAGGGTGACCGACACGACGCTTGCTGAGGACGTCCGCTACTACACGCTGTTCGCCGTGCTGCGACGCGACCCGCACCCCGCGGACGCCGCCGCGGACGCGGCGACCCTCGAAGAGGCCGTCGCCGAGGTCGGCGGCCTGCTGCGCGGCATCTATGACGTGTCCGGCCTGCGGGCGGACGCCGACATCCTGCTGTGGCTCACCGGCCCCACCGCCGACGGGCTGCAGGAGGCCCTGCGCACGCTCCGCCGCAGCGGCGAGCTCGCGCCGCTGCTGCCGACGTGGAACGCGATGGGCGTGCACCGCGACGCCGAGTTCAGCCGCGACCACGCGCCCGCGTTCGCGCGCGGAGCCGCGGCGCTGGACTGGGTCACGGTGTATCCGTTCGTGCGGTCGTACGAGTGGTACCTGCTGCCGCCCGCCGAGCGCGGCGCGATGCTCGGCGACCATGGGCGCAAGGGCCGCGAGTACCCGCAGGTGCAGTCGAACACCGTCGCGAGCTTCGCGCTCGGCGACTACGAGTGGCTGCTCGCTCTCGAGGCCGACGATGTGATCGACCTCGTCGACCTCATGCGGCACCTGCGCCAGACCGAGGCTCGTCGCCACGTGCGCGAAGAGGTGCCGTTCTTCACCGGTCGCCGCATCCCCGCTGCCGAGGTCGCCTCGGTGCTGTCATGACGGTCGCGACACAAGGTTCACGCGCCCAGAACCGGGTCGCCGCGCCCGACGCATCCTGTTGTGGGCGAGGTCTCCTGACCTCGGCACGCGGAGCCGGGGCATGACCTTCCGCATCGGAACCCGCGCCAGCGCCCTCGCGATGGCCCAGTCGGGCATGATCGCCGCGCAGCTCGGCGGGCAGCTCGTGCCGATCGTGTCCGAGGGCGACACGTCGACCGCGTCGCTGTCGACCCTCGGCGGCCGCGGCGTCTTCGCGACGGCGCTGCGCGACGCGCTCCTCGCGGGCGAGGTCGACGCGCTCGTCCACTCCTTCAAAGACCTCCCGACGACCCCCGAGCCGGGCCTCGCGATCGCGGCGGTGCCCGAACGCGCCGACGCGCGCGACGCGCTGTGCGCGCGCGACGGGCTCACCCTCCTGACGCTCCCTGCGGGCGCCCGCGTCGGCACCGGTTCGCCGCGCCGCCGCGCGCAGCTGGCCGCGCGCCGCCCCGACCTCGTGCTCGTCGACCTGCGGGGCAACGTCGACACGCGGCTCGGCCGCGTCGGCGCCGACGATCCCGAGCGCCGCCTCGACGCCGTGATGCTCGCGGCCGCGGGCCTTGAGCGCCTGGGTCGCCTCGACGCCGCGACCGACCTGCTTCCGCTCGACGAGTGGCCCACCGCGCCCGCGCAGGCCGCGCTCGCGGTCGAGACGCGCCTCGGCGACGAGCACCTCGCCTCGGCGATCGACCACGCTCCGTCGCGGCTGGCCGCCGACGCTGAGCGTGCCGTGCTCGCCCTGCTCGGCGCCGGCTGCGCCGCCCCGATCGGCGCGCACGCGTTCGTCGAGGACGGCCTGCTCTTCCTGAGCGCCACCGTCTACCGTCCCGACGGCGGCGCGTCCGTGTCGAGCTCGCACGCCGCCGCGTTCGACGACGATCCGGATGCCGCGACCGACCTCGCCCGTCGCGTCACCGACGAGCTGCTCGGCCTCGGCGCCGCCGACCTCGCGCCCCTCACCGACTGACCCCCTTCCCCCGACCGATCCCCTTCCGCGACCGCCCAATCCCCTCCATGTCCCGAATCCTTCCGTTCATGTCTCAGAACCACTCGGTCAGAGGGGCTCTTGCGGTGGATTCTGCGACATGGCGTGAGGCCCGCAGGAGGGGTGAGAGGAGACACCCATGACCGAGGCATCCTTTCCCGCTGTGCGCCTGCGGCGCCTGCGCCAGAGCCCCGCGTGGCGCCGTCTCACTCGCGAGGTGCGCGTGCGCCCCGAGCAGCTGGTGCTGCCGCTGTTCGTCCGGGAGGGGGCATCGGCACCCCTGCCGATCGGGTCGATGCCCGGTGTCGTGCAGCACACGCTCGACTCGCTGCGCGCCGAGATCGCGCGCGCCGCGGCGGCGGGGATCGGCGGGGTCATGCTTTTCGGCGTGCCCGAGCACAAGGACGCCGTCGGCTCGGGGGCGACCGACCCCGAGGGCATCCTGAACGCGGCGACCCGCATCGCCCGCGAAGAGGCCGGTGACGCGCTCGTGGTGCAGACCGACCTGTGCCTGGACGAGTTCACCGACCACGGCCACTGCGGCGTGCTCGATGCCCGCGGCGGTGTCGACAACGACGCGACGCTCGAGCGCTATCGCGATATGGCGATCGCGCAGGCCGAAGCCGGTTCCCAGCTGCTGGGCCTGAGCGGCATGATGGACGGCCAGGTCGCCGCGTGCCGCGCCGCGCTCGACGACGCCGGGCACGCCGAGGTCGCGCTCCTCGCGTACGCCGCGAAGTATGCCTCGGCCTTCTACGGCCCCTTCCGCGAGGCGGTGCAGTCCTCGCTCGAGGGCGACCGGCGCACCTACCAGCTCGATCCCGCCAACCGCCGCGAGGGTGCGCGTGAGGCCGCGCTCGACATCGCCGAGGGCGCCGACATCGTCATGGTCAAACCCGCGATGTCGTACCTCGACGTGCTGGCCGACACCGCCGCGACCTCGCCCGTTCCGGTGTGGGCGTACCAGGTCAGCGGCGAGTACTCGATGATCGAGGCCGCCGCCGCGCACGGCTGGATCGATCGCGAACGCGCCGTCGACGAGTCGATCACGGGCATCGTGCGCGCGGGCGCCGACGCGGTGCTCACGTATTGGGCCGTCGAGGCGGCCGAGAGGTGGGCGCGATGACGACGCCGATGAGCAATGCGGATGCCGCGGCCCGCGCCCGCGCGGTGATCCCGGGCGGCGTCAACTCGCCGGTGCGCGCGTTCGGCTCGGTGGGCGGCACGCCGCTGTCGATCGTGTCGGCGTCGGGCGCGCACGTGACCGACGTGACGGGCCGCCAGTACGTGGATCTCGTCGCGTCGTGGGGCCCGGCGCTGCTCGGCCACGCGCACCCCGAGGTCGTGAAGGCGGTGCAGCATGCCGCGTCCCGCGGCCTCTCGTTCGGCGCGTCGACCCCCGGCGAGACCGAGCTGGCCGAATTCGTCATCGACCGGCTGCGGCATGGCGACCGCCGCGCGATCGAGCGTCTGCGCCTGGTCTCGACGGGCACCGAGGCGACGATGACCGCGATCCGCATCGCGCGCGGGGCGACCGGGCGCGACGTGATCGTCAAGTTCGCCGGCCACTACCACGGGCACTCCGACGGCCTGCTGGCCGAATCGGGCTCGGGCGTTGCGACCCTCGGACTGCCCGGCTCCGCGGGCGTCCCGGCCGACATCGCCGCGCTCACGCTCGTGCTGCCGTACAACGACCGCGCGGCCGTCGAAGCCGCGTTCGCGGCGCACCCCGGACGCATCGCGGCGATCATCGCCGAGGCATCCGGTGCCAATGCCGGCGTGCTGGCGCCCGAGCCGGGCTTCAACCGGTTCCTCTCAGACACCGCGCACGCGCACGGCGCCCTTTTCATCCTCGACGAGGTGCTCACCGGCTTCCGCGTGGGGGCGGCGGGCTGGTGGGGTCTCGAGCAGGCGGCGGGCCAGGAGTGGACGCCCGACCTCGTCACCTTCGGGAAGGTGATCGGCGGCGGAATGCCCCTGGCCGCGATCGGCGGTCGCACCGACCTCATGGAACTGCTCGCCCCGCTCGGCCCCGTGTACCAGGCCGGCACGCTCAGCGGCAACCCGCTCGCGGTGGCCGCCGGGCTTGCGACGCTGAGACTGGCAGACGCCGAGGTCTACCGACGAGTGGATGCCGCCTCCGACGCCGTCGCGACCGCCGCGCACGACGCGCTCGAGGCCGAGGGCGTCGCGCATATCGTGTCGCGCGCCGGCAGCCTCTTCTCGATCGCGTTCCGCACCGACCCCGTGCGGGACTACGACGACGCCCGCGCGCAGGAGGCGTTCCGCTACCGGGCTTTCTTCCACGCGATGCTCGACGCCGGGGTGGCCTTGCCGCCCAGCGTCTTCGAGGCATGGTTTCTCACCGCCGCCCACGACGACCGGGCGCTCGAGCACGTGTTCGCGGCGCTTCCGGCGGCGGCCCGCGCCGCGGCATCCGCTCGCCCCTGATCACCGCAGGGCGTGGCCGCCTTCTGACAAACGGACCACGCGGGCCGTCAGATCCAGCTGCGCACCCAGTTGTGCATCTGGTAGAACGGCTGCGGCACGGGGATGCCGTTGACCACGGGGTACCAGAACGCGGCGATCACCAGCGCGACGCCGAGGAACACGAGCACGAGACGCTGACCCGTCACGCGTCGGTACGCCGACACCTTCTCGGGCTCGTCGCCCGCTCGCGCGCGCCAGGGCACGCCGCCGCGGGCGATGTCGCGCAGCGCGAACGTGAGGGCGAGCAGCACGAACGGCAGCACGACGATCGTGTAGAACTGGAACGTCGTGCGCTCGGGGAACTGCAGCCACGGCACGTACGTCACCGCGATGCCGGTGAGCACGACGGCGAGGCGCCAGTCCCGCGCGACCACGAAGCGCCACAGCGCGTAGAGCACCGCCACGACCCCGGCGACCCACACCAGCGGGTTCGGCATGCTGTAGATGTTCTGCACCCAGCCGTCGGTGTTCTGGTAGAACATCGACGTCGGCCTGATGAGCACGGGCCACTGCCACGCCGGGCTCTGGTAGCTGTGATCGGCGGTGAGTCCGACGTGGAAGCTGTACATCGCCTGGTGGTACCGCCACAGGCTCTGCAGCGCAAGCGGCACCCACGACCAGAATCCCGTGGCGGGATCGGCATCGGCGTCGTGGCGGCCGTACCCGCCGTCGGTCGCGAGCCAGCCCGTCCATGACGCGAGGTACACGACGAAGGCGACCGGCACGAACAGCACGAAGCTCGCGACGCCCTGACGCACGGCATCCCGCGGCCAGTTCCCGACGCCCGCACGGCGGCGCGCGAGGGCGTCGGTGACGACGAGGTAGATGCCGAGGCCGGCGATGACGTACAGCCCCGACCACTTCACGGCAGTGGCCGCGCCCGCGGCGGCGCCGGCGGCGACCACCCACGGGCGGTTCCACAGCACCGGCCCCCACGGCACGTCGGGCTCGTCACCGGATGCCGCCGCCCGCCGGGCGGCGATCGCCGCGGTGAGCCGGTCGAGATGCCCGCGCCGATCCAGCACGACGAACCAGAACGTCAGCACGACGAACAATGCCGAGATGCCGTCGAGGATCGCCACGCGGCTCATCGCGATCGCCATGCCGTCGACGGCCATGAGGCCGGAGGCGACGGTCGCGAACGCGATCGAGCCGGTGAGGCTCTTGGCGAGGTGGTACAGCACGAGCACCGTCGCGGTGCCGAACACGCACACCGCGATGCGCCAGCCGAAGGTCGAGTCCGCGCCGAACAGCGCCATGCCCGCGCCGATGAAGAACTTGCCCAGCGGCGGGTGCACGACGAAGCTGCCTTCGCCGGTGAAGATCTCGGTGTCGCCGTTCAGGAAGCTCTGGTCGGCGCCGTCGGGCCACTTCGACGGAAATCCGAGGAGCCATTGGCTCCAGGCATCCTTCACGTAGTAGGTCTCGTCGAAGATCACCGCGTGCGGGTTCGCGAGATTCGCGACGCGCAGGATGCCTGCCACCAGCGTCACCACGAGCGGCGCGAGCCACGACCAGCGCCGGGTCAGCTCGGGGCTCGAGGCGACGCGGGCCGACCACCGGTCGTAGAGCGTGAGACGCGCCGCGGGCAGCAGCGGCTCGGCAGTCGTCGTCACGGCGACCAGCCTATGCGGTTCGCGACGCGGCAAGCCTCGTGTGCCGAACTCCTGAGAAACCCGCGCGGCCCGCGCACCGAGCCGCGTGATATCGCGGGACGGGCACCGGAAGCCCTCCGAATCTCCGGAGTTCTGCAGCGGCGGCCGCGAGTATCTAGGCTGGCTGCGTGATCATTCTGGCGGCGACGCCCATCGGGAATCTCGGCGATGCCTCCCGCCGCCTCGTCGAGGCGCTCGAGAACGCGACGGTCGTGGCCGCGGAGGACACCCGCACCACCCAGCGCCTGCTCGCGGCCCTCGGCGTCGCGAACCGCCCGCGGCTGGTCGCCCTGCACGACCATAACGAGAAGACCAAGGCCGCAGAACTCGTCGAGTTGGCGCGCGATCAGGACCTGCTCGTGCTGAGCGACGCCGGCATGCCGACCGTGAGCGACCCCGGGTTCGGGCTCGTCGCCGCGGCGGCCGAGGCCGGCGTGGCGGTGACGGCGATCCCAGGCCCCAGCGCCGTGCTCACCGCGCTCGCGGTGGCCGGCCTGCCCACCGACCGCTTCACGTTCGAGGGGTTCGTCGCGCGCAAGCCGGGGGAGCGGTCCGCGGCGCTGGGGGCGCTGGCCGCCGAACCCCGCACGATGGTGTTCTTCGACGCCCCCACGCGGGTCGCGGCGACCCTCGCCGATATGGCCGTCGCGTTCGGTGCGGACCGCCGCGCGGCCGTGTGCCGCGAGCTCACCAAGCTCCACGAGGAGGTCGCGCGGGGCACGCTGGCCGAACTGGTCGCGTGGGCCGAAGCGGGCGTGCGCGGCGAGCTTGTGATCGTCGTGGCCGGTGCGACTGCACGCGTGGTGCCGTTCCCCGACGCGGTGACGCAGGTGCTCGAGCTCGTGCGGCAGGGCACGAGACTGAAGGATGCCTCCGCCGAGGTCTCGGCCCACACCGGCCACTCCTCGCGCGAGCTGTACCAGGCTGCGCTCGCCGTGCGCCGCTGAGCGCCCGGGAGTCCGCTGGCGACTCGCCGAGAAGCGCGGGCGGGGGCGGCACTTCGTGGCGAGTCGCCGTGGCGAGAGTTCGGCCTCAGGCGCGCGGGCGCAGCCGCAGCTCCTGCATGCCCCCGTCGACTGCGAGACTCACGCCCGTCGTCGACGACGCGCGCGGCCCGGCGAGGTAGGCGACGGCGTCCGCCACCTCGTCCGCCGAGACCAGACGCCCGTGCGGCTGGCGCGCCTCGAGCGCGGCGCGCTCGGCCTCGGGATCGGCAGCGGATGCCAGCAGGCGGCCGATCCACGGGGTGTCGGCGGTGCCGGGGCTCACGGCGTTGACACGGATGCCGTCGGCGAGGTGGTCTGCGGCCATCGCGCGCGTGAGCGACAGGACGGCGCCCTTCGTGGCGCTGTAGAGGGCCCGCTGCCCCAGCCCCGCGGTCGCGGCGATCGACGAGGTGTTGACGATCGCCGCGGCGGGGGACTGACGCAGGTGGGGCAGCGCGGCGCGCGTGACGCGGGCGATGCCCACGACGTTGATGTCGAACACGCGGTGCCACTCGTCGTCGGTGTTCGCGGTGACATCTCCCTGCGCGCCGACGCCGGCATTGTTCACGACGACGTCGATCCGTCCGAAGCGTTGGGCGACCGCGTCGACGCCCGCTGTGACGCTGGCGTCGTCGGTGACGTCCACGCGCACGGCGAGGTCGGCGTGGGGGGCGGCATCCGGGTTCACGTCGAACACGGCGATGAGCGCGCCCTCGTCGCGCAGGCGTCCGGCGATCGCGGCGCCGAGTCCTGACGCGCCGCCGGTCACGATCGCCACGAGGCCGTCCATCGAGCCGCTCATCGGCCTTCCTCCCTGTCGCCCGCGGCGACATAGTGCTGATGCTGCCTGCCGAGTCCTTCGATCTCGAGTTCGACCTCGTCGCCCGGCGCGAGGTACGGGAACCGCCCGGACAGGGCGACGCCCTGGGGCGTGCCGGTGAGGATGAGGTCGCCGGGCTCGAGCGTGAGGTAGCGGCTGAGCTCCCACACGATGGTCGCCGTGTCGAAGATGAGGTCGGATGTCCGCGAGTCCTGGCGGGGGTCGCCGTTGACCCAGCTGCGCAGGCGCACATCGTCGGGGTCGAGTTCGTCGGGGGTCGCCAGCCACGGCCCGAGCGGGCAGAATCCGGGGGCGGACTTGCCCTTCGACCACTGCCCGCCTGAGACGGCGAGCTGCCAGTCGCGCTCGGACAGGTCGTTCGCGATCACGTACCCGGCGATGGCGCTGCGGGCGTCGGCGGGCGAGGCGAGGCGGTTCGCCCGGGCGCCGATCACGATGCCGAGTTCGACCTCCCAGTCGGTCTTGACGCTGCCGGGGGGGATCTCGACATCGTCGAAAGGTCCGACGACGGTGTTGGGCGACTTCATGAACATGACGAGGTGCTCGGGCGGCTCCGAGCCGGACTCGGCCGCGTGGGCGGCGTAGTTCATGCCGATGCAGTAGATCGCCGAGGGGCGCGCGATGGGCGGCCCGACGCGCAGGGTCGCAGCCTCCGGGATCTCGGGAAGCTCGGCGCGCTCGTGCGCGTCGGCGGCCCGCTCGAGGCCTGCGGAGGCCAGGAACACGCCGTCGATATCTGCCGTCACCCCCCTCAGGTCGAACGCGCGGTCCCCTTCGAGCAGGACGGGTGTCTCTTCGCCGGGATGCCCCAGCCGTGCCAGCTTCATCGCCTTCGCCTTTCAGACAGTGAGGTCGTGATCGGTTCGTGATCTATTGCGCATCGCGCCACGACATTTATACATCGGATGTTTCTTGACAGGGGATACATCCGATGTTTATCGTCGACAGCGGAGAGGAAGACATGGCCGTCATCACTGCCGTCGACACGTTCGACATCCGGTTCCCCACGTCGCTGAGCCTGGACGGCTCGGACGCGATGAACCCCGACCCCGACTATTCCGCCGCGTACGTCACGATCACCACGGATGCAGGCGACGGGCTGACCGGTCACGCATTCGTGTTCACGATCGGCCGTGGCAACGACGTCGAGGTCGCCGCGATCCGCGCCCTGCGCGACCACCTCGAGGGCGCCGACGTCGACGCGCTGCTGGCTGACATGGGCAGGGCAGCGCGCCTGCTCACGCACGACTCCCAGCTGCGCTGGCTCGGGCCCGAGAAGGGCGTCATGCACATGGCGATCGGCGCGGTCCTCGACGCGCTGTGGGACCTCCGCGCGAAGCGCGCGGGCGAGCCGCTATGGCTGCACCTGTCGCGCCTGAGCGCCGAAGAGCTCGTGTCGGTCGTGGACTTCCGATATCTGACCGACGCCCTCACCGAGACCGAGGCGCTCGAGATCCTGCGCGCCGCCGAGCCGGGCCGCCAGGAGCGCATCCGCCAGCTGCAGGCCATCGGCTACCCCGCCTACACGACGACCCCGGGCTGGCTCGGCTACTCCGACGACAAGCTCGCACGTCTGTGCCGCGAGGCCGTCGCCGACGGTTTCCCGCAGATCAAGCTCAAGGTCGGCGCCGACCTCGACGAGGACCGGCGGCGCCTGCGCATCGCGCGCGAGAACGTGCCGGCCGGGTTCCCGATCGCGATCGACGCGAACCAGCGGTGGGGCGTCGACGAGGCGATCGAGTGGATCCGCGGCGTCGCCGAGTTCGACCCGGCCTGGGTCGAGGAGCCGACCAGCCCCGACGACGTGCTCGCCCACGCCGCGATCGCCCGCGCCGTCGCGCCTGTGCGCATCGCGACCGGCGAACACGTGCAGAACCGCATCGTGTTCAAGCAGCTGCTGCAGGCGGAAGGCATGGCGGTGATGCAGATCGATGCGACGCGCGTCGGCGGCGTCAACGAGAACATCGCCCATCTGCTGCTGGCGGCGAAGTTCGGCGTGCCGGTGTGCCCGCACGCCGGAGGGGTCGGTCTGTGCGAGGCCGTCCAGCACCTCGCGATGTTCGACTTCGTCGCCGTGTCCGGTTCGATGGATGGTCGCATGATCGAGTTCGTCGACCACCTGCACGAGCACTTCGTGACGCCCGTCCAGGTGCGCCGCGGCCGCTACCTGGCCCCGTCGAGCCCCGGGGCGGGCACCGAGATGCTCCCGGCGTCGATCGCCGCCCACCTGTGGCACGAGCCGGTGCCGGCCACCGCAGAGGCCCCGGCATGACCATCGCGCTTCCCCGTGTCGGATTCGGCGCCGCCTCGATCGGAAACCTGTATCGCGCGGCCTCGGACGAGCAGGCATGGGCGGCGCTCGAAGCCGCGTGGGACGGCGGCATCCGCTACTTCGACACCGCGCCGCACTACGGGCTCGGCCTCTCGGAGCGTCGGCTCGGCGCGTTCCTGCGCGCGAAGCCGCGTCGCGAGTACATCGTCTCGACCAAGGTGGGGCGCGTCCTCGAGAACAACCCCGCCTTCGCGGGCGGGCGCGATGCCGAGGGCTTCGTCGTGCCGGACGACCTCGTGCGGCGGTTCGATCCGAGCCGGGCCGGCATACGTCGCAGCCTCGATGGGTCTCTCGAACGCCTGGGCCTGGACCGCGTCGACGTGCTGTACCTGCACGACCCCGACGTCTACGACCTCGATCGCGGCCTCGCCGAAGGACTCCCCGCGCTCGCCGCCCTGCGCGACGAGGGCGTGGTCTCCGAGATCGGCATCGGGGTGAACGACGCCGATGCCGCCACCCGCGCCGTGCGCGAGGGCGACCTCGACCTGGTCATGATCGCCGGTCGCTACACGCTGCTCGAGCAGCCCGCCGCGAAGCGACTGCTGCCGGCGTGCGCCGAGCGCGGCGTGCGGATCGTGGCGGCCGCCGTCTTCAACTCAGGGCTGCTCGCCACCAGCGCGCCCACGAGCGGGGCGCACTACGACTACGGCTCGGCGCCCGCGGCGGTCGTGCGCAAGGCTCAGCACCTCGCGGAGTGCTGCGCCGAGTTCGGCGTCGAACTGCCCACGGCGGCGCTGGCGTACCCGCTCCGCAACCCGCTCGTCGAGACGGTCGTCCTGGGCAGCGCCCGCGCCGAGGCGGTGCGCGAGAACCTCGCGCGGCTGGATGCGACGATCCCGGATGCCCTGTGGCGGGCGCTGTCCGAGCGCGGGCTCGCACCCGACCCGGCCGCTCGAGAGAACATCGAGGTGACACGATGACCGGGGCCGAGGCATCCGCCGTGGCACTGCTCGAGGCGCGGGGGGTCAGCAAGGCGTTCCCGGGGGTCAAGGCGCTCGATGACGTGCGGCTCACGCTGCGGCACGGTGAGGTGCTGGCCCTGGTCGGTGAGAACGGCGCAGGCAAGTCGACCCTCATGAAGCTGCTGTCGGGCATCCACACCCCCGACGCGGGGGTCTTCCGGCTCAACGGCGTCCAGTACGCCGCGCAGAACCCGCGGCACGCGCAGGAACTCGGGATCAGCATCATCCATCAGGAGTTCAACCTGATGTCCGATCTCACGATCGCCCAGAACATCTTCATCGGCCGCGAGCCTCGCCGTGCCGGCGTCGTGCTGGACGACCGGGCGCTGAACCGCCGCGCGCGGGAGCTGTTCGACCGGCTCGGACTCGTGCTCGACCCGACCGAGCGGGTCGGCGGCCTCACCGTCGCCCGCCAGCAGATGGTCGAGATCGCCAAAGCGCTGTCGTTCGAGGCGAAGGTGCTCATCATGGACGAGCCCACCGCCGCGCTCAACGACGCCGAGGTCGACGTGCTGTTCGAGCTGATCGAGCGCTTCCGCACGCCCGATACCGGCGTCATCTACATCTCGCACCGGATGACGGAGCTCAGCCGCATCTCGGACCGCATCACGGTGCTGCGCGACGGCCGCTACATCGACACGCTCGTCACCGCCGAGACCAGCCAGCGCGAGGTCATCTCGCTCATGGTCGGACGCACGATCGAAGGAGAGTCTCGCCCCACGGCCCGCCCGGACCGGCGCGAGGTCGTGCTGTCGGTGCGGGGGCTGTCGACCCGGCACCTGCTGCGCGAGGTGAGCTTCGATGTGCGCGCCGGCGAGATCCTCGGCTTCGCGGGGCTCATGGGCGCCGGCCGCACCGAGGTCGCCCGCGCGATCGTCGGAGCCGACCGCCTGCAGTCCGGCACGATCGAGCTGCGCGGAGAGCCCGTGCGCATCACGAGCCCCGCCGAAGCCGCGCGACGGGGCATCGGCTACCTCAGCGAGGACCGCAAGCAGCTCGGCGTGCTGCTCGAGCGCAGCGTGCGCGAGAACATCGTGCTCGCGTCGCTGCGCGACTACCTCGGTGCGTTCGGGTTCGTCAGCGACCGGCGGATAGAGGGGACCGGCCGCGAGTACGTCGACAAGCTGCGGATCAAGACGCCCTCGACCGCGCAGCTGGTGCGCAACCTCTCCGGAGGCAACCAGCAGAAGGTCGTCATCGCCAAGTGGCTCGCGAAGGACTGCGACGTGCTCATCTTCGACGAGCCCACCCGCGGCATCGACGTCGGCGCCAAGGAGGAGATCTACGCGCTGCTTCGCAGCCTCGCCGACGAGGGCAAGGCCATCGTGATGATCTCGTCCGAGCTGCCCGAGGTGCTGCGTCTGTCGGACCGCATCGCCGTGATGGCCGAAGGCCGGCTCACCGCGATCCTCGACAACGCCGACGCCACCCAGGAGAACCTCATGGACTACGCCACCCGCTTCACCGCCGAAGGGACGATCGCCCGATGACCACCCCCGCACCGACGACACCGAAGTCGCCGTCGACGACCGCGTTCGCGGCCGCGCAGACAGGAGGGCCCCGACTCGCGCGCGTGCGCGGATCGCTGCAGCAGCTGCTCGCGGCGGCGAGCCTCATCGTGATCGTGGCCTTCTTCTCGATCGCGAGCCCGCACTTCTTCACGGCGAACAACCTGATCTCGATCCTGACGGCTGCGACCGTCACCGGAATCCTGGCGCTCGGCACGACCTTCGTCATCATCACCGGCGGCATCGACCTGTCGATCGGCACCGGCATGATCCTGTGCGGCGTGATGGCCGGGGTCTTCCTGACCTACTGGGGGTGGCCGCTGTGGGCGGGCGTGCTGGCCACGGTGCTCTTCGGCGGCCTGATCGGATTCGTCAACGGCACGAACATCTCGGTGCTCGGCATCCCGCCCTTCATCGCCACCCTCGGCATGATGCTGATCGCCTCGGGCCTGTCGCTGGTGATCTCGGGCACGAAGCCGATCTACTTCAACGACACTCCCGCCTTTCAGGCGATCATGAACCTGTCGATCATCCCCGGTATGCGCTTCCCGCTCGGGGTGCTGATCTTCATCGTGATGATCGTCGTCGCCGGACTCATCCTGTCCAAGACGATCCTCGGCCGCTACGCGTTCTCGATCGGCTCGAACGAGGCGGCGACCGCGCTGTCGGGAGTGAACGTGCGTCGCTGGAAGATCAGCATCTACACCCTCGCGGGCCTGTTCGTCGGCATCGCGGGCGTGCTGTCGGCATCGCGCCTGTCGTCGGCGCAGCCGACCGGCGGGCTGGGGCTCGAGCTCGAGGCGATCGCGGCCGTCGTGATCGGCGGCACGTCGCTGCAGGGCGGCAAGGGCTCGATCGTCGGCACCGTCATCGGCGCGCTCATCATGGCCGTGCTCACCAATGGCCTGCGCATCATCTCGGTCCCGCAGGAGTGGCAGTCCGTCGCCGTCGGCATCGTGATCCTCGTCGCGGTGTACCTCGACATGCTGCGCCGCCGGCGAGCTTGACCCAGAACCCCACACCCACACCCACACCACCAGCACCAACCCAACACAACACAAAGGAGTGACCCCATCATGTGGAAGAAGCGCGCATTGATCGCTGTCGCCGGCCTCGCCGTCGCGGGCCTCGCGCTCGCCGGCTGCGCAGGCGGCTCGTCTGGCGACTCGACCGGAGACGCCGGCGCAGACGCCAAGCCTTACGTCGCCCTGATCTCGAAGGGCTTCCAGCACCAGTTCTGGCAGGCCGTCAAGGCCGGGGCCGAGCAGGCCGCCGAGGAGTTCGACGTCGAGGTCACCTTCGAGGGCCCCGACACCGAGGCCGACGTCGACCAGCAGATCCAGATGCTGCAGACCGCGCTCGACAAGAGCCCCGCCGCCATCGGCATCGCAGCCCTGGACAGCCAGGCGGTCGCACCCCTGCTGCAGCAGGCGCAGGATGCCGACATCCCGGTCATCGCGTTCGACTCGGGCGTCGACAGCGACATCCCGCTGACGACCGCGTCGACCGACAACAAGGCCGCGGCCGCGGAGGCGGCCAAGCACATGGCGGACGCCGTGGGCCACTCCGGCAAGGTGGCGCTCGTCGTGCACGACCAGACCTCGGTCACCGGTCGCGACCGACGCGACGGCTTCGTGGAGTACCTGGAGAAGAACGAGCCCGACATCGAGATCGTCGACATCCAGTACGGCGGCGGCGACCAGGCCAAGTCGGCCGACCTCGCCAAGACCATCATCGCGGCTCACCCCGACCTGAAGGGCATCTACGGCTCGAACGAGGGCTCGGCGATCGGCGTCGTGCAGGCCGTCAAGGAACTCGGCATCTCGCCGGACCAGCTCGTGGTGATCGGCTTCGACTCGGGCAAGGCGCAGATCGACGCGATCAACGACGGGCTGATGCTCGGCGCGATCACGCAGAACCCGGTCGGCATCGGCTACGAGACGGTCAAAGCCGCCGTCGCCGCGATCAACGGCGACACGCTGCCCGACACGATCGACACCGGCTTCTACTGGTACGACAAGACCAACATCGACGACCCGAAGATCCAGGCGGTCCTCTACGAATGATCCGCTGAGCGGACGGCGAGGGGGCGGGAAGACCCGCCCCCTTTGTCGTGTCCGAGGCCGCGAGCGCGCGGGGTGCGCGGCCGGGCGCGCGGGCGCGCCGGGCGCGCGGGCGCGGGCGCGCGGGCGCGGGCGCGCCGAGCGGATGCCCCGCCTCAGCCGTCCAGGCCGTAGAACCGCGCCGCCGACCCGGCCGAGACCTCGCGCCACTCGGCATCCGTGGCCCCGGTCGCCCGTGCCACCTGACCGACCCACCCGCGGGTGGTCGTCGCCGCGCCGAGCCGTGCGCTGACGGGCCAGTCGCTGCCGATCATCGCGCGGCTCGCCCCGAAGCGCGCGAACGCGTAGGCGAGGAACGCGTCGCCGTTGTCGGCGAGACGGTCGGGAGCGGATGCCTCGGCCCCGAGCCCGGAGAGTTTGACGCTCGTCTCGCCCCGCCCCGCGATGCGGTCGATCGCGCGGGTCCATGCACGTCCGGCGGGGCTGTCGATGCCGTCGTCGACGGGCGGCTTGCCGAGGTGGTCGAGCACCACGGGCAGGCCCGGGACGCTCTCGAGCAGGTCGGCGAGCGCGTCGAGCTGCGGATGCACGACGCACGCGTCGAACGTGAGGCCGCGCTCGCGGATCTGCTCGAGGCCGCGCCGGAGGGAGGCATCCGCGAACCGCTCGACCGGCTCGGCCTGCAGAATGTGACGCACCCCGACGACGCGGGGGAGCGCGGCCAGCGCGTCGAGGTGGGCGCCGAGGGCATCCGAGCGCAGGTCGGCCGCCGCGACGATGCCCGCCAGCTGCGGCCAGTGCGGGGCGGACTCGGTCGCCCACCGCGCCTCGTCGAGCGACTGCGTCGGCGCCGCGCCGGCTTGGACGAACACCATGCGCGACACCGCGCCGTCGGCGTCGTCGATCTCGCCAGGCAGCGACGGGCGGTCGAGCGCGGCGATCGTGCGCACCCAGCCGTAGTCGAGCACACGCGGGTCCCACACGTGGACGTGGGCGTCGACGAGCCCGCCGCTCATGCCGGGGCGCCCTCGCCGCGCTGGCTCGAGAGCGTCCACACGGTCTCCAGCGCCCGGTACGCGTCCTCGCCGTCCGGCCCGCGGAACCCGTCGACGAAGCGGCCGATGCGCGCCTGCCAGCGCTCGTCGGCCGGATCGGCGCGGATGACGGCCATCGCCGCGTCGAAGTCGTCGCAGTCGACCAGGTGGAAGAGCCGGTCGCCCGAGCGCCAGATGCGCCAGTCGTGAACGCCGGCGCGTGCGAACAGCTCCGCGAGATCGTCGGGCACGCGCTCGTGCTCGCGGCGGTAGTCGTCGATGCGGCCGTCGGCGATGACCGAATGCAGGGCGATCAGCACGGGGGTCCTTCCTGCGGCGGCGCGCCGCGGGTCACGAGGCTTCGCGCAGCCATTCCTCGACGCCGGCGATGTGGGTGAGGGTGAGCGCCTGCGCGAGCGCGGCGTCGTGGCGCTTGAGCGCGTCGAGAATCGCGCGGTGCTCGGCGATCGTGCGCTCGGTCGCACCCTGCTGGGTGATGCCGCGCCAGATCCGCGCGCGGATCGTGGCGCTCGACATCGTCTCGACCAGACGGC
This sequence comes from Microbacterium sp. BWT-B31, assembly GCF_041379855.1. Classification (NCBI taxonomy): domain Bacteria; kingdom Bacillati; phylum Actinomycetota; class Actinomycetes; order Micrococcales; family Microbacteriaceae; genus Microbacterium; species Microbacterium sp. BWT-B31. Next base: position 147,119 of record NZ_JBFECU010000002.1, read on the forward strand.
TCAGGTATTCGTTGCCGGATGCCTCGACCATCGCCTGGTGGAACTCGAGGTCGTGCGACACGAGGTCTTCGATGCCCGACGCGCCATGCGTCTCGTCGAGCAGCCGCTCGAGCTCGGCGGCTTGGGCGTCGGTGAGGTTGGCCGCCGCGAGCGCGGCGGCCGCCGGCTCGAGGATCATGCGCACGCCGAAGATCTCGAGCACGGACTTGTCGGTGTGCAGGTCCACCACGAACGACATCGCCTCGAGCAGCAGCGCCGGCTCGAGGCTCGTCACGTAGGTGCCGTCGCCGCGGCGCACGTCGAGCACGCCGATGACCTCGAGCGCCTTGACGGCCTCGCGCAGCGAGTTGCGTGACAGCCCGAGGCGTTCGCTGAGCTCTTTCTCGGGCGGAAGCCGGTCGCCGGGGCCGAGTTGGCCCGAGGTGATCATCTGCTTGATGCGCAGGATCGCTTCGTCGGTGACCGCCATGGACTCACCCTAGCGGAACCGGGCCCAGACATCGGATGTCTCTGCCGACGACACGCGGCGGGAGGGCACATCCGGCCAAACTAGAATCTACGGGTGACCTCTGGCCGTTCCTTCTACATCACCACGCCGATCTACTACCCGAGCGACGTGCCCCACATCGGCCACGGCTATACGACCGTGGCCGTCGACACGCTCGCGCGCTGGCACCGCCAGTCGGGCGACGACACGTGGATGCTGACGGGCACCGACGAGCACGGCCAGAAGATGCTGCGGGCGGCCACGGCCAACGGCGTGACGCCGCAGGAGTGGGTCGACAAGCTCGTCACCGAGGCGTGGTTTCCGCTCTTGAAGACGCTCGACGTCGCCAACGACGACTTCATCCGCACGACGCAGCCGCGCCACGAGGAGCGCGTGCAGAAGTTCGTACAGGCGATCTATGACCGCGGCTACATCTACGCCGGCGAGTACGAGGCGCTGTACTGCGTGGGCTGCGAGGAGTTCAAGCCCGAGTCCGAGATCGTCGACGGCACGGGTCCGTTCGAGGGCCTCAAGGTCTGCGCGATCCACTCGAAGCCGCTGGAGCTGCTGCAGGAGAAGAACTACTTCTTCAAGCTCAGCGACTTCCAAGACAAGCTGCTCGAGCTGTACCAGACCGTTCCCGACTTCATTCGGCCCGAGTCGGCGCGCAACGAGGTCGTCTCGTTCGTGCGCTCAGGTCTCAAAGACCTCTCGATCTCGCGGAGCGCCTTCGACTGGGGCATCACGGTGCCGTGGGACCAGTCGCACGTCATCTACGTGTGGGTCGACGCGCTGCTGAACTACGCGACCGCGATCGGCTACGGCTCCGACCCCGAGCAGTTCGCGCGCCGCTGGCCGGCGTACCACATCGTCGGCAAAGACATCCTGCGCTTCCACGCGGTGATCTGGCCGGCGATGCTGATGGCTGCGGGGCTCGAGGTGCCGCGCGGCGTGTTCGCGCACGGCTGGCTGCTGGTCGGCGGCGAGAAGATGTCGAAGTCCAAGCTCACCGGCATCGCGCCCACCGAGATCACCGACGTCTTCGGCTCCGACGCGTATCGCTTCTACTTCCTGTCGGCGATCGCGTTCGGCCAGGACGGCTCGTTCTCGTGGGAAGACCTCTCGGCCCGCTACCAGGCCGAACTCGCCAACGGCTTCGGCAACCTCGCCTCGCGCACGACCGCGATGATCGAGCGCTACTTCGAGGGCATCATCCCGCCTCCCGCCGACTATCTCGAGGGCGATCTCGCGATCCAGCAGACGGTGGCTCATGCCGCGACCGGCGCCGACGACGCCATCGAGCGCTTCCGCATCGACGAGGCGATCACCTCGATCTGGAAGATCGTCGACGCGCTGAACCTCTACATCACCGAGAACGAGCCGTGGGTGCTGGCCAAAGACCCCGCTCAGCGCGCGCGCCTGGGCACGGTGCTGTACACAGCGGCCGAGGGACTGCGCGCCCTTGCGGTGCTGCTGTCGCCGGTGATGCCCACCTCGACCGAGAAGCTGTGGATCGCGCTCGGCGCCGCCGAGACGCTCGGCAGGCTGCAGGACCAGCCCCTGCGCGAAGCGGGGCGCTGGGGCATCCTGCCGGTGGGCGCTTCGGTCAACGGCCTCGCGCCGCTGTTCCCGCGCGTCGAGCAGTCGGAGTAGCTCGGTGCCGCCGCAGAACTCCTTCACATCGGTGTTCGGGACCGCGCGTCGGGCCCGATCTGCGCGCGCACGCCTCGAATCGGAGGAGTCCTGCAGGTGACCGACCCGAGCAACTACGTCCGCACCCGGCACAACGACGGGTCGCGCGATGTCTCATACCCCGAGGCTCCGGAGCCGCTCGCCCTGGCGGTGTACGACAACCATGCCCATCTCGAGATCGAGGACGGTGTCGGGCTCGGCCTCGACGAGCAGCTCGATCGGGCCGGCGCGGTCGGTGTGATCGGCGTCGTGCAGGCCGGTGGCGACATCGAATCCAGCCGCTGGTCGGCGTGGGCCGCGGCATCCCACCCCCGCGTTCTCGCGGCCGTCGCCATCCACCCGAACGAGGCACCTGCCTACAAGGCGGCCGGGCGGCTCGACGAGGCGATCGCGGTGATCGACGAGCTCGCCGCGCAGCCGCGCGTGCGGGCGATCGGCGAGACGGGCCTGGACTTCTTCCGCACCGACGGCGACGGTATCCCGGCGCAGGTCGAGAGCTTCGAGGCGCACATCGCCCTCGCCAAGAAGCACGGCATCGCGATGCAGATCCACGACCGCGACGCGCACGACGCGGTGCTCGAGACGCTCGAGCGCGTCGGCGCGCCCGATCGCACAGTGTTCCACTGCTTCTCGGGCGACGCCGAGATGGCCCGCGTCGCGGGCGAGCGCGGGTACTACCTCAGCTTCGCGGGGAACGTCACGTTCAAAAACGCGCAGAACCTGCGTGACGCGCTGGCGGTGATCCCGCGCGAGCGAATCCTGGTCGAGACGGATGCCCCCTTCCTCACGCCCACCCCGCATCGCGGCCGCCCCAACGCGCCGTACCTCATCCCGGTGACGGTGCGGTTCATGGCCGCCGAGCTCGGGGTCGACCTCGACCTGCTGTGCGCACAGCTCGCGGCGAACACGCGGGCCGTGTACGGCCAGTTCGAGGACTGAGACGGGCATGGCCGACGACGAGCTGTGGGACCTGACGGATGCCTCGGGCCGTCCGCTGGGCCGCACCCATCGCCGCGGCGACCCGGCGTTCCCTGCCGGGCTCTACCACGTGGTCTCGTCGGTGTGCGTCGTGCGCGGCGACGGGCTCGTGCTGATCACGCGCCGCGCGGCCGACAAGGACTTCGGGCTGGACTGGGAGTTCCCCGCAGGCAGCGCCCTCACCGGTGAGACCAGCGCCGAGGCCGCCGTGCGCGAGCTCGCCGAGGAGACGGGCGTCGGAGTCGCCGTGGCCGATCTCGCCTTCGTCGGCCGGATGACCGAGCGCACCGCGCTCTTCGACCTCTACGTCGCGCACGTGGACGGTGACCCGCCGCTCGCGCTGGATCCCGCTGAGGTGTGCGACAGCGCGTGGGTGGCGCTTTCCGAGGCGCTGCGGCGCGCAGACGCCGGCGATCTGGCTGCCCCGTGGATCCCGCGGCTGGTCGCGTTCGGCGAGCGTCTCGCGCAGCTCGTGCGCCGCTAGCCCGGCAGCGACGGGGCCGAGCCCGGGCGGGCGGCGAGCGTGTGGTTGGTTCGGCGCGGGTTGATTCTGGAAGGCACACCGTGCGTGCGCAACGTCATGCGGCCGGACGGAACCTCTTCGGGGGGCGGATCGAGATCAGCCCAGGTGTAGCGCAGCGCGAGCATGAAGGGATCGCCTCCTGATCCCCGTCCCCCGAGCATACGGCGTTGGTCCATCGGGCTGCGGATCGGATTCTCGCTGGGGAGAGTCTGTACCGGGAGGTGCGGGATTGGATCACGAAGGACAATGTCGGCTCGTTCGGCTGAGTTCGAAGAGAGAAAGGGCGGGCGCCCGGATCAATCGATCCGGGCGCCCGCCCCTTTTCGTGTCGTTTCCTAGTACTTGCGTCGCTGCGATGCCGTGATGATGTTGATCGCTCCGGTCGTGACGTCCTCCTCGAGCGCCTCGAGGGAGCGCCCGCGCGTCTCGGGCACGAACCGGTATATGAACAGGACGCCCAGCACGCCGACCAGGGCTAGGAGCGCGAACGTTCCCCCGAGCGACCATTCGAGCAGCGACGGCATGATGAACGCCAGCACGCCGTTCATGGTCCAGCCGAAGAACGCCGCGATGCCGAACCCGACGCCGCGCATGTGCAGCGGGAAGATCTCCGCCAGCCACACCCAGACGGCGATGTTGAGGAAGGTCTGCATCGAGATCACGAATGCGACCACCAGAATGAGGACGGCCCACATGCGCGCCGGGTGGCCGTCGGGGAACACACTCGTCGCGATCACCACGAGCACGTGGCATGTCGTCGTGGCCGACAGGCCGATCATGAACGTCTTTCGCCGGTCGACCCGGTCCATGTTGCGCAACGCGATGATGCCGCCGATCACGGCGACTACGCCGAACGAGATGTTCGCGATCACGGCCTGCTGCGGGGTCATCCCCGCCTCCTCGAGCACGCGCGAACCGAAGTACATGATCGTGTTGATGCCCGTGAGTTGCTGGAACATCGCCAGCCCCGCTCCCACCGCGACGATACGGAGCAGCCACCTGTTGGTCAGCAGCGCCCCGAGGCCGACCTTGGCCTCACTCTCCTCTTCTGCAATGATCTCGATCTGTACGTGCTCGGCCTTCGCTCGGCTCTTCGATCGCACCGTCTCGAGCACCTCGAGAGCTTCGCTCGTCCGGCCCTTCTCCACGAGCCAGCGCGGCGACTCGGGCATCCTCAGCATGCCGAAGAACAGAAAGACCGCTGGCACAGCGCACACCGCGAACATGATGCGCCAAACCCCGCCGGATTCACCGATCGTGATGGCGATGATCGCGTTGACGACGAACGCAGCGAGCTGCCCAGAGACGATCGCGAGCTCGTTGCGGCCTGTGATCGAGCCGCGGATCTCATAGGGGGCGAGCTCGGCAAGGTAGATCGGCACGACGCTCGACGCGCCGCCGACTGCGAGGCCGAGCACGATCCGTCCGGCCAACAGCAGGGTGTACCCGACCGGGTCGAACTCGCCTCCGCCGCCAGGGGAGAAGATGACGAGCAGGACGCCGCCGAAGAACAGGACGGCCAGCACGAGGATGGCTCGCCGTCGCCCGATCGCGTCGGCGAGGGTGCCCCCGAGGAGCGCGCCGACGGCGGCCGCGAATCCGAGCGACGCGATGACGAGGCCCAGCTGCAGGAGGTCCAGCCCGAGGTCCGCGGCCATTGGGCCTTCCGCCCCGTTGGCGACGCCGGTGTCGTAGCCGAACAGTAGGCCACCCAGACACGCGATGATCGAGATGAGGCCGAGGCGCTTGCGGTGCGGCCCAGCTGTTTCGAGAGGCGGCAGCGTGGCTTCGGCCGCGCTCACTCCATGTGACATCGTGACTCCCTTGTCTAGTTCCGTAGTCAAGTCCATCGATAAATTCTCACAGAAAGGAACTGGTGTCCACAGGGTAACATTACCGCCGCAGCGAGTAAGGCCGGACATATCGGCGGCCCGCTCTCGGCGACAGACGTGCTTGTGGCGCTGTACTTCGGTCAGCTCAACGTCGACCCGCAGAATCCTCGCGATGCTGAACGGAACCGTTTCATCTTGTCGAAAGGGCACTGCGCGATCCGCTTGTACTCTGTGCTGTTGCACCGCGATGACTTGGACAGGGAGCTGACGAACAGCCTTCGGCACCGTTCTGAATTCGTCTGCCGCGACTGACGCGGTTCGAGACGCGCCTCGCGCAGCTCGTCTCGGCCTGACCCCCGCATCCGCTCGCGCCCTTCGCCGAGGCATCCGGCCCGCGAGAGCGGCACAATCGTGCAGCTGCGGCGTATCGATGCGCAGCATGAGCACGAAACAGCAGCACTCGCGGTGAGGCGACGGCACTTCGAGGAGGACTCTGCGCGGGGCAGTGCGATGCCGCCGATCGACGCCTACGCGACCGGCGGCTCCTCGAACACGGGCTTCGCGGCGGCGATGTGCGAGATGGGGCGCCATACGACCAGCAGCGTGATCGCCGAGCCCGCGAACGCGAACCACCACGGCGCCGTCAGGCCCCATGTCTGCGCGATGAGGCCGCCGAGCAGCTGCCCGATGACGAGGCCGCCGAACACGCCCACCATGTTGACCGAGGCGATGCGGCCCTGCAGTTCGATCGGCACCAGGCGCTGGCGCACCGTGGTCGAGATGGTGCCCCACACGAACGCGTACGCGCCGAAGCCGAACATGATCACGAACGCGACCATCGGCGAGGTCGTCAGCGCGAACGACAGGTGCATGAGCACCTCGAGCGACAGGCACACGCGCATGAGCGTCGCGAACGACACGTGGCGCTCGAGCCAGCCGAAGGCGGCCGTCGAGGCGAGACCGCCGAGGGCGGCCGCGGTCGTGAGCGCTCCGAAGCCGACCGCGCCCATGCCGAGGTGCTCGGTGGCATACAGCACCAGGACGCTCCACGGCGCCGCCCACGTGACGTTGAAGACCAGAATGATCACGACGAGCATGCGGACGGGCCGGTTGGCCCGCAGCCACCGCAGGCCCTCCCGGATCGCGTGGCTCTTGCTCTGCGGCGGAGCCGTCTCGTCACGCGGCGCAGGGGTGTGTGCGATGCGGGAGATGAGCACCACGGCGAGGGTCACACACAGCACCTGCACGAGGAAGGGCCAGAACGACCCGATCGCGAACAGGAACGCCCCGAGCGGCGGACCGGCGAGCTGGTTGGCGACCAGATAGCCCGCCTGCATGCGCGCGTTGCCGATGCCGAGGTCGATCGGGCGCACGAGCATCGGCAGCAGCGTGCTGCCCGCCGAGTCGGCGAACACCTCGGCCACGCCGTACAGGAACGACGTCGCCAGCACGATCCACACGTTGGCCAGCCCGGTCACGAGGAACGCGATGAGCGCCGTCACCACCACGGCACGCAGCCCGTTCGCGAGCATCACGAGGCGGCGCCGGTCGTGGTGGTCGGCGACGGCGCCGGCGAGCAGCCCGAACAGCAGCCACGGCAGGAACTGCAGCATGGCGCCGCTGGCCACGAGCAGCGGCGACGAGGTCATCGAGGCGATCAGCAGCGGCGCGGCCGACAGGGCGATGCCGTCGCCGAGGTTGCTCGTCCACGACGACGCCACGAGCCAGCGGAAGCCGGTGCCCAGACGGCGAGGTGCGATCAGTTCGCCGAGCGAAGGCATCCGGTCAGTCTATGCAGACCGGTGGGTCAGAGACGATGCCGGATGCCTCGCCTCCACGTGCGGCGAGAGCGGACGGCTCAGCCGCCGATGCGCATCGCGATGCCCGGCGGGATCGAGAGCACGATGTCGGCCAGTGCGCGCCACCGGGCATGACGCCGGGCGTGCCGCTGTCGCCTCGTCGCTTCGCGCAGCGCGCGGATGCGGTCGGCGTACTCCCGCCCGTCGGCGGCGCGCAGTTCGTCGTTCCACATGTCGTGTCCTTCCTCGCTCCGGCCGATCCGACTGACCGGCCCTCACCAGAGCCACGAGCGGGCGCGGCGCGATTCGACACGCATGCGGATCGCGCGCGTCTTGAAGTCTCTTGCCCTGACGGTGTCGAATCGACGCGATGCCGTTCGTAGCGGTCATGAAGGTTCACCAATGCGGGACGAGGGAGCGTGATCGTGATGACGCGGTATCTTCTGTCGGTCATCGGGCCGGCCGAGCGGAGCCAGTTCGGCGCATATGGGTCGGCGGACGAGATGCGTGAGGCGATGGCCGCCACCGGGGCGTACAACGACGTGCTCCGCGAGCGGGGCGTCTTGGTGTTCGTCGACGGGCTCGCCCCCGCCGACACAGCCACGGTCGTGGACGGGACGGGGCCGGAGCCGATCTTCACCGACGGCCCCTACATCGAGTCGAAAGAGGTCCTCAACGGCCTCTGGATCATCGACGTGCCCGACCTCGACGAGGCGCTGAAGATCGCCACCGAGGCCTCGCGCGTGTGCCGCGGCACCATCGAGGTCCGCCCGTTCGCGGGCTGAGGCCCGTGATGGACTCCTTCGCCGACGCCGCGGTCGTGCACGTCCACCGCGAGCAGTGGGCGCGGATCGTCGCCGGTCTGGTCCGGCGCTTCGGTGACCTGGACCTGGCCGAGGAGGCGGCGGCGGAGGCCTTCGCGGTCGCCGTCGAGCGGTGGCCGGTGGGCGGTGTCCCCCCGAACCCGGGCGCCTGGATCACGACGACCGCGAACCGCAAGGCGATCGACCGGATCCGGCGCGAGGCCCGCGGAGGCCAGCTGCAGCAGGAGGCGTTCATGCTGACCGACGAGTCGCCGCAAGAGCCCGTCGGCGCAGTCGAGGACGACCGGCTGCGGCTCGTGTTCACGTGCTGCCACCCGGCGCTGTCGATCGAGGCGCGCGTCGCGCTCACGTTGCGCATCGTGGGAGGGCTCACCGTGACCGAGATCGCGCACGCGTTCCTCGTGCCGGAGACCACGATGGGGCAGCGGATCAGCCGTGCCAAGGCGAAGATCAAGGTCGCCCGCATTCCCTACCGTGTGCCGGCCGACGACGACCTGCCCGCGCGCGTCGGGGGAGTGCTCACCGTGCTGTACCTGATCTTCAACGAGGGCTACCTCGCGTCGGGTGCCGACACGGACCCGGTCCGCCGCGACCTCACCGGTGAGGCGATCCGCCTCACCCGGCTGCTGCGCGAGCTTCTCCCCGGCGGTTCGGGCGAGCGCGCCGAGGCGACGGGCCTGCTCGCCCTCATGCTCCTCACCGAGGCCCGCGCGTCCGCGCGCGTCTCGGCCGACGGGCAGCTCGTGCGGCTCGACCAGCAGGACCGTTCGGCGTGGGACCGCGCACTGATCGACGAGGGGCTCGCGCTCGTCGATCAGCGCGCGGGCGGCGCGGACCCGCTCGGCCGCTACGAGATCCTCGCCGCGATCAACGCGGCGCACGTCTCTGCGGCGCACGCGCGCGACACCGACTGGGCACGGATCGTGGCGCTATACGGGCAGCTCGAGCGCGTCGATCCGAGTCCCATCGTGACGCTCAACAGGGCGATCGCGGTCTCGCAGCTCGACTCGCCGGCGGTGGGCCTGGCCCTGATCGAGCCGCTCGGCGACACGCTCGGCGGATACCACGCCTTTCACGCGACGCGCGCCGAGCTGCTGCGCCTGGTCGGCCGCTCGGCCGACGCCGTCGACGCGTACGACCGGGCGATCGCGCTGGCGGGCAACACCGCCGAGGTGGCCCATCTCGCCCGCGTGCGCCGCCGGCTCGCGGCTGGGCTCGCCGGCCCAGCCGACGCGTCAGCGGAGCCCAGCGCGGGCATGGAGGCCCTCCCGCACGACCCGCACGAACGACACGACCCCCACGAACAAGGAGAATCATCGTGACCCAGCAGTACCTCGTGATCCACATGACCGACGCGTCCGGCTCGCGCCTAGGCCAGGAAGAGGACCGGCGCATGCTCGAGTCCTGGGCGCAGGAGGGCGAGGACGCCGGCCGGCTCGGCCCAGGCGCCCCCGTCGCCGGTGCAGAGCAGGCGAAGTCCGTCGTCGTGCGCGACGGTCGCGTGCTCATCACCGACGGCCCGTTCCCCGAGTTCAAGGAGTGGTTCGCCGGCTACGACCTGCTCACGGCGGAGTCGATCGACGAGGCGGCGCAGTTCATGGCGAAGCACCCCACCGCCGTGGCCGGGCGGGTCCTGATCCTGCCGGTCGTGCAGCTTCCGTGGCAGCAGCAGAGCGGCGGATGACGCAGCTCAGCGCGCGCCCGCCAGGGTGGTGAACAGCGACTCGGTCTTCTCGAGTTCGACACCCTTGGTCTCGGGGATCTTCCACATCACGAAGAAGAACGACAGCAGGGCGAACAGGGCGTAGAGGCCGTACGTGAGGGGCAGGGACCAGTTCGAGAGCGCGGGGAACGTCATCGTCACGGCGAAGTTCGCGAGCCACTGCGCGGCCGCCGCCACGCCGAGCGCTTTGCCGCGGATGCGGCTCGGGAAGATCTCGCCGAGCAGCACCCACAGCAGCGGCCCCCACGACGCGCCGAAGCCGACGACGAACGCGTTCGCGGCGATGAACGCGACCGGCGCCCACACCCCCGGGAGGGTGACCTCGGCTGCGTCGACCTCGGCGAACGAGAACGACAGCGCCATCGTGGCCAGCGAGACCGTCATGAGCACCGACCCGACGAGCAGGAGGGGCTTTCGGCCGACCTTGTCGACCAGGAGGATCGCGACGATGGTGACGACGACGTTCGTGACCGACGTGATGACGCTCGTGGTGAGGGCGTCGCTCTCGTCGAAGCCGACCGCCTGCCACAGCGTCGTCGAGTAGTAGAAGATCACGTTGATGCCGACGAACTGCTGGAACACCGACAACACGATGCCGATCCACACGACGGGCTGAAAGCCGAAGGCCTTGCCGCGCAGCGACCCCGACCTGCTTGTGCGGTCCGCCTCGATCGCGGTGCGCAGGTCGCTCATCGTGCGGTCGAGGTCCGCTTCAGGCACGAGCCGAGACAGGATCTCGCGCGCCTGGTCGGAGCGGCCCCGCGCGATGAGATGGCGCGGGGACTCGGGGACGGTGAACGACAGGATGCCGTACACCGTCGCCGGAACGACCCCGACGAGGAACATCCAGCGCCACGCCTCCATGCCCCACCACAGGACCTCGTCGGCGCCGCCGGCGCTGCCTGCGAGCACCGTGTCGCTCAGGAGGGCGAGGAAGATGCCGATGGTGATGGCCAGCTGCTGCAGCGACGCGAGGCCGCCGCGGATCTGGCGCGGGGCGATCTCGGCGATGTACGCGGGCGCGATCACCGAGGCGATGCCGATGCCGAGCCCCCCGACCACGCGCCACAGTCCCAGGTCCCACACCGTGACGCACAACGCCGCGCCGATCGAGCTCGCAAAGAACAGGACCGCGCCCAGGAACATCACGCGCAGGCGCCCCCAGCGGTCGGCCAGGCTGCCGGCGATCATCGCCCCGACCGCGCAGCCGAGCAGGGCGATGGCGACCACGAAGCCGGTGACGACGTCGTTCAGCGCGAAGTCGCTGTGGATCGAGTCGACCGCGCCGTTGATGACCGACGAGTCGAAGCCGAAGAGGAATCCTCCGACCGCCGCCGCGACCGCCAGGCCGATGGCGTGCCGCCCGTAAGGGCTGGCGACCATGAAGGCGCCCTGGGGAACCGCAGCGCTGGCCATGGAGGTCACACTAGCGACGCCCGCAGACGTTGGGCAGGGCTCGCCCGCGGGTGGTGGCTACAGTGAGAGCATGCCGGTTCAGCTCCTCGGTGCCGCCGAGATCCGTTCGCTCGCCGCCGAACTCGACCTGACGCCCACCAAGAAGCTCGGGCAGAACTTCGTCGTCGATGCGAACACGGTCCGCAAGATCGTGCAGGTCGCCGGCGTCGAGCCCGGAGAGCGGGTGGTCGAGGTGGGGCCCGGGCTCGGGTCGCTCACGCTCGCGGTGCTCGAGACCGGGGCATCCGTCACCGCCGTCGAGATCGACCACCGCCTGGCCGAACTGCTCCCGCGCACCGCCGCGGCGCACGGTGTGCCGCCCGAGGCGCTGACGGTGACGGATGCCGACGCCCTGCGCGTCACCGAGCTTGCGGGCGACCCGACCGTGCTGGTCGCGAACCTGCCGTACAACGTGTCAGTGCCGGTGCTGCTGCACTTCCTCGAGACGTTCCCGGGCCTTTCGCGCGGCGTCGTGATGGTGCAGGCCGAGGTCGGCGAGCGCCTCGCCGCGCCGCCCGGCTCGAAGGTCTACGGCGCGCCGAGCGCGAAAGCCGCCTGGTACGGGCCCTGGCGCCTGGCCGGGACGGTGTCGCGGCAGGTGTTCTGGCCCGTGCCCAACGTCGACAGCGTGCTGGTCGCGTTCCGGCGCGACGCCGAGCCGCGCGGCGACGAGGCGCTGCGCCGCCGCACGTTCCAGATCGTGGACGCCGCCTTCCAGCAGCGCCGCAAGATGCTGCGCCAGGCGCTGGCGGCGGTCCTCGGCGGCACTGCGGCCGAGGCATCCGCCGTCCTCGAGAGTGCGCGCGTGGCACCCACCGCGCGCGGCGAGCAACTCGGCATCGACGACTTCGTGCGCGTCGCGCTCGCGTCGCCGGGAGCCGGACCGGGCTGACGGGCCGAGGCCGCCGCCGGCGCCGTTCGCGTGCCGTGCACGCGCGGAGGCGCCGCGCGCTAGCCTCGATGCATGTCCGACGCCGAGCGCTTCCGCACTGACATCCCCGACCTGCACCGCCCGTACGCCGCATCAGGCGATCGCTACGCCTCGCTGGGCTCGACGACCTCGGGGTACCGCCAGGTGGGGGCATCCGGCCTGTATCTGCCGCCCATCTCGCTCGGGTTGTGGTGGAACTTCGGCGACAACATCCCGATCGACAATCAGCGCGCGCTGCTGCGCCACGCGTTCGACAAGGGCATCACGCACTTCGACCTCGCGAACAACTACGGCCCGCCGTACGGCTCGGCCGAGAAGAACTTCGGCCGCATCTTCGCCGAAGACCTCCGCCCGTACCGCGACGAGCTCATCATCTCGTCGAAGGCAGGGTGGGACATGTGGCCGGGACCGTACGGCGACCTCGCCTCGCGCAAGCACATCCTCGCCAGCGCCGAGCAGTCGCTCACACGCATGGGCCTGGACTACGTCGACATCTTCTACTCGCACCGCGTCGACCCGGTCACCCCGATCGAAGAGACCGTCGCCGCGCTGGACACGCTGGTGCGTCAGGGCAAGGCGCTCTACGTCGGGATCTCGTCGTACAGCGCCGAGCGCACCGCGGTCGCCGCGGCGGTCGCGCACTCGCTCGGCACGCCGCTGGTCATCCACCAGCCGTCGTACTCGATCCTCAACCGCTGGATCGAGGACGGGCTGACCGGAGTGCTCAAGAAGGAGGGGCTCGGCGCGATCGCGTTCACCCCGCTGGCCCAGGGGCTGCTCACCGACAAGTACCTCGGCGACGGCACGGCCCAGCGCGCGCAGCAGCGCTCGTCGCTGCCGGCGAAGCGGCTGAGCGACCACGCCCTGTCGGCGCTGCGCGGCCTCGACGTCGTGGCGAAGGAGCGCGGCCAGTCGCTCGCCCAGCTGGCCCTGCAATGGGTGCTGCGCGACAAAGTGGTCGCCTCGGCGCTCATCGGAGCCTCGCGCCCGGCGCAGCTCGACGAGAACCTCGCCGCCCTCGACGGACCCGAGTTCTCGACCGAGGAGCTCGAGCAGATCGACGCCCTCTCGGACGGCGTCGACGTGGACCTCTGGGCGGAGTCTGTCGAACTGTGAGCGAAGCGCTCGCCGCGACGCGCGTCCATGCCAGGGCTCCGGGCAAGCTCAACCTCTTCTTCGAGGTCGGGGCGGTCCAGGCCGACGGCTACCACGACGTCGCGTCGGCATACCAGGCGGTGTCGCTGTACGAAGAGCTGTGGGCCGAGCCGGCCGAGGGCTTCAGCGTCTCGGTGAGCGGCACGGTCGACGTCTCGGGCGTGCCCGCCGACGACCGCAACCTCGCGCTGCGCGCCGCCCGCATGGTCGCGCGCGAGCTCGGGCGCGAGGGTGGCGTTCACCTCGAGATCGTCAAGCGCGTGCCGGTCGCGGGGGGCATGGGCGGGGGGTCGGCGGATGCCGCGGCCGCCCTGGTCGCGTGCGATGCGCTGTGGGGCGGCGAGCTCGGCTCCGCCCGGCTGCAGCGGCTCGGCTCGAAGCTCGGCGCCGACGTGCCGTTCGCGCTCATGGGCGGCACGGCGATCGGCGTCGGGCGCGGCGACCAGCTCAACCCCGCGCTCGCGAAGGGCCGGTTCGACTGGGTCGTCGTGCCCTTCGACGGGGAAGGTCTCTCCACGCCCGCGGTGTACGGCCACCTCGACGCACTGCGCGAGGGGCCCGACATCGTTCCCCGGCTCGGCTCCCCGTCGGTCGACGCGGCGGTGCTGCACGCCCTGCGGGCCGGTGACGCGGTCGCCCTCGCCGACAGCGTGCGCAACGACCTGCAGGCCGCGGCGCTGTCGTTGCAGCCGCAGCTGCGCGCGACGCTCGAGCTCGGCGAGAGCGCCGGCGCCCTGGCGGGGATGGTCTCGGGCTCGGGGCCGACCGTGGCCTTCCTCGCGTCGGACGCCGAGTCCGCTCTCGACCTGCAGGTCACCTTGACCGCGGCGGGCCTGGAAGCGCTGCACGTGCACGGGCCGGTGGCGGGTGCGCGCATCGTCGGCTGAGCCTGCGGCTTCGGGTCGGGATCGGCCGAAGAACGGATGCCGCGGGTGGGGGCATCCGATCATCAGCGGCTCTTTCAGCTCGCGGACGGCGGCGCGAACCGCAGCGCGCATGTCTGTTCATGACAGCACCATCCCCCCGCAACGGCGATATCGCTAGTTTGGTGACCACTCCGACGCGCGCGCCCCCCGCGCACGAGGCTCGGCGGCGACAGGCGACGACAGAGGCAGTCCCATGATCGAGTTCACCGACGTATCCAAACGGTTCGCCGACGGCACGACGGCGGTCGAAGGGTTCAGCCTCATGATCCCGCCTCGTCGCACCACCGTCCTGGTGGGCTCGTCCGGCAGCGGCAAGACGACGATCCTGCGCATGATCAACCGCATGGTCGAGGCCACGTCGGGCACGATCGCGATCGACGGCGAAGACGTCGCGACGCGCGACCCCGTGCAGCTGCGGCGCGGCATCGGCTACGTCATGCAGAACTCCGGGCTCATGCCGCACTTCACCGTCGCCGACAACATCGCCACCGTTCCCGCCCTGCAGGGTGTCAAGCGGGGCCAGGCCCGCCGTCGCGCGCTCGACCTCATGAAGACCGTCGGTCTCGACCCGCACATGGCCGACCGGTACCCGAGCCAGCTCTCGGGCGGCCAGCAGCAGCGCGTGGGCGTCGCGCGCGGGCTCGCGGCCGACCCGAACATCCTGCTCATGGACGAGCCGTTCGGCGCCGTCGACCCGATCGTGCGCGCCGAACTGCAGCAGGAGCTGATCCGCCTGCAGCGCGAGATCGGCAAGACGATCGTGTTCGTCACCCACGACGTCGACGAGGCGTTCCTGCTCGGCGACCAGGTCGTGATCCTCCAGAAGGGCGCGCAGATCGCGCAGGTCGGCAGCCCCAGCGAGATCATCGAGAACCCCGCGACCGGCTTCGTCGCCTCGTTCATCGGCGCCGACCGCGGCCGGCGCGCGCTGCGTCTCAAGCAGACGCCGCACGGCACGGTGGTCGTCGACGCCGAGGGGCGCACTCAGGGTGCGCTGGTGAGCGAGTAGCGCGTGGGCTGGGTTCTCGACAACCTCGACCTGATCTGGTCGCTCACCGTCGTGCACCTGCGGCAGAGCGTCATCCCGATCGTGCTCGGGTTCGTGATCTCGTTGCCGCTGGGGTGGGTCGCGTGGCGTTTCCGGCTGCTGCGCAGCGGAGTGGTGGTCCTCACCGGACTGCTCTACACGATCCCGTCGCTTGCGCTGCTGATGATCCTGCCCACCGTCACCGGCGTGTCGTTCCTGTCCGAGACGAACCTCATCGTGGCGCTCACCATCTACGCCGTCGCGCTGATGGTGCGCTCCGTCGTCGACGGACTCAACTCCGTCGACACCGACGTCCGCCTCGCCGCGACGGCGGTGGGCTACGGGGCGGCCCGCCGACTGTGGTCGGTCGACCTGCCCCTCGCGGGTCCGGTGCTGCTGGCGGGGCTGCGCGTGACGGCGGCGAGCACGATCGCCCTGGCGACGGTCGGCATCATCGTGGGCATCACCAACCTGGGGTATCTGTTCACGAACGGCTTCCAGCGCCGGATCATCCCCGAGGTGCTGGCCGGCATGATCGCCGTCGTGCTCATCGCGCTCGTCGTGGACCTTCTGCTCGTGCTGGCCGGCCGCCTCTCCATGCCGTGGCTGCGCGCTCAGCGTCGCCGCTCCCGACCGGCGCCGGTCATCATCGTGGCGGAGGGTGCGAGGTGAATCTCATCCTCGACGCCCTCGCGTGGATCTTCTCGGGCGACCTCGGCCGGGGTGTGGACCCCATCGCCGTCGCGCTCGCCCAGCACCTGGCCTACACGGCGGTCTCGGTGCTCATCGCCGCCGCGATCGCGGTGCCGCTCGGCTGGTTGATCGGGCACACCGGCCGCGGGCGCGACGTGGCGGTCGCGATCTCGGGCGCGGCGCGCGCGATCCCCTCGTTCGGCCTGCTGCTGCTGCTCGTGCTGCTGATCGGCGTGCTGCACAAGCCCGAGGCCGCCGTCATCTCGTACGTGCTGCTGGCGATCCCGTCGATCCTCGCCGGCGCCTACTCGGGATTCGAGGCGATCGACCGCGACGTGATCGGCGCCTCCCGCGCGATCGGCATGACCGGCTGGCAGATCCTGTGGCGCGTAGAGGCGCCGCTCGGCCTTCCGCTGCTGGTCGCGGGTCTTCGCGCCGCGACGCTGCAGGTGGTTGCCACCGTGACGATCGGCGCCTACGTCGGGCTCGGCGGACTGGGCCAGTACATCATCGCGGGCATCCCGCTGCGCCGCTACGACATGGTCCTCGGCGGCGCGATCCTCGTGGCCGTCCTCGCCCTCGTGCTCGACGGAGTGTTCGCGCTGCTGCAGCGGGCGTCGGTTCCCCGCGGCGTGCGCGCGGGCCGTGCGACCGGACCGGGAGCGTCGCGGATGCCGCGGGGCGAGGCATCCGCGTCTGCAGGCACCGACGAGCCGCGCACCCACGAGCGCACCACGGCTCACCAGACCCGCATCACACACAACCCCCACCAGAAGGAGAGCACCATGTTCACAGCGAAGCGCGGAAGGATCGCCGGCGCGCTGGCCGCCGTCGGCATCGCGGCACTGGCCCTGGCCGGGTGCGCGTCCAGCGACCCGCTCGATCCGGGCGCCGACGGCACCGCGACCGAGGACGCGTCCGACACGATCGTCGTCGGCTCGCAGGCGTACTACTCGAACGAGATCATCGCCGAGATCTACGCGCAGGCCCTCGAGAACGCCGGCTTCACGGTCGAGCGCCAGTTCAACATCGGGCAGCGGGATGCCTACATCCCGGCGCTCGAGAACGGCGAGGTCGACCTGTTCCCGGAGTACACCGGCAACCTGCTGCAGTTCTTCGACCCCGACACCGAGGCGCGCACGTCCGAGGACGTGTTCGCGGCGCTGCCGGACGCGCTGCCCGAGGGCCTCACCGTGCTCGACCAGTCCAGCGCGACCGACCAGGACTCGTACACGGTGACGGCGGCTTTCGCCCAGCAGCACAGCCTGAAGCAGATCGGCGACCTCGCGAACGTCGACGTGCCGCTGATCCTCGGGGGCGCCCCCGAACTCGCCGAGCGCCCGTACGGTCCGACCGGACTGAAGGTTCTCTACGGCGTCGAGGTGGAGTTCAAGGCCACCGGCGACACGACCGTCGAGGACCTCGTGGCCGGCACGGTGAACGTCGCGAACGTGTACACCGCCGACCCGCGCATCCAGACTCAGGATCTCGTCGTGCTCGACGACCCGAAGGGACTGTTCCTCGCGTCGAACGTCGTGCCGCTCGTGAACGCCGACATCGCCGACCAGATCGCGGATGTCATCAACGCGGTGAGCGCCGCCCTCACCCCTGAGGGACTCGTCGCGCTGAACGTGCAGAGCACCGAGGATCAGCTGTCGCCGGCCGACATCGCCACGCAGTGGCTGGAGGAGAACGGACTGCTCTGACAGGTGCTGCGCGATGGGGTGCCGGGCGCCCGCGGGAGTGCCGATAGCCTGGGCACACCTGCGGGGCCGGCGCCCCATCGAGTCTGAGGAGCAGTTCTGACATGAGCACGGGCGTGACCACACCGGGTGCGAGCGACGCCGAGCGCGCCGCCTTCCGAGCCGGCCCGGTCGACGAGCAGTCGCGGGTGCGGCTCGCGGCGACGGGCCTGGACTACCGGCGAGTGTCGGTCGACGGCGAAGACTACGCGCCGTGGCTGCAGTCCGTGGCGCGCGGCTTCCAAGACGGCGAGCGCAGCGAAGAGCAGATCGCAGCGTCGCGCGAGCGATCGGGCTACCGGCGGCTCACGGGCGTCTACGACCCCGCCGCGCCCGTCGCAGAGGCCCCCGTCGCGACCATCGCGTCGTGGCTCGGCGAGCTGACCGTACCGGGCGGCGCGGCGATCGCGTCGTGCGCGATCTCGGCCGTCACAGTGGCCCCCACGCATCGCCGGCGCGGGGTCGCTCGCGCGATGCTCGAGGGCGAGTTGCGCGCGGCGCACGCCGCCGGCATCCCGATGGCGATGCTGACCGTGAGTGAGTCGACGCTGTACGGCCGTTACGGCTTCGCCCCCGCGGCATCCGGCGCATCGTGGCGCATCGAGACGCGCCGCGCGGCGTGGATCGGCCCGCGCCCTGATGGCCGGATCGACTTCATCCCGCGCGAGCGCCTGCGTTCGCTCGCTCCCGCCCTCCACGAGCGCGTGCGGCTTCGCTCCGCAGGCGAGATCGACGTGCCCGGCGGCCACTGGGACAGCTTCGCCGGCACGACGCCCACGGCCGAGAAGGCGGGTGAGAAGCGGGCGATCCAGTACACGGATGCCTCGGGCGAGGTGCGCGGCCTGGCCGTGTACGCGGTGCGCGAGAACCACGACGACTTCACCAAGGGCACGGTCGCGGTCCACTACCTCCTCGCCGAGACGCCTGACGCGTACGCCGCGCTGTGGCGGTTCCTGCTCGAACTCGACCTCGTCGCCGAGGTGCGTGCCGAAGAGCTCGCGGTCGACGAGCCGCTCCTGTGGATGATCGCCGATCAGCGGGCGGCGACCGTGACGATCCGCGACCACCAGTACGTGCGCGTGCTCGATGTGGCATCCGCCCTCGAGGCCCGCCGCTACGGCGGCCCGGGCCGCATCGCGCTCGACGTCGCCGACCCTCTCGGGATCGCCGACGGCCGGTACCTCCTCGATGCCGATGCCGACGGCGCCGCCCGAGTGACGCGCGTCGAGGGGTCACCCGACGGCGTCGACACCGTCGCCCTGGGCATCGTCGAGCTCTCGGCGGTCCTGCTCGGCGGGGTGTCGCTCGCGACGCTCCACGCCGCCGGGCGGGTGACGACCGCCGACCCGCTCGCCGCGTCCCGTCTGTTCGGGTGGCCGACCGCGCCGCGCCTCAGCTTCTGGTACTGACCGGAGGGGGCCCTGCTCGCCCAGCCGATGCTCCCCGAACGCCTCGAGCCCGATGGCGCGGGTGAGGGTGCGCGGAGGAGTGCGCGTGGGCGTGTCTCGCTGAACCTGGGTGCGCCGCTACTCGAGCAACTCGCCCAGTTCGTACCAGCGGCTCTCCAGCTCCTGCTGCTCGGCCTCAAGTCCACCGATGCGCTGCATCTCGGCCCCCAGGCCCACGAAGTCCGCCTGATCATGATCGGCGAGCGCCGCGCGCGCCCGATCGATCTGCTGCTGCAGCTTCTCCAAGCGCCGTTCCACCGAGGCGAATTCCTTCTGCGTTGTGCGCAGCTCCGCGCCAGCCAGCGCCGGGCCCGATCCGGTCGGACGGCGATCTGCGAGGGCGGGGGCCGCTGCCCGCGTGGTGGTCGTTCGCCTCTGCGCAGCACGCAGCTGCAGATACTCGTCGACGCCGCGGGGCAGATGCCGCAGGTGCGTGTCGAGGATCGCGTACTGCTGATCCGTGACCCGCTCCAAGAAGTACCGGTCGTGCGAGACGACGATCAGGGTGCCGGGCCACGAGTCGAGCAGGTCCTCCATCGCGGCGAGCATGTCGGTGTCGAGGTCGTTGGTCGGCTCATCGAGGATCAAGACGTTCGGCTGATCGAGCAGGATCAGAAGGAGCTGCAACCGTCGCTTCTGCCCGCCGGAGAGGTCTTTCACCGGGGTGGAGAGCTGGGCAGAGGAGAACCCGAGCTGCTCCAGCAGTTGGCCAGGAGAGAGCTCTTGCGCTTTCGATCCTGCACCGAAGGTGTAGCTCGTGCGCAGGCCCGCGATCACAGTGCGCACGGGCGAGGCGAGGTGCTCCTCCAACTCGTCGAGTCGCTGGGTCAGGGTCGCGACCTTCACCGTCTTGCCGCGCTTGACCCGCCCGGATGTCGGCTCGACGGCACCGTCGATCAGTCCGAGCAGCGTCGACTTGCCCGCACCGTTCACGCCGAGGATCCCCGTGCGCTCACCGGGTGCGATACGCCACTCCACGTCGCGCAGCACCGTGTTGTCTCCGAAGGCGACAGAGACATCGAGTAGATCGACCACGTCTTTGCCGAGGCGCGACACGGCGAGAGACTGCAGCTGAGTCTTGTCGCGGATCTCCGGCACGTCCTCGATGAGCTGGTTGGCCGCGTCGATACGGAACTTCGGCTTCGACGTGCGCGCCGGCGCACCTCGGCGCAGCCAGGCCAGCTCCTTGCGGGCAAGGTTCTGGCGACGCTGCTCGGTCGCCGCCGCCATCCGGTCTCGCTCCACGCGCTGCAGGATGTAGGCCGCGTAGCCGCCCTCGAACGACTCGACGACGCGGTCGTGCACCTCCCACGTTGTGGTGCAGACCTCGTCAAGAATCCAACGGTCGTGGGTGACCATGAGAAGTCCGCCCGCGTTCGCCGCCCATCGGCGCTTCAAGTGCTCGGCCAGCCAGGTGATCGCCTCGACGTCCAAGTGGTTCGTCGGTTCATCCAAAGCGAGAACGTCATACTCGCCGGCCAACAGATGCGCGAGCGCGACACGGCGTCGCTGCCCACCGGAGAGGGTTCCCAGGCTGGCATTCCAGTCGAGGTCGCCGAGCAGGCCGGCCAGCACATCGCGGATCCGCGCGTCGCCCGCCCACTCATGCTCCGGGGCATCACCGACGACCGCGTGGCCGACGGTTTCCTCGTCAGCCAGGGTGTCGCCCTGGTCGAGCACGCCGACCGTGACACCGCCGCGGAGGGTCACTCGACCCGAGTCGGGTTCGCGCCGCCCAGCGAGCATCGCGAGCAGGCTGGACTTGCCGTCGCCGTTGCGGCCGACGATGCCGACCCGGTCGCCCTCGTTCACGCCAAGCGTGACGGAGTCGAACACGACCTTCGTCGGGTATTCGAGGTGTAGGGTCTCGGCCCCGAGAAGATGCGCCATATGTCTCAAGAGTACCCAGCGCCCACGCACCCGGATCGCAGCACGTCATCGCCGCTGGATTGTTCGTGGGTGTTCGGGGGTGTTGTGTCGCGAATCCCGGAAGCTCCGCCAGGTCATTGCTCCAACCCCGCGCCCGCGCGAAAGGGCACCCCACCTGAGCGAGCAGAGCGAGACGAGCCGCACGAGCCGAGCGGATGCCTCGGCCGCAGCATCCGCCCCCGGCTCGGCACCCTCCCTCGGCGGCGCCGAGCTGCGCGCGGCGCAGAAGGAGCTCGCCGCCCTCGAGCGCCGCCTCGAGAAGCTCGAGCAGCAGATCACCGCGGCGCGCACCGCACTGGCCGACCACGACGAGGCCGGCTACGTGGGTCTCGGTGCTGAGATGGCCCGTATCGCCGCTGGTTCGAGCTGAGCGAGCAGCTCGGGTGACGGACACCCTCGTCTGCCGAGGGACGGTGGAGCGCATGCCGCACGGCCGTCGAGCCCCGCACCGAGCCTGACCGCTCACCCCGAGGTCGGCGCAGGCCCGTGCCTTCGCCTGCACGCGCGCTCGGTTGTGAACACCGCCGCGGCGACGAGCGCGGTGCCGAACGCGGCCATGGTGACCCCCGTCCAGCCGAAGTGGGCGTAGACCCACACCGCGAGGAGAGACGCGAGCGCCCCGCCGATGAAGTTGCTCGTCATGTACAGCGTGTTCAAGCGGCTGCGGGCCTCGGGCAGCAGGTTGAGCACGCGCGACTGGTTCGAGATGCCCGTGCCCTGCTGGCCCACGTTGAGGAGCGCCAGACCCGTGACGAGGAACGCGAGATGCAGCTCGGACAGTAGGAGCAGCCCCGCGCCGGCGACGAGCACGGCCAGGAAGGTCATCATCACCGTCGCGCTTCCCGCGGCGTCGAGGAAGCGTCCGACGAAGGGGGCGGTGGCCACGGTGACGAGCGAGATCATGCCGAACAGACCCGCGGCCGCCACCGACATGCCGTAGTGGTCGGTCAGAGGGAAGACGATCATGACCCACACGAGGTTGAACGTCGCGAACACCGGAATCTGGAACCCTACCGCCCACCGCACGGTCGGCTCGTCGCGCAGCAGTCGCAGAGTGGAGGCGACGAGGCGGGTGTACCGGATCGGCGGGCGCTTGGGCTCACGCGGGAGGATCAGGACCGTGACCGTCCCGACGAGCACCGTCGTGGCCGCCGCGAGCAGGTAGACGGCGTTCCACCCGACGAAGTCTCCCACCGCAGCGTCGATGACCCGAGAGAGGACGATCCCTCCGGTCATACCGGCGTTGATCATCGCCAGCGTGCGCCCCTGGCGTTCCCTGGGCACGACCGACACGGCATAGGGGATGAGCACATGCGGGGCGACCGTGAGGGCGCTGAGCACGACGGTCGCCACGGCGAGCATCGGCAGATTGACGGCGACCGAGGCGACGAGCAGCCCCAGGCTGGTCCCGGTGACCAACACGGCGAGCAGGCGCTTGCGGCGGACGACGTCACCCAGTTGGACGAGGAAGAAAAGTCCCGCCGCGTAGCTGATCTGCGAGATCGTGATGATCACGCCCGCGTCGGCACCGGGCACGCCGAATGCCTCGGCCAGTAGGGTCAGCAGCGGGTGGGCGACATAGATGTTCGCGACCGTCACGCCGCAGCACAGCGCGATGAGGGGCACCGTCCCCCGCCGCAGACGCGTCGTCGTCTCGGCCGGGGCGGGGGGCGCGACCGTCATGACGCGTACACCGTGTCGGCGGGCGCGGGCGCCTCGTCGACGTCGACGAACCGACTCGCCGGGGCGCGGAGCCTGAGCTCCTCGCGGAGGGTGCCCCCGGTGTACTCCTCGTGGAACAGCGAGCGACGCTGCAGCTCGGGGATGAGCAGGTCGACGACGCGCTCGAGTCCGCGCGGCAGGGTCGGCACGCCGAGCATGAACCCGTCGCACGCGCCGGACTCGAACCACTCCTGCAGCTGGTCTGCGACCTCGCCCGCGGTACCCGTGAACGGCTCATCCCCCGTGCCGGCGATGAGCTTCGTCCAAGTCTGGCGGATCGACAGCCCGCGCCCGACGGCCTCGTTGTACAGCTGGTCGCGAATGCTGCGCACCCCCGCGATGTCGCCTGTGAGATCCGGCAGAGGTCCGTCCGGGTCGAGCCCGGTGAGATCGGCGTGCAGGTAGCTCGACAGGTATTGGAATCCCAGCTCGGGCGACACGAGCGACGCGAGGTGCTTGTTGAGCTCGCGGGCATCCTCCTTCGTCTCCGCTACGTTCACCGACACCCCCGGGATGATCTTGATATCCGTGGGGAGCCGGCCGTATGCCGCCATGCGGGATCGCACGTCGACGGCGAGCTCCTCGCTCTGCTCCTTGGTGCGCGCCGAGGCGAACAGGCATTCTGCGTGCCGTGCAGCGAGGTCGCGACCGGGCTCGGACTGGCCCGCCATGAACAGCACCGGGTGGCCCTGGGGGCTGCGGCCGACGTTGAGCGGTCCCTGCACGTCGAAGAACTCGCCGTGGTGATCGATGCGACGCACGCGGTCGGCGTCGAGGAACCGGCCGGTCGCCTTGTCCTGCGGAAAGGCGTCCGCGGCCCACGAGTCCCACAGCGCCTTGCAGACCTCGATGAACTCATTCGCGCGACGGTACCGGTCGTCGCGCTCGGGGAATGCGGCGCTGCCGAAGTTCGCCGCATCGCCCGGATACGAGGTGGTGACCACGTTCCAGATGGCGCGTCCGCGGCTGATGTGATCGAGCGAAGACAGCCGCCGGGCGAGCGAGTACGGCTCTTCATAGGTCGTGGTGGCGGTCACGAACATCCCGATGTGCTCGGTGTGCTGCGCGATCGCCGCCATGGCTGTCGTTGGCTCGAACGAGGCCGGCCGGTCCGTGGGGGTCACGTTCTCGAACAGCTCCCGCTTCTCCATCTGCCGCACGGCGTTGCCGTCGGCGAGGAAGAGCGAGTGGAACTTGCCGCGTTCCGCCAGGCGTGCGATCTGCGTCATCGCGTCGAGGTTCATCACGATCCGATTGAAGGCGCTCGGGTCGCGCCATCCGCCGATGTGCCCGCCGACTGGGTACACGTTGGTGACAAGGATCATCTGATCCGAGCGGGTCATGCGATCAGCTCCTTCTCGAAGTACGGGTTGCGCGGCGTCGGCAGGCCCATGTTCTCGCGGAGCGTGCGCCCGGTGTACTCGGTGCGGAACAGTCCCCGTCGCTGGAGCTCGGGGATGAGCAGTTCCACGATGCTCTCGAGACCCAGCGGCATGACCGGTCCGCCGATGTTGAACCCGTCGCAGGCGCCGGTGCGGTACCACTCCTCGATCTGGTCGGCGACGGTGACGGCGGTCCCCTTGAACAGCACGTGCCCCATCGACGGGAGCACTCGCTCATAGGTCTGACGGATCGTGAGCCCCTCCTTCGCCGCCATCTCGGCAATGGTCTTGCGGAAGCTCACGATGCCGACGACATCGCCGGACAGATCCGGCAGCGGCCCGTCCACGTCGTAGCCCGAGAGGTCCATCTCGACGAGCTTGGACAGGTAGGGCACACCGAGCGCGGGCGAGATGAGCGACTGCAGCTCCTCGTACAGATCGTCCGCCTCCGCCTCGCTCTCGGCGACGTACACCGAGGCACCCGGGATGACGCGCAGGGTCTCGGGTGCGCGATCGTAGGCGTCCAGGCGTGCCATCATGTCGTCGCGATACGCCCGTCCGTTCTCGATCGTCCCGGCGACCGAGAACACGCAGTCCGCATGCCGTGCGGCCAGGTCGCGTCCGGCCTCAGACTGGCCCGCCAGGAACAGGACGGGGAATCCCTGCGGCGGGCGCGCGATGTTGAGTGGGCCCTTCACCTGGAAGTGCGGACCCTCGTGATGGAGAGTGTGGACACGGCTGGCGTCGAGGTAGCGTCCGCTCTCGCGGTCCTCGATGAAGGCGCCGTCGTCCCACGAGTTCCACAGACCCTTCGCCACCTCGACGAACTCGCCGGCCCGCTCGTATCTGGTCGCCTTCTCGACGTGCTCGTCACGACTGAAGTTCAGCGCGTCGCCGGGGTACGAGCCGGTGACGATGTTCCAGCACGCGCGGCCGTTGCTGAGGTGGTCGAGCGATGCGAAGCGCCGGGCGAGCAGGTACGGCTCGTCGTAGGTCGTCGTGGCGGTCGCCAGCAGGCCGATGCTGTTCGTGTGCTGCGAGATCGCAGACAGCAGGGTGAGTGGCTCGAACACCGAAGGGCGGTCGGAGGGGCTGTTGGCCTCGAAGAGCGCCGGCTTGTCCATCTGCCGCACGGCGTTCCCGTCCGCCAGGAAGAGGATGTCGAACTTTCCCCGTTCGGCGAGTTGGGCGGCCTTGATGTGGTGGTCGAGGTTGAGATGGGTTCCGCGCCACGCCTTCGGGTGCCGCCAGCCGCCGAGGTGGCCGCCGAGACTTCCAAGGCCGGTCATCAGATTGAGCATGAGGTTTCCTTCGTTGGGTACAGAAGCGGGTCAGGAGACGAAAGCGGTGTCGTAGAACGTGATCATCGCCTTGAAGTCGTAGCGGGGGCCGGTCACGTTCGCGCTTACGCCGCTCAGCTGGGTGCCCTCGAACAGGGGGACGGCCAATCCGTTGTCGAAGACGATCTCCTGGATCTGCGCCCAGATCTCGGAGCGCTCCGCAGGATCGGTCGCCGCCTGTTGAGCCGCGAACAGGGGCGGCAGGCCGAGCGAGTCGAGAACGGACGCCTCGACCCGCGTGCTCAGCATGTTGCGGACCATGTCGGGGTCGGACTCGGTGATGGTGGTGATGACGAAGTCGAAGTCCTTGGTCTGCTGCAGTTCGATCATGCTCGCCTGCGTCGTGTTGTCCAGCGTGACCTCCATGCCGACCTCGCCGAGCTCCTGCTGGACGAGCTGCAGCAGCCCGGTGTAGTAGGCGCCGTAGTCCTCGGTGTAGGTGATGCTGAACGCGAGACGCTTGCCGTCCTTCGTCCGCACGCCGTCCGATCCTTCCTTCCAGCCGGCGTCGTCGAGGATCTCCGCGGCGCCGTCGGGGTCGTAGCCGAGCTCGGACGAGTAGTCGGCGTA
This sequence comes from Microbacterium sp. BWT-B31, assembly GCF_041379855.1. NCBI lineage: Bacteria > Bacillati > Actinomycetota > Actinomycetes > Micrococcales > Microbacteriaceae > Microbacterium > Microbacterium sp. BWT-B31. The sequence goes on from NZ_JBFECU010000002.1 coordinate 173,297, forward strand.
CTCGCGCAGGTTCGAGGTGATGATGCTGTAGGCGGGGTCGTAGTACTCGCCGAGGACCGTGTGCACGATCGTGTCACGGTCGAGGGCGACGTTCATGGCCTGGCGCACGGCAAGGTCGGCGGGGACGTCGCGCAGGAGATTGGGCGCGAACACTCCCGGCATGCCGGGCATGGTCCCAGCCATCACCTCGGCGCCTGAGGCGGTGATTGTCGCGACATCCTGTGTCTCCAGGACGAGCGCGACATCGGTCTGCCCCGACGTGAGCGATCCGGCGCGGACGTTCCCCACCGGCTGGAAGAGGAAGGTGATGCCGTCGAGGTAGGCGTCGCCCTCATGAGCGGCCAGCGGCGACGCCCAGCCGTAGCCCTCCCGCTTGACCACCTGCGCTTCCTGGTCTTGCACGTAGCTCTCCATCACGAAAGGACCGGTGCCCACAAGATCTCCCTGGCAGCGTTCTTCGGGGGTCTTGGTGGTGGTCTCGGTCGAGAGCATGCTGAACACGAGCGTCGAGGTCCCGACGAGGAAGTGTGCCGAGGGTGAGCTGAAGTCGATCTGGACGGTGTGCTCGTCGACGGCGGTCGACCCGACGTAGTTGCCCATGAAGGCGGCGCCCCTCGACGACAGTGCGCCGAGGCCCTTGATGTAGTCCAGGTTGGCGACGACGTTCTCCGCGTCGAATGCGGTCCCGTCACTGAAGGTGACGTCATCGCGAAGGTGGAAGACGTATTGGGTGGCGTCGTCGTTGATCTCCCACGACGTCGCCAACCACGGCACGATCTCACCGGTCTTGGGGTCCTGGTCGGTGAGCGAGTCCGCGACGGAGCGCGCGATCGCCGCGGCGCTGAAGTTGAAGGTCTGCTGAGGGTCGGCGCAGGTCGCACCGGCGCCGATGCCGACCTTGAGGATGCCGCCGCCGGCGGCATCGTTGCCGGCGTCCGCCGCCGGTGCGGCTGGGTCGCTGGCGCAGCCGGCCAGCAGCAGGGCGGATGCCGCGGCCAGCGCAGCGATGACGAACGGCCTGTGGGGTCGCTTCAGGGGAGCGTTCATGTGTCTTCCTTTCGCAGATGCCGCGGGGGGCGGCGACGGGGGTGGTGCGGCGGGCGTGGAGCGGGATCGGAGAGAGTCAGGCGGTCTCGGCCAAGGCCGTGGCGCCGACACGGGAGCCGGGGATCGAGGCGAGCAACTCCCGGGTGTACTCGTGCTGAGGGTTTGCGAAGATGCCGGCCGCGGAGCCGTGCTCGACGATGCGTCCCTTCTGCATGACGACGACCTCGTGAGCGATCTGACGTACGACCGCGAGATCATGCGAGATGAACAGGTAGGTCAGTCCGCGCTCGCGTTGCAGACGTGCGAGGAGTTCGAGGATCTGCGCTTGGACCGACACGTCGAGGGCCGAGACCGGCTCGTCGCACACGATGAGCTCGGGCTCGACGCTGAGCGCCCGCGCGATCGCGACCCGCTGACGCTGTCCGCCGGACAGTTCGCGCGGCTTGCGATCCGCGAACGACGCCGGGAGCGCGACGAGATCCAGAAGCTCCCGCACTCGCCCGGCGCGCTGGGAGCGCGGCACGATCCGGTGCAGACGCAGAGGCTCCTCGAGGATCGCGCCGATGCTCGAGAGCGGATCGAGGCTGCCGTACGGATCCTGGTAGACCATTTGGAATCGTTTGCGCATGCGCCGCAGCGCAGGACCGCGCACGTCGCTCAATTCGACGCCGTCCAGGTGCAGCCGACCCTCGTCGGCGTCCTCCAGCCGCACCACCATGCGGGCGGTCGTCGACTTGCCCGAACCCGACTCGCCGACGATCGCCAGCGTCTCGGCCCGGCGGATGTCGAACGACACCCCGTCGACGGCGGTGAACTCGCCACCGCTCGGCAGCGGGAACCGCTTGGTGAGATCCACGACCGACAGCAGGGGCGCAGCTTCGCGTGTCTCGGCTCGTTGAGTGATCAGCTGCACGCTGGACATGCTCGGAGCCGCTGCGACGAGGCGCTGGGTGTACCCCGCGCCGGGCGAGACCAGGATCTCGGCGGCGTCGCCCTGCTCGACGACCTCGCCGCGGTTCATCACGATGATGCGATCCGAGCGATCGCCGGCGACGCCGAGGTCGTGCGTGATCAGCAGCACCGCAGTCCCGTGCTGCTCGCTGATGCGTTCGATGCGGTCGAGGATCTGTCGCTGCACCGTGACGTCGAGCGCGCTGGTCGGCTCGTCGGCGATGATGAGCTTCGGGTGGCACGCGATTGCGATCGCGATGAGCACGCGCTGGCGCATCCCGCCCGACAGCTGATGGGGATACTGCAACGCGACGTGATCCGGATCACGCAGCCCGGATTCGGCGAGAAGCTCGACGATCCGCGCCGCGCGCTCCGTCTTCGTCAGGTCCGTGTGGATGCGAAGCACCTCGCCCACCTGATCGCCGACGCGGATCACCGGGTTGAGCGAGAGCATCGGGTCCTGAGGGATGAGCCCGATCGACCCGCCGCGGATTGCCCGCAACTGCGTGGAGCTCAGGGTCGTGAGCTCGACCCCGTCGAATCGGATGCTGCCGCCAGTGACGCGTCCTCCGCGGGGCAGCAGCCCGATGATCGACTGGGCGGTCGTCGACTTCCCGGAGCCGGACTCGCCCACGATCGAGACGACCTCGCCGGGCTTGACCTCGAGCGAGACACCGTGGAGCGCCTCGTCGCCTCGGTAGGCGACCCGCAGATCGCTGATGCTGAGCAGGGGTGAAGCAGCCATCGTCATCCTCTCTTCTCGAACTGTCGTGCGACCCGGTTGACGGCGACCACGAAGACCGTGATGACCAAACCGGGAAGCGTGATCATCCACCAGGCGCTTGCCATGTATCGCTGACCTGTCGCCACGAGCGAGCCCCACTCGGGGGTGGGCGGCGGGGTGCCGAAGCCGAGGAAGCTGAGCGCCGCGATCGTGAGGATCGCCTGCCCGAACTCGATGATCGCGAGGACCAGCACCGGGCCGATCGCGTTGGGCAGCACATGGCCGAGAAGGATCCGCGCAGTGCCGGCGCCCATTGAGCGCTCGGCGTCGATGTAGACCGAGCGGCTCACTCGGAGGGTCTCTGCGCGCATGACCCGTGACGTGCTGCCGATGAGCGCGATCCCCACCGCGATCGAGAGCTGCACAGGTCCGAACCCGAGAGCTGTGACCAGCGCCATCGCCATGAGGAGCATCGGGATCGACAGGAGAACGTCGATCGCACGCATGATGACACCGTCCACGCGGCCGCCGACATAGCCGCTGAATGTGCCGATGAGGCATCCGCCCACCAGGCCGATCCCCACCGCGACGATCGTCGTGAGCAGCGACAGCCCGGTGCCCGCGACGACTCTGCTGAAGACGTCGCGGCCCAGTTCGTCGGTGCCGAAGGGGTGGGCCAGGCTCGGTGCGAGCAGCGCATCGCCCGGTATCGCGTGAAGTGGGTCGTACGGTGCGAACGGAGCGGGGAACAGCGCCCACAGCAGCACGACGAGGATCACGAGGCTCGCGAGCAAGAGGCCCGGCTGACGCACGGCTTCGCGGGCGAGGGCGACCTGGCTGGGGACCGTGCGGGCAGAGGCGTGGGACTGTACCGCGGAGCTCACGAGACCACCAGCTTCGTGTTCGGGCGTCGGGGCGCCTTCGGGCGGGCAACGCGGGGGTCGAGGAACGGATAGACCAGGTCGACGGCGAGGTTGACCAGGACGTATATGCCTGCCACGACGAGGACCACCGCCATCACCACCGGGATGTCCTTCATCGTGATCGCGCCCTCAAGAAGGAACCCGATGCCGCGTCGGCCGAAGATCGTCTCGGTGATGGTGGCGGCGACGACCATCGTCGCCACGAGCAGCCCGAACACGGTCAGGACGGGAAGGACCGCGTTGCGGTACGCGTGGACGAGGAACACCTGCGCCTCGCTGACCCCCTTCGCCCGCGCCACGTCGATATAGGGCTCGTCCATGGCCGTGCGCAGGCTCTTGGAGACCACCTGTGCGATCGAGGCGGCGGCGGGAAGGGCCAGCGTGATCCCCGGCATGATGAGTGTCTCGAACCCGCGGTCGCCCGAGACGGGGAGCAGTCGCAGCTGAAAGGAGAGGAGTTGCATCAGCATGAGACCCACCCAGAACGTGGGCAGGGATGCCGCGATTGAGGGCAGGGACTCGAGGAATCGCGCCAGGGCACGGCTGCGGGTGTACGCGGCGAACGACCCGACGACGAGCCCGAGGACGACGGCGAGACCCATGCCGAACGCTACGAGGGCGAGCGTGCTCCCCAGTGCCTCGCCGAGCGCCGCCGAGACCGGCATCCCTGTCTGGAAAGAGGTGCCCAGGTCACCGCGGAGCGTGTCGACGAGATACTGGGCGTACTGCTCGTATACGGGCCTGTCGAACCCGTACTGGGCGTTGATCTCAGCGAGCTGCTCGGGGTTGATGCCGCCCGCCTCGTCCGCGCCGCCGAGCATCAGAAGCGCGGGATCGCCGGGGATGACATACAGGATGCCGAACGAGAGCGTGAAGGCCGCCCACAGGATGACGACTGCCTGCGCGACGCGCCGCAGGGCGTAGCTCCAGTCCCAGCGCGAAGACGCTCTCGCGCGGGGGACGGTCAGTTCAGCCGGGGGTGAGAGAGGGGAAGGCACAGGCAACTCCTGGATACCGAGACCGAATGGGGGAGTGGATCGCGCGCGCCTACGTGGGCGGGTAGGCTCGCCATCCCGGTCTCACCAGGACTTCATGCAAATTTGAAGATACCGACGGCCTGTTTCTCCGTCAGTACCCGAGTGTTTCTCTTCTGTAAACGCTTCAGGCGCCGCGTCTTGCGCGTCGCAGGCGGCTCAGTTTCTGCGAATGTGAACTGAGGCCGACGGGCGCGAGCTTAGTCCTGCGGTAGCGAGCTCAGGTGCCGATAGCGGCCGCGGAAGAACAGAAGCGGCTCGCGGCCGTCCGGCGCCTCTGGGCACAGCTCGATGACGCGCCCGATCACGATGAGGTGATCGCCGGCCTCGTGCTCCGAATACAGCTCGCAATCGACCCACATGAGAGAGTCGGAGAGGACCGGGTCGCCCTGCCGGGACGGATGCCATGACACGCCCTGCCACTTGTCGGTCCCGCTGCGCGCGAACTGGCTTGAGACAGCGTGCTGATCGTGGGCGAGGACGTTCACCGAGAACCGACCGGCGCGGCGGATCCTGGGATAGCTGGTGGAGGTCGTCATGACGCTGAACGACACGAGCGGCGGGTCGATCGACACGCTGTAGAAGGACTGACAGGTGAAGCCGACGGGCTCCTCGCCGTCCATGCCACAGACGATGGTGACGCCGGATGCGAAGCGACCCAGGGTGTCACGGAAGACGTGGGAGTCGATGACGGGCTCAACAGTGCTGGTCACGGTCTGGTCCTTTCGTTTCAGTGGGCGGGGTCCGGCATCACGGCCGGAACGGGGGCGATTGCGGGCAGGAACGCGCGCACGCGCTCGAGGTTCTGTCGCAGCCGTGAGGCCTCGGCGGCGGCGGTGGCGTCCAGCCGACCCATGTCGTCGGTGGCGACGTAGACCCCGCGTCCGGGTACGATCGCGCCCAGCTCGGTCAGCAGCGTGCCCAGGTGCACGTCCGTGCCCATCGCGTGCCCGAGGCTCGCACCCGTGTGCAGGGGTACCGCGATCACCCCGGCAAGCGCGTTGCTGCCGTATCGATCCAGGAACGCTTTGAGTAGGCCGGTGTAGCTGCCTTTGTACGTGGGCGATGCGAAGACCGCCAGATGCGACGCCGCGACGGTCGACAGTGCCGCCGAGACCGCGGTCGACGACGGAGCGAACAGCTCGTCGGCGAGTTCTGCGAGATCGATGGTCGTCACCCGGACATCCGGTGAAGTCACGAGTTCCGACACCACCCGCTCGGCGATCGCCTGCGTGCGGGAGGGTGATCGAGGGTTGCCGACGACGACGGTGATGCGCTGTTCAGGCATGTTGGGGTCCTTCCATCCGTATCTGTGAGCGATTCGGGGAGGACGGCGCGCGTGAGCCTGCGAGAAGGTGCGTCCGCGACGTCGGCTTCCCCTGCTGCACCGAGAAGGATGCCCCGGTGAAGCGTGCAACGGCTCACGCTGCGAGAGCGATTCTGCCTGGCGAATATTTCACATGTGTAACAAATCTGGCCTTTGTAAGAGAGATTCGCATTGCGTTACTTCGAATTTACAAATGACGTCGTGATCCGTGACAGCAGCGACCTAGCGTGACGTATACCGGCCCCCCGCCGGCACCTCACCCCCTGGCCCTCGGAGGCATCGTGTCCGGCATCGTCGTCCTCGTAGGAAACCCCAAAGCCCAGTCGCGCACGCTCAAGGTCGCCATCGCGCTCGCCGAGCGCATCGCCCGTCGTCGGGATCTGCACGTGCGACACATCATCGACCTCGCGGGCATCTCGCACCACGTGTTCGACTGGCCGAGCGAGCCCATGAGCCGGCTCACGCGGATCGTGTCGGAGGCCGAGCTCGTGGTGGTGGCGACGCCGACCTACAAGGCGAGTTACACGGGGCTCCTCAAGGCGTTTCTCGATCGCTACTCGCGTAACGGGCTCGACGGCGTCGTCGCAGTCCCGGTGATGACCACGAGCTCGGCCGAGCACGCCCTCGCCGTCGATTACACCCTGACGCCGCTGCTCGCGGAACTCGGGGCGACGGTTCCGACCCGAGGAGTCACGTTCCACACTCGCGACATGCCCGACCTGTACGCCATCCTCGATGAATGGGTGGAGCGCAACGATGCGCGGCTCGCGACCGCGGGGGCGCGGCGCCTGCAGTCCGCCTGAGATCGAGGGACACCAGACATGGCCAGAGATATCACGTCCACCGAACTCGCCGTCTTCGAGCGGCTGATCGACGTCGGGCGCCGCTGGGAGCGCCGCTCCGACAAGCTCCTGCGCGAGCGGCAAGAGCTGACCTTCGTCCAGTATCAGATCCTCATCACGTTGCGCAATCGCGGCGGCGAGCTACGGATGCGCGAGCTTGCCGAGTCGCTGGTCGTTGGGCCCAGCGCGCTCACTTACCAGCTCAAGCAGCTTGAGGCGCGCCACTTGGCCGTGCGCGCCACAGCGCCCGACGATGAACGAGGCGTCGTGGCACAGCTGACGGTCGAGGGGCTGAACCTGATCGCGGATCTGTTCCGGCCGCAGAACGACCTGATCCACGATGCCGTCGTCTCACCCCTCGAACCCGGCGAAGTCGAGACGCTGCACTACCTCCTCGGCAAGCTGCAGATCAGCATGCGCGGGGTGGCCACGGGTGGCCTGCTTCCCGGCGCGGTGCCATTCCCCTCCCGCCTCGCCGACGCGGAGCGGATCGTCGCGCCGTCAGGCTGATCGCCTGGCGACGCCACCCGCGTGTCCCGGGCGGCGGGTCGGGGCGCGGCCTCGCTCGAAGTGCGCCGCGTGGTGGGGTCGGGCGATGTGTGTGACCGCGGAACAGGTTTGCACTCACTGGGTGGGAAGGCGGGGCGGATGGATTCGCCTGGCATTCACCGTCGGTATCCGAGCGCGACACCTCGGCCCGATTCGCTCGGGGACTGTGATCCCCCGAGTCCTGCCGCGCCTGCGCGCCCTTTTATCTTCGCTCGCTATCGCGGCCATCGCCGTCACCACAGCGGTCGTCGCTTCCCCGGCCTCGGCCGACACGGGTGAACCGCTGCCGCCGCTGATCATCACCGAGGTGATGCAGGACAACGCCGGCACGCCCGGCGATCAGGACTACTTCGAGTTCGTGGAGGTCGCGAACACGACGGCCGCGCCGATCGACTTCGCCGACTACCTGCTGCAGTACAACAACGCCGCATTCCTGCGCGTCGTCGAGCCGGGGACCGACACGCCGCTCACCGACGTGGTGATCCCGGCGAACGGCACGGCGGTCCTCTGGCTGCGCTACGCGGTCGGCACCGGCGACGCCGCCGTCGAGCAGTGGGAGCTGACCGAGGAGGACTTCCGCCTGCACTTCGGCGACACCGCCTCGGACTATCCGCTGTTCCACCTGGTCGGGCAGGCCGGCTTCGCGAACTCGGGAGCCCGATCCCTGCGGCTCTTCGAGGGCGATGGCACCTCCCTCGTCTCGGCCTCCGACTACAACCGGGCCTCCACCGACAAGGGCGAGTCGGATCACTTCTCCATGCCCACGACCGGCAGCCTGCTGACTCAGCCCACCGCCGGCCCGCCCACTCCGGGCACGGTCGACGCAGACCAGCTCGTGCGCCCGGAGCCCGAGACCGATCCCGAGCCGACGGATCCGACCGACCCGACCGCGCCCGCAGAGCCCGGCAACGGCGCGAGCGGGAACGCGGGGGAGTACTTCCCGCTCGCGATCACCGAGATCTACGGCGACAACCCCGGGACCGACCTGTTCGAGTACGTCGAGGTCACCAACACCACGACGGCGTCGATCGACCTGACCGCGGCGGGCATCGGCGTGCGCTACCACACCAGCCAGTGGAACGCCGGTTCGGCGCAGCCGTTCATCCACCTTCCCGCAGAGAACGACTCTGCGGTGGTGATTCCCGCCGGCGCGTCCGCGCTGTTCTGGCTGAACTACGGATCCGCCTCTGACCAGGCCGCCCTGACGAAGGATCAGTTCCGCACCGCCGTGCAGGCCGATGCGAGCGTGCCCGTCTACCGGTTCGGACCGCAGGCCGGAATCGCCAACGGAGGCGACCGCGGCTTCAGCCTGGTCGACGCATCCGGCACGGTCATCAGCCGCGCGTGGGCTCCCGCCGACACCGACCCCGCCGGCAACTGGAACGCGCAGTTCGCGGTGCCCGCCGTCATCGGCGGCGTCGACGCGGTGCTCGTCGAGGCGGGCCCCGCGGTCGCACTGAGCGCAGGCACGGTCACCACCGCGCAGGTCACGAGCGCCCTCGGCCGCGAGACCGACCCTGACCTCGGGGCTCCGCTGCTGCAGATCACCGAGGTCGCGCCCGACACCGCGAACGTCGCCGGCTCCGACGCCTACGAGTTCATCGAGGTCTACAACGCCTCCGACGCACCCGTCGACTTCGGCGACTACACGCTCGCATACCTCTACACCGACAACGCGATCACCGAGCCGGTCACCACGAGCTCGACGCTGTGGCCCGCCGAACAGGACGACGTGACGATCGATGCGGGCGGCACGCTCGTGCTGTGGGTGAAGAACCCGGCCGTTGTGGCCGCCGGCTTGAGCGTCGACGACTTCAACACCGCGTTCGGCACCGATCTCGTGCTCGGCGACGACATCGTCGAGATGATCAACGGCGGCATGGCCAATGGCGGATCCCGCGGCATCCAGGTGCGCACGAACACCGGTCACGACATCAGCCGCGCCTACTATTTCGCGGACGATCAGACGACGGCGACGACCGCGATCCAGTACGGCTGGAACCCGACGGCGTCCGCTGCGCTGTGGGCCCCGCTGACTGCGGACGGCACGGTGCAGACGATGATTCGCCTGTCCGCGCCGACGCCGGGACGCGTGAGCGCGGACCAGGTTCCCGCGGCGTTCGTGGCCGCGCCGGCCGCGGGCACCGCGCCGGTCATCACCGACTTGACCGGCGGATCCGAGGTGCCCGACACTGCGGACCTGGACCTCGGCTTCGACGTGACCGATGACGTGCTCGTCCGCTCGGTGACGCTGCGCATCGGCGACAACCTCGGCGGGACCGACACGCGCAGCCTCGCCTTCGAGGCCGCCAACCGCTATTCGTACTCGGTGCCGGCCGCCGACCTGTTCGGCAAGCGCTGGATCGAGTACTCGCTCATCGCGAGCGACGGCTCGCAGCAGTCGCAGATCGGCCCGGTGCGGATCGACCTCGTCGAGGGCGAGCCGGATGCCGTGCGGATCAACCTGGCCGACGGACAGTTCGTCGGCGGCCAGACGCGTATCACCGCGACCGCCGACGGGTCTTCCGACGTCGAGCTCGCCATCGACGGCGAGCCGGTCGCGGACCCGCTCCCGTCGCTGGAGACCGGACCCGTCTTCGCGTTCGAGGCCACGAGCACCGACGCGTTCTTCCGCAACGGCGTCAAGCTCGGCGACGACGTGCTGCGGATCTTCGACGAGGGCTACTACTCGCGCATCGTCACCGTGGACGCGACCGTCCCGGTGGACCGCGTCGTGCCGGGGCAGCAGCTCACTCTCACCATCGAGGCGGGCACGAAGGCCTGGCCCGACGCCGACGTCAACGAGAACAACGACGACTTCGCGGCGATGAACGTGCGCCTGGCGCTGCCCGACGGCCGGGTTCTGCGGCCCGAGTACTGCGCGACGACCAAGGAGCAGGCCGGCGCTGTCACGGCCCCCGCCTTCGTGGACTGCCCCGCGCCGGATGCGCGGATCGCCTTCTCAGACGCGAACCTCGTCTCGTTCCTGGCGACGTTCGTCATCCCCGGTGATGCTTTCGACTCCGTCGCCGCGACCTGGGACACCACGGCGGTCGGGGACGGCGAGCACCTCGTCGCGGCGACCGCGGGCGAGGCCACGGCGACGCGGACGGTCCGGGTGGACAACACCGGCCCCGTCATCGACACCGCGCTCGTCGAGGGCGAGCGCTACCGCGGCCACTTCGCCGTGGACGCGACGGCGACGGATGTGGGATCAGGTGTGACCTCGATCAGCGCGATGCTCGACGGCGCGCCGATCTCGCTGCCGCTGGCGACGTCGTCGGTGGCGCTCGAGCCCGGAGAGCACGAGGCGCGGTTCACCGCGACCGACGCGGTGGGCAACGCGACCACGCGGACCGTGGCGTTCCAGACCGCCGATGAGCAGCCCGCCATCACCCTCGACGGACCCTCGGACGGTGAGATCGTCGAGGGCGACACCGTCGACCTGAGCGCGAGGTCCGATTCGTCCGAGCACGACGCGCTCGACCTGAGCTTCCGCCAGGGCTACGGGTACGCTCCGGGTGACGCGGAGGTGACCGTCAGCACCGGCACGGTGGCCGACGCGGATGCCGTCGACCGCAGTGCCGGGGTTGCTCTCGGAGCGGACGATCTCGCGAAGCTGCTGGGCACCGACGGCATCGATGTCGAGACGACGAGCCAGACGGCGCTGCCGTACCAGCTGTTCACGGTGGCGGTTCCCGCCGACGCCGGCCCCGGGTCGCTCGTGCGCGTTGACTGGCGCGGACGCGCGAATGCGGAGGCCAAGGTGACGCTCTTCGCGCGGACGCTCGCCGGCACGTGGGAGCAGGTCGACCAGGCGCTGACGACCAACGGCGCCCCGACCGAGTTCGCCCTCCAGGCGCTCGTCCCGGTGGACGCACACGCGGCCGACGGGGGCATGACCTTCCTCGTTCAGCATTCCGAAGGCTTCGCGGCGACCGATCTCTCGGCACGCGACAGCGCGGTCGACCCGTACAACCCCGACGCGACGGTGCGGTCCGACTACGACTTCACCATCGGCATCGAATCCGACACGCAGTACTACAACGAGACGGATGCGTACTACCCGCACCAACTGGCGATCCACCAGTTCCTTCTCGAGCAGCGTGCGAACCTCAATCTGCAGTACCTGATCCACACCGGCGACATCGTGGACATCGCCACAGAGCCCCACCAGTGGCAGAACGCGGATGCCGCCTACCGCATGCTCGACGAGGCGGACCTGCCCTACGGCGTGCTGGCGGGCAACCACGACGTGGGGCACTTCGACGCGGACTACTCGCACTACTCGGAGTACTTCGGCGCACAGCGCTTCGACGGCAACCCGTGGCACGGTGGCTCCTACAAGGACAACCGCGGCCACTTCGACCTGGTGTCGGTCGACGGCGTCGACTTCCTGTTCCTCTACATGGGCTGGCCGACTCCCAACGACGAGGCGTCCAACAGCGAGGACATCGCGTGGATGAACGAGGTCATCCAGCGCTACCCGGAGCGCAAGGTCTGGATCAACCTGCACGAGTACATGCTGACCACGGGAGGGCTCGGCCCGTTCCCGCAGCGCGTGTTCGATGAGGTCGTCAAACCCAACCCGAACGTCTTCGCGGTCAGCTCGGGCCACTACCACGACGCCTACACCCGCACGGACGAGATCGACGACGACGGCGACGGCGCCTCCGACCGCACCGTGTACTCGATGCTGTTCGACTATCAGGGTCTGCCGGAGGGCGGGCTCGGATACCTGCGGCTCGCGCACTTCGACAACGAGGCGGGGCGGATCGTGGTGCGCACGTACTCTCCGTCGCTGGACGACTTCGACTCCGACGACGTGTCGCTCAACGACCCTGCGGGCATGCAGGAGTTCGAGATCCCGTACGCCGCGGCGGGCATTGCGCCGCGCGCCAAGACCCTTGCGACGGACTCGTTCCGCGCGGAGGTCCTCACCGCGAACGAGATCGGGGCCGTCGAGGACGCGGCCTCCGGTGAGCAGGCGACCGTGACGTGGAAGAACCTCGTGGCGGGTCAGCACGGCTGGTACGTCGTCGCGGAGGGACCGCACGGCGGCATCGAGTACTCGCCGGTGCGCAGCTTCACGACGACTCCGCGACCGACTGACCCGACCGAGCCGACTGACCCGACTGACCCGACCGACCCGACTGACCCGACCGATCCGACCGATCCGACCGATCCCGGCGACCCGGGTGACCCGGGTGACCCGGGCGACGGTGGCGGCACCGACGCGCCGTCCGGCACGGTGACAGCCGATGGCGGATCCGCCCCGGTTCCGGGCGGCTCCGTGCAGGTGGTGTTCCACGGCTTCCAGCCGGGCGAGGAGGTGCGGTTCGTGCTCCACTCCGACCCCATCCCGCTCGACGCGGTCCTCACAGCCGACGCCGACGGCACGGTGAGTGGCGTGGTGACGATCCCGTCGCGCGCGGCGGTCGGAGAGCACCGACTCGAGGCGATCGGCGCCTCGGGCCTGTCGGTCATGTCCGATCCGTTCACGATCTCGGCGCGGGCGGCAGCCGGTGCCCTCCCGGCGACCGGAGCCGATGTGCTGCCGCCGCTCGCGGCGGGCGGAGTGCTGGTCCTGCTCGGCGCAGCAGCCCTGATGCTGCTCTCGTGGCGCAGGCGGCGCGCGGCTCGCTAGCTGCGGCGACCCGGATTGTTGTTGACGTAGGAGAGGCCTCCGGGGTCGAGTTGGAGCTGTCTGGTTCTTCAGCTTGACCCGGAGGTCTCTCGCGTCGTTCCGCACGCCATTGACCCACGATGTGACTTCGAGTCTGGTCGGCCGACCGTCCCGTCATTGACGAGCCGCAGCTTCTGATGCGCGATCCGGCGCGGCCCCCACCGAGGAGTGCACCGCGACGAGACTATCCGCCGCTCGGTCCTTCCCGTCGCCGCGCGGTCTCAGCCCTGGCTGTCGAAGCTCAGGCTCAGTTTTCGCAGCAGCGCCGCGAGGCGCTCGCGATCGGCTCGCGACAGAGTGCCGAGCAGCAGAGCCTCGGCGTCGACGAGGCGTGTGATCGCGGCATCCACCCGGGTCTTGCCGTCGTCGGTGAGCGTCACCAGGATGCTGCGTCCGTCGGCGGGGTCTGCCTCGCGCCGCACGAGCCGGCGGCCGACGAGCCGATCGATGCGGTTGGTCATCGTGCCGCTTGAGACGAGCGTCTGCTGCAGCAGCTGCTTGGGGCTCAGCTGGAACGGCTCGCCGGCGCGGCGCAGGGCCGACAGCACGTCCCACTCCCAGGGCTCGAGCTCGCTGCGGCGGAACGCGTCGCGCCGGGCGCGATCGAGGTGGCGCGAGAGGCGGTCCACGCGCGAGAGCACTTCGAGGGGCGAGAAGTCGAGGTCGGGGCGCTGGCGATCCCATGCGGTCAGGATGCGGTCGACCTCGTCGCTCTCGTGTGCCATGGGTTCATTATCGCGGCGCTCGCGGCGCGGCCGGGGCGGGGCGGCCGCGCGCTGCCTCTGCGCGGCGAGGTTCGTGCGACCCGCGTGGGACTGGCAGACTTGAGCGTGCGCCGGCCCACCGGGCGGGCGCGGTCCGCCGTGGTGTAATGGCAGCACGACAGCCTTTGGAGCTGTGAAGTCCAGGTTCGAGTCCTGGCGGCGGAGCATGATCGATGACAGCTCGTCCCCGCTCGCCGTCGTGATCCTGGCCGCGGGCCAGGGAACGCGCATGAGATCGCGCACCCCCAAGGTGCTGCACGGGATCGGCGGCCGGCCCCTCGTCGGGCACGTGCTGGCCGCGGCTCGCGGGCTCGCCCCCGAGCGGCTGGTCGTCGTTGTGCGCCATGAGCGCGAGCGCGTCGCCGGAGCGATCGCCGACCTCGACGACTCCGCTCTCATCGTCGACCAGGACGACATCCCCGGCACCGGCCGCGCGGTCGAGATCGCTCTGGGCTCTCTCGGCGGCTTCGACGGCGACGTGCTGGTGCTGAGCGCAGACGTGCCGCTGCTCGAGTCGGCGACTCTGTCGGCGCTGGTTGCGGCCCACCATCACCGCCGCGCGTCCGTCACGCTCCTGAGCGCGGTCGTCGGCGACCCGGCCGGGTACGGTCGCGTGATCCGCGACGACGCGGGCGACGTGCAGCGCATCGTCGAGCAGAAGGATGCGACCGAGGCCGAGGCATCCGTCGCAGAGATCAATGCGGGCGTGTACGTGTTCCGCGCCGCGACCCTGCGCACGCAGCTGCCGCGTGTGGATGCCGTCAACGCGCAGGGCGAGCGCTACCTCACCGACGTGGTCGGACTCGCGCGCGGGGCGGGCGAGGTCGTGTCGGTCGTGCAGGCGCCGGATGCCGCGGCCGCGCTGGGCGTGAACGACCGAGTGCAGCTGGCCGAGGCGGCCCGCATCCTCAACGAGCGCACGGTGCGCCGCTGGCAGCTCGAGGGGGTCACGGTCGCCGACCCCGCGACCACGTGGATCGACGTCGACGCGACGCTCGCGCCCGATGTCACGGTCCTGCCGAACACGCTGATCCTCGGCGCGACGACGGTTCTGTCGGGCGCGGTCATCGGGCCCGACACGAGCCTGGTCGACTGCGAGGTGGGGGCGGATGCCACGGTGCGTCGCTCCGACGCGACGCTCGCCGTGATCGGCGCCGGCGCCACGGTCGGCCCGTTCGCGTACCTGCGCGCCGGCACCTACCTCGGCGACAAGGGCAAGATCGGCACGTTCGTCGAGACGAAGAACTCCACCATCGGCGAGCGCAGCAAGGTGCCGCACCTGTCGTACATCGGCGATGCGACGATCGGCACGGGTGTGAACCTCGGCGCTGGGGCGATCACCGCGAACTACGACGATCTCGCCAAGCACCGCACCGAGATCGGCGACGAAGTCCACACCGGCTCCCACAACGTGTTCGTCGCGCCCGTTAGGCTAGGTGAAGGCGCGAAGACGGGGGCCGGGGCGGTCATCCGAAAGGATGTCCCGGCCGGTGCTCTCGGACTGAGCCTCGCACCCCAGCGCAACATCGAGGGGTGGGTCGAGAACAACAGGCAGGGCACGGCCGCGGCCGACGCGGCCGCGCGTGCCCGCACTGCACAGAAGGCGGACGATGGCGCGCAAGAACAAGACGGTTGATCTCGACCTCGAGCAGGACATCGCGCCCGGGCTGGTGGCCAAGACCAAGAAGCGACTGGTCGTCGCATCCGGTCGCTCGCACCCGGAGCTTGCCAAGCAGGTGGCCGACTCGCTCGGCACCGAGCTTGTGCCGACCGAGTATCGCACGTTCGCGTCGGGCGAGATCCTCACGCGCTTCGAGGTGTCGATCCGCGGCTGCGACCTGTTTCTGATCCAGTCCTTCGGCCCGCCGGTGAACGAGTGGCTCATGGAGACGCTCATCATGCTCGACGCCGCCAAGCGCGCATCGGCCAAGCGCATCACGGTCGTCGCGCCGTACTTTCCGTACTCGCGGCAGGACAAGAAGGGCCGCGGGCGCGAGCCGATCAGCGCCCGCCTCGTCGCCGACCTCTTCAAGACCGCCGGCGCGGATCGCGTGATGAGTGTCGACCTGCACGCCGCGCAGATCCAGGGCTTCTTCGACGGACCGGTCGACCACCTGTTCGCCAAGCCCGTGCTGCTGGAGTACTTCACGCACAACCTCAGCGCCGACGACCGCGCGAAGCTCACGGTCGTCTCGCCCGACACCGGCCGCGTGCGCGTGGCCGACACCTGGTCGGACAGCCTGGGCGCGCCGCTGGCGATCATCCACAAACGGCGCGACCCGAACGTCGCCAACCAGGTGACGGTGAACGAGATCGTCGGCAAGGTCGACGGCCGCGTCTGCCTGCTCGTGGACGACATGATCGACACCGGCGGCACGATCGTGAAGGCCGCCGAGGCGCTGAAGGCAAGCGGAGCGGAGCGCGTGATCGTCGCGGCGACCCACGCGATCTTCAGCCACCCTGCGGCCGAGCGGCTGCGGAGCGAGGCGATCGACCAGGTCGTGGTGACCGATACGATCCCCGTTCCGCTCGAGAAGCGCTTCCCGACCCTCACGATTCTGCCGATCGCACCGTTGCTGGCTCGCGCGATCCATGAAGTGTTCGAGGACGGTTCCGTCACTCGAATGTTCGACGGAGCCGCATAGCAGCACCGATTCGCCTGGATCCCCGAGGAGACGCCCGTGTCAGAGCCCATCGTCGACGGATCCCTGCGGGCCGTCGAACGCCCCTACGCGCTCTCCGTCGACGACGTCTCGGTCGCGCTCGATGCGGGGCTCGAAGGGCTGTCGTCCGAATCGGCGGCCGAGCGGCTGGCTCGCTTCGGGCGCAACGCGCTGCCCGAGCCGAAGAGCAAGCCGGCGATCCTGCGGTTCCTGTCGCACTTCAACGACACCCTGATCTACATCCTGCTCGCGGCCGCCGCGATCAAGGCGATCATGGGGGACTGGCTCGACTTCTGGGTGATCATGGCGGTCGCGATCATCAACGCGATCATCGGATACGTGCAGGAGGGACGGGCCGAGAAGGCGCTCGCCGGCATCCGCGGGATGCTGTCGGCCGACGCGAGTGCGCGTCGCGACGGCCGCTGGGTGACGGTCCCGGCGGCCGAACTCGTACCGGGAGACGTGGTGCGGCTGATGCCCGGCGACAAGGTGCCGGCCGACCTGCGGCTGTTCCAGTCGCACCAGCTGCGAGTCGACGAGGCGGCACTCACCGGCGAGTCGGTGCCGTCGTCGAAGACGACCGAGCCGGTGTCCGCCGAGGCCGGTGTGGGGGATCGCACGTCGATGGCCTTCTCGGGCACGATCGTCGCCGCGGGTCAGGGTCGGGGCCTGGTCACCGGCACCGGCTCCGCCACCGAGATCGGCAAGATCCAGACCCTCGTCGGCGACGCGGATTCGCTCGACACACCGCTCACGAAGCAGCTCGCCGCATTCGGGAAGGTGCTGACCCTGGTCATCCTCGGCATGGCGGTCGTCATGCTGGCGATCGGGCGGCTTCTGCACCACATGCCCTTCGGCGAACTCATCTCGGCGACGATCGGATTCGCGGTCGCCGCGATCCCCGAGGGGCTTCCCGCCCTCGTGACGATCACCCTCGCGATCGGCGTGCAGCAGATGGCGAAACGGCACGCGATCACCCGCAAGCTGCCCGCGGTCGAGGCGCTCGGGTCGGTGACGACCGTGTGCTCCGACAAGACCGGCACCCTCACCCGCAACGAGATGACCGTGCGCCGCATCGTGACGCCGAGCGCAGCCTACGACGTCACGGGACTCGGCTACGATCCCGAAGGATCGATCGCGCGAGCGGCGGATCCCGAAGTCCCCGAGGGCGCGGTCTTCGCGCCCTCAGCCGCGGCAGCGGGCGGCCCCGACCTGGCGGCGATCCTCGCCGTGGCGACGCTGTGCAACGACGCCCACGTCGTGCGCGACGGCGATCGCTGGACACTCGTGGGCGAGCCCACCGAAGGGGCGCTCAAGGTCGTCGCGATCAAGGGCGGCGCGACGAGCGCGCTGGCGCGCCGGGTCGCGGTGCTGCCGTTCGACTCGGCCTACAAGCTCATGGCGACCGTGAACGAGGCATCCGACGGCTCACGCGCCATGCTCGTGAAGGGTGCGCCCGACCGGCTGCTGGAGCGTGCGACCCGCCAGCGCGGGGCGGACGGGACCGTGCCGCTCGACACTCCGTTCTGGGAAGCGGTGATCGACGACCTGGGCTCGCAGGGCCTGCGCGTGCTCGCCGCGGCGCGCACCCCCGCCGCGGGCGTCGACGAGGTCGGGCTCGACGACGTCGACGACCTGGAGTTCCTGGGGGTGTGGGGAATTCTCGACCCGCCGCGTCCCGAGGCGATCGAGGCGATCGCGGACTGCCACACCGCCGGCATCCGCGTGAAGATGATCACCGGCGACCACGCCGGCACCGCCCTCGCGATCGCCCGCGAGATGGGGCTCGTGCACGGCGACGACGTGCCGGTGCTCACCGGCGCCGAGCTCGAGGCGCTCTCGCAAGAGAAGCTGAAGGAGGTCGTGCGCGACGTGGACGTGTTCGCGCGCACGAGCCCCGAGCACAAGATCCGCATCGTGCGCGCGCTCCAGTCGCACGACGAGGTCGTCGCGATGACCGGCGACGGCGTGAACGACGCGCCCGCCCTCACGCGCGCGAACGTCGGCATCGCGATGGGCATCAAAGGCACCGAGGCCACGAAGGAGGCCGCCGAGATCGTCCTCGCGGACGACAACTTCGCCACGATCCGCAGCGCGATCCGCGAGGGCCGCCGCATCTACGACAACCTGCGCAAGTCGATCGTGTTCCTGCTTCCCACCAACGGCGCGCAGTCCCTGGTGATCCTGGTGGCGGTGCTGTTCGGCCTGGCTCTGCCGATCACGCCCGTGCAGGTGCTGTGGGTCAATATGGTCACCGCCGTGACCCTGTCGCTCGCGCTCGCCTACGAGCCGGCCGAACGCGGCATCATGACCCGCCCGCCGCGCAGGCCCGGCGGGTCGATCATCGACCTGCGCGAGCTCGGCTTCGTGCTGATCGTGTCGCTGCTGATCGGCGGCGCCACCATCGTGGAGTTCTCGGCCGTGTCGGCGACCGGCGTCGACATCGCGTACGCGCGCACCGAGGCGGTCGCTGTGCTGGTGCTCGCCCAGCTCGCGTACCTGTTCAACTGCCGGTTCATGTCGCGGTCGAGCGTGACGCTGGACGTGCTGCGCGGCAACCGCGTGGTGTGGTGGTCGGCGCTGGCCCTCGTGGTGCTGCAGGTCGCGTTCACGTACGTGCCGCTCATGAACGACCTGTTCGACTCGCGCCCGCTGGCGCCCCAGTCGTGGCTGCTGCCGCTCGGACTGGCACTGGCGGTGTTCCTCGCGGTCGAGCTGCTCAAGTTCGTGCGGCGGCGCGGGTCGAAGCATCCTGTTCGCTGACTCAGAGGCCGCTCATAGGGGCGGCCGGAAGTATTGCGTCAGGACCGCCACTCGGCGCCGGAGACAGGAGACGAGATGATCCGCACCATGCAACGGCCCGCCCTCCGCCTCGGAGCCCTCGTGGGCGTGGGCGTCGCGGGGGCCCTGGGCCTGTCGGCGTGCAGCCCCGCAGGAACGAGCGCCGAGGCCGACGCACCCGACATGGCGACCGGGGCGCCGGATGCTCCCACCGGTGCATCGCAGGCCCCCGACGCCGGCGCGGGTTCAGGATCCAGCGACTTCGCAGACGGCACCTACTCGGCGCAGGGCGCCTACGCCACCCCCGAGACCGTCGAGACGATCGAGGTGACGGTGACGCTTGCGGACGGCGTGATCACCGCGGTCGAGGTCGCAGGCAGCCCGCAGCGCCCCGAGACGGAGCGTTACCAGGGCGAGTTCATCGCCGGCATCTCGGACGAGGTCGTCGGCCGGCCGATCGACGAGATCTCGGTGAGCCGCGTGGCCGGCTCGTCGCTGACGAGCGGCGGGTTCAATCAGGCGATCGAGGCGATCAAGTCCGAGGCCGCGAGCTGACGATGACGGTCGCCACCTCGACCGCGGTGTGGTCGTTCGACGCGATCGGCACCGCGTGGCGGATCGAGACGGCGACGCCCCTGCCGGAGGCGGCGCGGCTCGCGGTCGAGCATCTCATCGCCGGCTTCGATCTCGACTGGTCGCGCTTCCGGCCCGATTCGCTCGTGTCGTCGCTCGCGCGCGGGGCCGGCATCGTCGCGGCGCCGCCCGACGCCGAGGACATGCTCGACGCGTACGCGGCGCTCACCGACGCCACGGACGGCGCGGTGAATCCCCTGGTGGGCGCGTCGCTCGACAGCCGCGGCTACGACGCCCAGTACGGGTTCGTCGACCGCGGCGCGCGCCCCGCGCCCGCGGACTGGCGCGCGCACCTCGCCTGGACGACCGAACGCCTCGTCCTCGTCGAGCCTGCGACGATCGACGTCGGCGCGCTCGGCAAGGGGCGCCTCGTCGACCGCGTCGCAGAGCTCATCGCGCGGTGGGTCGAGGGCGACGTCGTGGTCGACGCCGGCGGCGACCTCGCGGTGCGTGGGCGGTCGGGGCGCATCGGGCTGGAGCATCCGTTCGATCCGACGCGCGCGATCGGCACCTGGACGGTGACCGATGCCGCGCTCTGCGCCTCGGCGACGAACCGGCGCGTGTGGGGCGGGGGCCTGCACCACGTGCTCGACGCCCGCACGGGGGAGCCCGTGCGCACGGTCGCCGCGACATGGGCGGTCGCCCCGACCGCCATGCGCGCTGACGCGATCGCCACAGCGCTGTTCTTCGACGGCGGCCCCCGCCTCGCGCACGAGTGGGGCGTGGAATGGGTGCGGATGCTCACCGACGGGCGCGTGGAATGGTCGCCGGGCTGCGGGGCGGAGCTGTTCACGCGAACCGCTACCGTAAGGCTGTGATCGAGATCCGAAGAGGAGGGGCGGCGCCGTGCCCGCGTCGTTGACTGCCCTGTGGAACCGCGTGTTCGCGGTGCTCGGACGCCTGTCGATGTACCGGTTGGTGCTGCTGGCGCTGCTGACACTGGCGGCGATCGCCTTCGTGCTGTCGCTGTTCCAGCTGGTCGGGCCCGCCCCGTGGGAGCTCCTCGCGACGCTGGTGCTCCTGGCCGTCGTGTGCTCGGCGACGGATGCCGCAGCCCACGCGGTCCTGCGGCTGCCGTGGCGCCTCGAGTCGTCGCTCGTGACCGCGTGCATCCTGCTGTTCGTGCTGCGCCCGACGCTCGACCCTGCGGGGCTCGGCGGCATCGCGATCGCGGGAGTGGCGGCATCCCTCTCGAAGTACCTGCTCGCGTGGCGCGGACGCCACGTGTTCAACCCCGCCGCAGTCGGCGCGACCGTGCTGACGCTGCTCGCGCTCGCGTTCCCGGCGCTCGGCGCCTCGTCGTGGTGGGTGGGCACCCCGGCGCTGGCGGGGCCGGTCATCGTGCTGGGCCTGGCGGTGCTGTGGCGCACCGAGAAGATCCGCGTGGTCGCGGTGTTCCTCGTGATCGCGGTGGGTGTCGGGGTGCTGCGAACGTCGGCGCTGTACCAGCAGGCGGGGATCACGTTCGATCTCGGCGGGGTCTTCTGGCCGGTGCTGTGGTCGTCGCCGTTCCTGTTCCTGGGCGCGTTCATGCTGTCAGAGCCCTTGACCCTGCCGCCGCGGCGCTGGCAGCAGCTGACGGTCGCGGCGGTCGTGGGCGTGCTCGCGGGATGGCCGATCGACCTGGGCGTCGTCTCGCTCGGGCAGGAGCGCGCCCTCCTCATCGGCAACCTGGTGGCCTTCGCCTTCTCGGTGCGCTCGGCCGTGCGGCTCACGCTCGCCTCGCGCGCGGCCGTCACGCCGACGGTGAGCGAGCTGACGTTCCGCGCGAAGCGGCGCCTGCGGTTCGAGCCGGGGCAGTACATCGAGCTCGACGTGCCGCACCGACACCCCGACGCCCGCGGCACGCGCCGGGAGTTCAGCATCGTGTCTGCGCCCGAAGACCTCCCCGCCCTGCGGATCGCGTTCCGCGAGAGCCCCGGGCCGCAGTCGGCGCACCCGAGCTCGTACAAGCGGGCGCTCGCGCAGCTGAGCGCGGGCAGCGGCCTGGCCGTCACGGGAGTGTGGGGGGATTTCGTGTTGCCGAAGAAGGCGCACCTTCCGATCCTCATGGTGGCGGCGGGCATCGGCGTCACGCCGTTCGTGTCGCAGCTGCGCCACGTGCGCCTCGCGCAGGAGGACCGCGACATCGTGCTGGTGTACGTCGCGTCGGATGCCTCGGAGCTGGCGTTCCGCGACGAGATCGAGGCATCCGGGGTCCGGGTCGTGGTCTTCACGCGCGGTGAGCCCGCCGCGCTGCCGCCGCATTGGATGTGGGCACGCGGCGTGCGCCTGGACGCGGAGGGACTGCTGCGCGTCGTGCCCGACATCTCGGCGCGTCACGCGTACGTGTCGGGCCCTCCCGGGCTCATCGCCGAGCTCGCCCCGGCGTTCGAGCGCGCCCGTTCGATCACGACCGACGCCTTCTCCGGCTACTGACGCCGACGGTTCAGGATGCGGCGGGCGCAGCGGGCTTCGCGGGTAGGCGCAGCTCGAACACGGTGTCGCCCGGGGCGCTGCGCGCCGTCAGCGAGCCGCCGTGGGCTTGGGCGATCGCGCGGGCGATCGACAGGCCGAGGCCGGTGCCGCCGGTCTTGCGCGCGCGGGAGCGGTCGGCGCGCGAGAAGCGCTCGAACAGCTCGGGCATGACCTCGGGGTCGATGCCTGGACCGCTGTCGCGGACGCGGAACACGGCCTCGGCCCCTTCTCTGGTCACCGTGACGGCGATGCCGGTGCCGGCGGGGGTGTGGATGCCGGCGTTCGCGAGCAGGTTCGCCGCGACCTGGCTGAGGCGTGCCGCGTCGCCCGCGACGACGACAGGCGACTCGCCGACGTCGATGCGCCACTGGTGGTCGGGGTGCGCGGCGCGCGCGTCGCCGACCGAGTCGATCGCGAGGCGGCTGAGGTCCACCTCGCTGTAGACGAGCTCCTGCCCCTCGTCGAGGCGCGCGAGCAGCAGCAGGTCCTCGACGAGGCGGGTCATGCGCAGGGACTGGGCCTGGATGCGCTCGAGCGAGGTCTCGGTGGTGTCCTGGGCCGGGGCGGCGCCCTGCTGAGCGATCGCTCGCAGCGACAGCTCGGAGTATCCGCGGATCGACGCCAGCGGCGTGCGCAGCTCGTGGCTGGCGTCGGCGACGAACCGGCGCATCCGCTCCTCGTTGCGCTGGCGCACCGTGAGCGCGGTGTCGACGTGGTCGAGCAGGGTGTTCAGGGCGCTGCCGACGCGGCCGATCTCGGTGTGCCCGTCGATCTCGTCCTTCGGCACGCGCTCGGTGATCGACACCGCCCCCTCGGACATCGGCACGGCCGCGACCCTCGTCGCGGTGTCGGCGATGGCTCGCAGGGGCGTGAGCCCGGTGCGAATGACGAGCGCGATCGCGGCGGCGAGCACGAGCAGACCCCCCAGCGTGACCAGCAGCACCGTGAGGAGCATCTGCCCGATCGTGCGCTGCACCTCGGCAAGCGGCATCCCGGCGACCGCGGAGTACGCGCCGGCGCGCACGCCGACCACACGATACTCGCCGAGGTCGTCGACCGACACGGTCGCGAAGTCACCCGGCCGTACGGCGCGCACGACCTCCTCGACCTGTGCGCCCGTCAGCGTGTCGACGCCGTAGTCCTCGCCCACGACCGCGCCGTCGGTGGCGCCGCTCGGCGTGCGCACGACGAACAGGAACCCGGCCGGCTGACGACCCTCGATGAGCACGCGCTCGGCGGTGTGCTCGGTGCCGGGCGGAAACAGCGGAACCACCAGGGCGTGGCCGGCCTGCGTCGCGGCGGCGAAGAGCTGACTGTCCAGGTCCTCCTGCAGCACGCGCCACAGCGCCGTGCCGGTGGCGGTGGCGACGATGAGGAGGATCAGCGAGACGATGCCGATGACCGTCGCCATGAGTCGCGCCTGCAGGCTCCAGCGGTGGGGCGCGGCATCGGTCACTGCGGCGCCTTGATCAGGTAGCCGACCCCGCGGACGGTGTGGATGAGCGGCTCACGGCCGACGTCGATCTTCTTGCGCAGATACGAGATGTACAACTCGACGACGCTGGAGCGTCCGCCGAAGTCGTAGTTCCAGACGCGGTCGAGGATCTGCGCCTTCGACACCACGCGACGCTGGTTGCGCATGAGATAGCGCAGCAGTTCGAACTCGGTGGCGGTCAGCTCGATCTCGTCGTCGCCGCGGATGACCTCGTGGCTGTCCTCGTTGAGCGACAGGTCGCCCACCCGCAGGATCGGCTCCGCGCCCTCGGCGTGCGCGGTGCCGGCACGGCGCATGAGCCCGCGAAGCCGGGCGACGACCTCTTCGAGGCTGAACGGCTTCGTCACGTAGTCGTCTCCGCCGGCGGTGAGACCCGCGACGCGGTCGGCGACGGCATCCTTCGCGGTGAGGAACAGCACCGGCACGTCGTCGCCGCCCTGACGCAGCCGGTGCAGCACCGACATGCCGTCCAGGTCGGGCATCATGATGTCGAGCACCATGGCGTCCGGGTCGTACTCGCGGGCGGCCTGCAGCGCCTCGTAGCCGGACGCGGCGGTGCGCACCTCCCAGCCCTCCATGCGCAGCGCCATCGCCAGCAGGTCCGTGAGCATCTGCTCGTCGTCGACGACGAGAATGCGCAGGGCGGAGCCGTCCGGGCGGTGCAGAGCGGGGGTCGTCATGTCCCTATTGTGCGCGCGCTCCTATGGGTCTGCTATGGCGACGGCTATGCGCCGGCTGTGAATCCGACGTCCGCACTTCGTCTGCGGCGCGCTCGCCGCCGGGTTCAGACCAGCCCGGCCGCGTCGGCGTGCGCGACGAGCCGGTCGAACGCGGCGTCGAGCGCGGGGTCGACCACCTGCAGGTCGGGGTGGGCGTCGTGGTGGGCGATGATGCGCCGAGCGCCCTCGTCGAAGGTGATCGTCGTGCAGAAGTCCGGCGCGAGCGCCTTGACCTTCGCGTTGTCGAACACCATCGAGTTGCTCTTGTCGCCGATCAGCCCGGGACCCTTGTCGGGCAGCACCGCGGCGATCGTGTCGGAGGCGATGTGAACGAACCGCCGGTCGGTCACGCCCGCGGCATCCGCCAGCCAGCCGTAGATCTGGTTCCAGGTCGGCGCGTGGTCGCCCGTGATGTGGAAGGGCTCGCCGATCGCGGCGGGGTTTCCCAGCAGCGCCGTGAAGCCGACCGCGAAGTCGCTCGCGTGCGTCAGCGTCCACAGGCTCGTGCCGTCGCCGAAGACGACCACGGGCTTGCCCGCGCGCAGGCGTGCGATGTCGGTCCAATGCCCGAGGGTCGGCAGCAGCCGCTCGTCGTACGTATGCGACGGACGCACGATCGTGACGGGAAACCCGCGCTCGCGATACGCCCCCACCAGCACGTCCTCGCACGCGATCTTGTCTCGGGAGTACTGCCAGAAAGGGTTGCGCAGCGGCGTCGACTCCGTCACGGGCAGTCGACGAGGCGGGGTGTCGTAGGCCGATGCCGAGCTGATGAAGACGTACTGGCCGACGCGCCCCTCGAACACGTCGAGGTCGGTCTGCACGTGCTCGGGGGTGAACGCGAGGAATTCGCACACGACGTCGAAGCGCTCCTCGCCCACGGCGGCGCGCAGGGCCGCGGCATCCCGCACGTCGGCCGTGAGGGCGCGCACCCCGGGCGGGAGCGGGCGCCGCGCGGTGCCGCGATTGAGGACCGTGACCTGCATTCCGGATGCCGCGGCACGCTCGACGCACGCAGAGCTGATGGTTCCGGTGCCTCCGATGAAGAGGACTCGCGTGTTGCTCACGCCTCGACCCTAGACGCATCCGGTCGTGCTTAGGTGTGTGCATGGCAGTGATCGATGTGCGGGTCTTCGCGGGCGCGGAGCAGGTCGGCAGGGGGATGTCGCCGGCCGACGCCGTGCGGCTGGCCGCCGAGGTCGACGGGTTCGCGTGGATCGCCGTGCGCGCGCCGGACGCGGGCGAGCTGGTCGCGCTGATGGACCTGCTCAAGCTGCACCCGCTTGCGGTGCGCGACTGCCTGCGCGACCATCAGCGCCCGAAGCTCTCCGACTACGGCGCGGACCTCTTCCTGGTGATGCAGGCAGCGCAATACCATGACGACACCGAGACGGTCGAGCTCGACGAGGTCGACGTGTTCGCCGGCGATCGCTACGTCGTGACCGTCGCCGAAGACGCGGAGTCGGTCGACCTCGACACCCTCGGCGAGAAGCTCGGCGCGCACCCCGAGATCGTCTCGCGCGGGAGCCACGCGGTGGTGTGGACGATGTTCGAGCATGTCGTCACGGGATACGGCCCCGTGCTGGAAGGCGTCGAGAACGACATCGACGAGATAGAGGATCAGCTGTTCGGCGACGACGCGGGCGTCTCGCGGCGCATCTTCGCGCTGCAGCGCGAGGTGATCGACCTGCAGCACGCGACCGCGCCGCTGGTGGGCATCTTCGATCGGCTGACCGACGTCGAGAAGGTGCTCTCGGGCCGCCCGGACTCCCCGGCCTTCCGCGACCTCGGCGAGCGCTCTCGGCATCTCGCCGACAGGATCGACGGCTTCCGCCAGACGCTCGGGTCCGCCTTGAGCGTGCACTCGACGCTCGTAGAGCAGCAGAACAACGCCGCGATGCGCAGCATGACCGAGGCGAGTCTGCAGCAGGGCGAGCAGGTCAAGAAGGTCTCTTCATGGGCGGCGATCCTCTTCGCGCCGACCCTCGTCGGCACCATCTACGGCATGAACTTCGTGCACATGCCGGAGCTGCAGTGGAGCTTCGGCTACCCGCTCGCGCTCGCGCTGATGGCCGCCACGAGCGTCACGCTCTACCTCGTGTTCAAGTCCAAGGACTGGCTGTAAGGCGCTCTCACCCCCGCGGGTCGGAAGCCGAGACTATCGTGGCGCGCATGACTGTCGACCAGCTGCGCACCGCCGTCTCCGGCCCCGTCGTCGCCCCCGGCGATTCCGAGTGGGACGCGGCGCGCCGATTCCACACCGGCGTCGGCGCACCCGTCGTGATCGTCCGCGCGTCGTCGGTCGACGATGTGCGCGCAGCCCTGCGGATCGCCGTCTCCGACCGCGAAGACGTGATGATCCGCAGCGGCGGTCACAGCGCGTGGGGCGCCGTCCCCGGCGGGGTGACGATCGACATCTCCGCGCTGAACTCCATTCGCGTCGACGGCGACCTGGTCCACGTCGGCGGCGGCGCTACGTGGGGCGCGATCGCGACCGAGCTCGCCACACACGGCCTCGGGCTCAGCTCGGGCGACACGGCCTCGGTCGGCGTCGGCGGGCTCACGCTCGGCGGCGGCATCGGGCTCATGGTGCGGGCGTGGGGCCTCGCGGCCGACCAGCTCGTCGGCGCTCAGCTGGTCACCGCCGACGGCGACGTGCTCGAGGTCTCGCCGAGGTCGCACCCCGACCTGTTCTGGGCGCTGCGGGGCGGCGGCGGCAACTTCGGGGTCGTGACCCGCTTCGACTTCCGCGCGCACGCACTGCCGGCCGTCGCCTTCGCGCACCTCGGCATCGACGGCGACGCGCGCCCGGTCCTGCGCGCGCTCCGCGACCTGCTGGCGGATGCCCCGCGCGAGCTCACCGCGACCTTCAGCGACGTTCCCGCGATGGACCCGAACATGCCGGCCGGCGCGACCATCGCGGCCGTGTGGGCCGGGCCCGACGAGGCGGGGCTGCGCGCCGCTCTCGCGCCGCTTGTCGCCCTCGACGGCGTCCATGAGATCGAGGCGGCCGTGCGGCCATACCGCCAGATCCTCCTCGAGGTGCCCGAGGCCGACCCCGACGTGCCGATGCCCGGCTTCGTCGGCGGCAACACGCTGCTCGACCAGCTCGACGACGACGCGATCGAGCGGCTCGTGGCGTTCCGCCAGGCCCGGCCCGCCTCGGTGGTGCTGCTGCGCTCGCTCGGCGGCGCGTACGCCGACGTCGCGCAGGACGATTCGCCGTTCCCCGCGCGCGAGGCCACCTGGTTCGCGATGGCGGGCGCCTTCGACGTTCCGGGCATGCTCGACGATACGTCGCGCGCCGACGCCGAGGCGGCGTGGGCCGCGATCGAGGAGCGCGGCAGCGGCTGCTACGGCAACTTCACGCCGTCGACCGACCCGTCCTGGGTCGCACGCATGTTCTCGGCCGAGACGCTCGCACGTCTGGCGCGGATCAAGCGCGAGTGGGACCCGGGCAACGTCTTCTGCCGCAACCACAACGTGGTGCCGGCAGAGGCGTGATCAGTGGGTGTCTTCGGCCTCGATCTCTGAGCGGTCGCCCGACCACAGGGTGTGGAACGTGCCCTCGCGGTCGATGCGCTTGTACGTGTGCGCGCCGAAGAAGTCGCGCTGGCCCTGGATGAGCGCGGCGGGCAGGCGCTCCGCGCGCAGCCCGTCGTAGTACGCGAGCGACGACGAGAAGGCGGGGGAGGGGATGCCGGCACCCGCCGCGGTTGCGACCACACGCCGCCACGCGCCCTGCGCGCGACCGAGCGCGTCGACGAAGTAGGGCGCGGTGAGCAGCACCGGCAGTTCGGGGTCGGCGTCGTACGCGTCGGCGATGCGGTTCAGGAACTGTGCGCGGATGATGCATCCGGCCCGCCAGATCTTCGACACCGCACCCAGGTCGATCGCCCAGCCGTAGCGCGCGGCACCGGCGCGGATCTCGTCGAAGCCCTGCGAGTAGGCGACGATCTTCGACGCGTAGAGCGCAAGGCGCACGTCTTCGATGAAGGCGTCGGCGTCGTCGACCGAGAGGCCCTCGACCGGGCCGGGGAGGCTCCCCGACACGGCGCGCTGCTCGGGGTGCGACGACAGCGAACGGGCGAAGGTC
The DNA here is from genome assembly GCF_041379855.1 of Microbacterium sp. BWT-B31. NCBI lineage: Bacteria > Bacillati > Actinomycetota > Actinomycetes > Micrococcales > Microbacteriaceae > Microbacterium > Microbacterium sp. BWT-B31. The sequence continues at coordinate 201,988 of NZ_JBFECU010000002.1, forward strand.
GCCTCGGCGATGCCCGACACCGGCACGCCCAGGTCGAGAGCGGTCTGCACCGTCCACGCCCCCGTGCCCTTGGCGCCGGCCTGGTCGACGATGACGTCCACGAGCGGGAGGCCGGTGGCGGCATCCGTCTGACGCAGCACCTCGGCGGTGATCTCGATCAGGTACGACTCCAGCTCGCCCCTGTTCCACTCGGCGAAGACGTCGGCGATCTCGGCGGGGGTTTTGCCCGTGCCGCGGCGGATCAGGTCGTACGCCTCGGCGATCAGCTGCATGTCGGCGTACTCGATGCCGTTGTGCACCATCTTCACGAAGTGGCCGGCGCCGTCGTGGCCGATGTGCGTCACGCACGGCTCGCCCTCGGCGACCGCGGCGATCGAGCGCAGGATCGGGCCGAGGGTCACCCACGACTCGTCGGGGCCGCCGGGCATGAGCGACGGGCCGAGGAGGGCACCCTCCTCGCCGCCCGAGACGCCCATGCCGACGAAGTTGAAGCCGCGCTCGCGCACGGCCTTCTCGCGGCGGATCGTGTCGGTGAACAGGGCGTTCCCGCCGTCGACGATGATGTCGCCCGGCTCGAAGACGTTCATCAACTCGTCGATGACGGCGTCCGTGCCGGCGCCCGCCTTCACCATGATGATCGCGGTGCGCGGCTTCGAGAGCGACGCGGCGAACTCCTGGTACGAGAACGCGGGCACGAACTCGGCCTCGGGGTGCTCGGCGACGAGCGTGTCGGTCTTCTCGTGGCTGCGGTTGAACACCGCGACCGTGTTGCCCTCGCGGCTGGCGAGGTTGCGGGCGAGGTTCGAGCCCATCACCGCAAGTCCCACCACACCGATATTCGCTGCTGCCTCGGTCACTCGAGCTCCTGTCGTCGTTCGACTTTCAGCCTAGAGTCTTGCCCATCGCTGTCACGTCATGTTGTCTGGTACCCACATCGCCGTGCGCGCGACTGTGAGCGCGAGGCTTCGGCATCGCGGCTCGCGGCTGACGGAGCGAGCCTGGCCGACCGCGGTCAGCCCGCATCGCGACGCCGCTCGGCGACGAACCTCCGGGCGACGGAGATGTCTCGATCGCCGAGCCCCGAGGCGACGAGCTCATCGAAGGCGTCCCTGACGGCGGGGAGCAGGATCGTGTCCGTCTCGGTCGCCTCGGCGACGTCGGTCGCGAAGCGGAGATCCTTCACCATGTACTTCGCGACGCCGCTCGGCTCGTCGTCGCCGGTGACGAGCTTCTCCTTGCGGCTGGCGAGCAGGTTCGAGCCCGCGTAGCCGCCGCTGAGAAGATCCCACAGCGAGCGCGGGTCGATGCCGGAGCGCTCGGCGAGGACGGTCGCCTCGCCGAGCGCGAGGATCGTCGCGGCCACGACGAGCTGGTTGCACGACTTTGCGACCTCGCCTGCGCCGAGCGGTCCGAGATGCACCGGGTTCCCGCACGGGGCGAGCAACTCGGCCGCGCGCTCGGCATCGGCGGGATCGCCGCCGATCATGATCGAGAGCCTTCCCGCGGAGGCTCCGTCCTCGCCGCCCGACACCGGGCAATCGACGACGTGCACGCGGCCGCCGGTCTCGTCGCGGAGTCGCTTCGCGAGCGAGCGCACTCCCGTGGGGGACGAGGTCGACCCGATCATGACGAGCAGTTCGCCTGCGCCGGCGAGCAGTCCCTCGGGGCCGTCGAGCAGAGCCTCGAGCTCGGGCAGATCCGGAAGCATCACGAGCACCGCGTCGACCTGCTCCGCGAGTTCGCGGGGTGTGGCGGACCAGGTCGCCCCCGCTGCCACGAGATCGGGCCGGGGGCGTCGGCTGTGGATGACGAGGTCTCCGCGCGCGGCGAGGAGATGGCGGGCCATGGGCGCGCCCATCGCACCGAGTCCGATGCATCCCACCGTGGCGGCAGTGGCCGTGTGGCTGGTCTCGTCGTCGAGGTCACCCGTGCGTCGCATGGCACGATGGTAACCGATGTTCAGCCAGACGGACACTATTCAACAGGATGAACTCACCGTATGCTGATGAAGGCGCCGCCGCCATGCGCCCGCAGACCGATGAAGGGATTCCGGATGACCGAATCACTCGGGCCAGCGCGCCCCGAAGCGGCCGCCTCATCCCGCACGCCCGAGCTTCGCGTCGTCGCGGCCGTCCCGCTGCGCGAAGACCTGTGCCGCCTGATCGAGACCCTTGAGCCACGCGTCGAGGTCGTGCGCGACCACTCGCTCGTGCACCCGATGCGCGGGCCCGCCGACTGGTCGGGCGACCCCGCGCACGTCCGCACGCCCGATGAGCAGTCGGCGTTCGACGCCCTGGTCGACTCGGCCGACGCGCTGTTCGGCATCCCGGATGTCGATCCCACAGCCCTCGCCCGGACTGTCGCCGCGAATCCACGCCTGCGCTGGGTAATGACGACCGCGGCGGGCGGCGGGAGCCAGATCAAGGCCGCCGGCCTCGATCGCGACGCGCTCGACCGCATCGTGTTCACGACCAGCGCGGGCGTGCACGGCGGGACGCTCGCGGAGTTCGCGGTGTTCGGCGTCCTGGCCGGCGCCAAAGACCTGCCCCGGCTGCAGGCGGACCAGCGCGACCGCACCTGGCCCGACCGGTGGGAGATGCGCCAGCTCGATGAGATGACGGTTCTCGTCGTCGGGCTGGGAGGGATCGGCGCCGAGTGCGCGCGCCGATTCAATGCGCTCGGCGCGCGCGTGTGGGGGACCACGCGCTCAGGCCGGCCCGTCGACGGTGTGGATCGCCTCGTTCCGCTCGATGACCTCGAGTCCGCGGTCGCGGAGGTCGACGCGATCGTGGTGACCCTGCCGGGCACCGAGCACACGCATCACCTCGTCGGCGAGCGCGTGCTCGCAGCCGTCAAGCCCGGGGCGATCGTCGCGAGTATCGGCCGCGGCACCGTCGTCGACGAGGCCGCCCTGCTCCGCGCGCTCGACGATGGGCGTGTGGCCTTCGCCGCGCTGGACGTCTTCGAGTTCGAGCCGCTGCCCTCCGACTCGGCGCTGTGGACCCATCCGCGAGTGCTCGTGAGCCCGCACACCGCGGCGCTCAGCGGCAAGGAGGAGGAACACATCGCGCGTCGCTTCGCCGCCGACGCAACACGCTTCCTGGACGGTCGCGCGCTCCACGCCGTGGTCGATACGGTCGAGTTCTACTGACAGCGGGAGGCATGCCTCCCCGACGAAGGGATGCCATGACCGACGATCAGGAGGACCGCACGGGCCGGGATCCCGCGCCGGCGGTGACGCGCAGCATCCGCCTCCTCGACCTGCTCGCCCAGCGTGCGCCGCTCACCCTCACCGAGCTCGCGGGCGAGCTCGGCCTGGCGAAGTCGTCGACGGCGAACCTCTGCCTCGCCCTCGAGGCGTCCGGCATGGTCGAGCGCGTCGCGCACGGGTACCGTCTCGGACGCCGAACGGCCGAGCTGGGTGGAGCGTACGCCGCGCAGTTCCAGCAGGTGCGCGAGTTCTACGCGGTGTGCGACGCCTCGCCGGTGCTGCGGCATGAACTGGTGCAGGTGGCGATGCTCGACGGCGCCGACGCGCTGTACCTGGCGCGCCACGAGGGCAACGGCCGGGTTCGGCTGGGCACGCCCCTCGGCTCGCGACTGCCGGCCGCGCTCTCGGCGACGGGTCGTGCGCTGTTGATGGGCTACGACGACGCACGCGTGGGCGAGCTACTGGCCGATCGCGTGCCGTTCCCGAGACTCACCGAGAACTCGCCGACCGACCTCGCATCGCTGCTCGAACGGCTCGCCGAGTCACGGCAGCGCGGGTGGTCTCTCGACGCGGAGGAGTCGTACCCCGGCATCGTCGGCGTCGCGGTGCCGCTCGAGCCGTGGGCGCCGGGCGATCCGCAGCTCGCGCTGGGTGTCGGCATGGCGGCGGCCGCCACCGACACGGCGCGCATCGCGCGCGTCGCGAACGCGCTCGTGGCGGCCGCCGAGCTGCTGACGAATCCGTTCAGCGCAGCCGCGCGGAGGAAGTGACCGCCGAACTCGCGAAAAGATTCTGTGTTCAGCATATTGAACGGAGTACAGCAGGTTAGTACGATGGGCGAGTCAGCCGGTACGCCGATCGAAGGAGATGGCATGAGCACCCCGACCACTGTCCAGGCCTCGGACGCCACAGAAGACCCGGAGTACGCCGCCAGCCTGCGTCGCGCGACGTTCGCCTCGAGCATCGGCAGCGCGCTCGAGTACTTCGACTTCGCGCTGTACGGACTGTCGACCGCCCTGATCTTCAACGTGCTGTTCTTCTCGCAGGAGAATCCCGCGATGGCGACGGTCGCGGCCTTCGCCACCTACGGCGTGGGGTTCATCGCCCGGCCGTTCGGCGGACTGTTCTTCGGTGTGCTCGGCGACAGGCTCGGGCGCAAATGGGTGCTCGTCATCACCATCCTCCTGATGGGAGGCGCGTCGACGGCGATCGGCGTGCTGCCCACGTATGAGGCGATCGGCATCTGGGCTCCCGTGCTCCTCGTCACGATGCGCCTGCTACAGGGGTTCGGCGCGGGCGCCGAGCAGGCCGGTGCCACCGTGCTTATGGCGGAGTACGCGCCGGTGCGGCGCCGTGGCTTCTTCTCGGCCCTGCCCTTCATCGGGATCCAGGCCGGCACGCTGCTGGCCGCCGTCGTGTTCAGCCTCATCACGCTTCTGCCCGAGGAGGCGCTGATGTCGTGGGGGTGGCGCGTGCCGTTCCTGGCGTCGTTCGCGCTGATCCTCGTCGCGCTGTTCATCCGCATGCGTCTGCGCGAGACGCCGACGTTCATCGAGCTCGAGAAGCAGGAGCAGATCGCCGAGCATCCGATCCGCGAGATCTTCACACGCGGGCTTCCGGGCGTCATCGTCGGCATCGGCCTGCGCATGGCTGAGAACGGCGGCTCCTACATGTTCAGCACCCTCGCCCTGGCGTTCTTCGTGTCGGTCGTGGGACAGGAGGCCGACCGCAGCCTGCTGACCTGGGGCGTCACGCTCGGCTCCCTCATCGGCATCTTCTCGGTCCCGCTGACCGGCGCGATCTCGGATCGCTTGGGCCGTCGCACGGTCTACCGGTTCGGCGCCGTCTTCATGCTCGTCTACGCCTTCCCGGCCTGGTGGCTGCTGTCGCTCGGCAACTACGTCATCTCGATCGCGGTCATCGGCATCGGCATCGGCATCGCCGTCAACTCGATGCTCGGCCCGCAGTGCGCGATGCTTCCCGAGCTCTTCGGCAATCGTCACCGCTACCTCGGCGTCGCCATGGCCCGCGAGCTCTCGGCGGTCCTCGCCGGTGGTCTGGCCGGCGTGCTCGGCGCATACCTGATCGCGGTGAGCGGCGGCAACTGGCTGCTCCTCGCGATCTACATGGCGACACTCGCCATCATCACGACAGCCTCGACGTTCCTCGCGCCCGAGACGCTGCGTCGCGACCTCACGCGTCTCGACGACGCGGTGAAGGTCTCGCGCGACGAGGTCGGCGACGACGTCAGTGCGACGACCGTGACGATCCGGACCGTCGGGTGGTGACCGTGTCCGCGGCAGACGCCCGCACGGGCACGGCCGCGTTCGACCTCACCGGCCGGAGGGCGCTGGTCACCGGCTCCGGTCAAGGCATCGGCCGCGCGCTCCTGGAGGGGCTCGCGCTCGCGGGCGCCACGGTGATCGCGCACGGGCGGGATGCCGCGAAGGCCGCCCGCGCGGCGGAGGAGGTGGCCGCGGCATCCGGCCGACCCGCCTTCAGCTCCGTGTTCGACGTCACCGATCCTGCCGCCGTCGACGCCGGAATCGGGGCGATCGAGGCGGAGCACGGCGTCGTCGACATCCTTGTGAACAACGCCGGCATCCAGCGGCGCGCGCCCATCACCGAGTTCGCCGACGCGGACTGGGACGACCTCGTGCGCACCAACCTCTCGAGCGCGTTCTATCTCTCGCGTCGCGTCGCCCGCGGAATGGTCGCCCGCGGGTCGGGCAAGATCATCCAGATCGGCAGCGTTCAGTCGCAGCTCGCACGTCCCGGGATCGCGCCGTACTCGGCCACCAAGGGCGCGATCGTGATGCTCACGAAAGGTCTGTGCGCCGACCTCGCTCCGCACGGCATCCAGGCGAACGCGATCGCGCCCGGGTACTTCGCCACGGAGCTGACGCGGGCCCTCGTCGCCGACGAGGACTTCTCGACATGGGTCCGCAGCCGCACGCCCGCGGGACGGTGGGGCGACACGGCGGATCTCGTCGGCGCGCTGGTGTTCCTCGCGAGCTCGGCGAGCGACTTCGTGAACGGCCAGACGCTCTACGTCGACGGCGGCATGACGGCGGTGGTGTGATGCGGATCGGACGCGCGCTGTCGTCCGCCGGACCGGTCTACGTCCGCCGATCGGCGGACGACGAGCACGGCGAAGGCTGGGAGGCGATCGAGGATCCGTTCTCCGCGTTCGCCGCGGGGCGCGTGCCACTCGATCTCGGCGAGCGCGTGACGGGCGATCTGCTCGCGCCGAGTGAGCCGCTCGTCGTGGTCGGAGTCGCGCAGAACGGTCCGGCGCACGCGTCGCCGGTACAGGCGTGGCTGAAGTCGCCGCGCGGAGTCGTGGCGAGCGGCGTGCCCGTCACTCTGCGACGGGACGCGGGCACGACGGTCGCCGAGGGCGAGATCGCGATCGTCATCGGCCGCGACACGACCGGTCTCACCGCCGCCACGGCGCACGAGTACGTGCTCGGCGTCACCGCGGTGAACGACCTGTCGAGTCCCGACCGCGTCGCCTTCGACCCTCGCAACTTCGAGTCGAAGGCGGGCGTCGGCTACACGCCGCTCGGGCCCTGGGTCGACACGGCCGCCGACATCGACGTCGTGAGCCTCTCGATCCGCGTCGCCGGTCGGACGGTCGGGAAGACGGATGCCGCGGCCCTACCCGTGCCGATCCGCGAATGCCTCACCTACATTGCGTCGTGGGCACCCCTGGGCCCGGGTGACGTCGTCATGACGGGCGCCCCCTTCACCAACGCCCCCATCGAGCCCGGCGTCGTCGTCGAGGTGCAGGTCGGTGGCGTCACCCTGGTCACGCCGACGCGCTGAGCCGCGTCATGAGAGGATTCCCATGCCCAATCTCGGAGTCGTCGCCTACGGCGCCGGCGACCTGCGCGTCGTCGACCTCGACGAGCCCGTGCCCGCCGCGGATGAGGCGATCGTCGAGATCGCGTACGGGGGCGTGTGCGGATCTGACCTGCACTACTGGCGTCACGGTGCCGCCGGCCAGTCCGTGCTCCGCGAGCCGATGGTGCTCGGCCACGAGGTGTCGGGCACCGTCCTGGTGGCCGCCGCCGACGGCGACGGCCCCGCCGCGGGCACGCGCGTCGCGGTGCATCCGCTGTCGCCGCACGGCGACGGCGTCACGCCGTGGCCGGAGGAGCGTCCGAACCTCGCGCCCGGCTCGACCTACCTGGGTTCGGCGCAGCGCCTGCCGCACACGCAGGGTGCGTTCGCCAGACGCGTCGCATTGCCGGCGCGCATGCTGCATGCCCTTCCCGACGAGCTCTCGCTCGAACGGGCGGCGCTCGCCGAGCCCGCCGCGGTCGCGTGGCACGGCGTCGAGCGGGCCGGAGACGTGCGCGGCAAGCGCGTTGCGGTGATCGGCTCCGGCCCCATCGGCCTGCTCGTGGCCGCGGTGGCCCGCCACCACGGAGCGGCCGAGGTCATCGCGACCGACCTGGAGGCGCTTCCGCGCCGGATCGCGGGCGCGCTCGGTGCACACACCATCGACGCGCGCGACGCGGACGCGATCGCAGGCCTGCACGCCGACGTCGTCGTGGAGTCCAGCGGCACCGTTCCAGGCCTGGCCGCCGCGATCTCGGCGGCCGGCCGCGGCGGCACCGTGGTCCTTCTCGGTCTGCAGCGCAACGGCGACGTCGCCGCCCCGCTCGCGACGGCCATCACACGCGAACTGTCGCTCGTGGGATCGTTCCGCTTCGGACCGGAGCTCGATGCGGTGATCGCGGCGCTCGCCGACGGTTCGCTCGATGCCGACGGGGTTGTGACGCACGTCGTCGCGGCCGCTCAGGCCGTCGATGCGTTCGCGCTCGCGGGAGACGCGTCGGCCTCGTCCAAGGTCCTGCTGGCGTTCGACCTCGACGTCGCCTGAGGTAGCGTGAGCGCGTGGTGACGGCATCCCGAATCGTCGTGATGGGTCCGAGCGGATCGGGCAAGTCGGTCGTGGGCGCCGTGCTCGCCGCACGCCTGGGCATCTCGTTTGCCGACGCCGACGACCTGCATCCGGCTGCGAACGTCGCCAAGATGGCGGCCGGGACGCCGCTGGACGACGCCGATCGGATGCCGTGGCTCGACGTCGTCGCCGCTGCGCTGCGGGAGGCGCCCGAAGGCGGTGTGATCGCGTGCTCGGCGCTCGCTCGCCGCTATCGGGATCGCATCCGCGCGGGTGTGCCGGACGCGCTGTTCGTCGAGCTCGAGGTGTCGCCGCAGGAGCTGACGCGACGGATGGATGCGCGGGAGCACTTCATGCCGTCGTCGCTCCTCGCGTCGCAGCTGGACACGCTCGAGCACCTCGAGGCCGACGAGCGGGGAGTCGCGGTCGTCAATGACCGCCCGCCGGTCGAGGTTGCCGACGAGGCCATCGCCGCGCTCGGCCGCACTCAGTCCTTGCGGTAGGCCTGGCGGCCCATCGACCAGAAGGCGACGACGGTGCCGACGGTGCCCAGGGCCGCGATGAGCCCGACGACCCAGACGAGCAGGTGGGTGGCGAAGCCGTATTCCATGGGATCCTCCGGGTGCGGGGCGCTCCGCACATCGCGGAGTAGGTCGTCCTCATCGTAGCGGTGCCGCTGGTAGACTTGAGGACTGAACTTCGGCGAGGGATGCCTCGCGCCGCCGGCGACGGGGGTGCGGCATCCGTGATCGACGCGGTGTTGCAGGCCCAGGCTTCCTCACGCGCTCGCGTTCGAGTTGAACCAGACCCCACATATCGGGCACAGGCCCGCAAGGAGAACCCATCATGTCGACCGAAACCGACACCAAGGTCCACGCCGAGCTGCGCGAGAGCTTCGGCAAGGGCTATGCCCGCCGTCTGCGCGCCGCCGGCCAGATCCCGGCCGTCATCTACGGCCACGGCACCGACCCCGTGCACGTGGCGCTGCCCGGCCACCAGATCTCGCTGCTCATCCGCCGTGCGAACGCTGTGCTCGAGCTCGACGTCGCCGGCACCCACCAGCTCACGCTCGTCAAGGACGTCCAGAAGGACCCGGTGCGTCAGATCATCGAGCACATCGACCTGCTCGTCGTGAAGAAGGGCGAGAAGATCCAGGTCGACGTGCCCGTCGTCGTGGTCGGCGAGTCGTTCGCCGGCACGATCGTCAACCTCGACAACACAACCGTCGCGCTCGAGGTCGAGGCCACGCACATCCCTGAGAACATCGAGGTCGACGTCGAGGGCCTCGAAGAGGGCACCCACATCACCGCCGCCGACCTGAAGCTGCCCAAGGGCGCGGCGCTCGTCACCGAGGGCGAGACCCTGATCGTCGCGATCTCGGTGCCCACCTCGGCCGCCGCCGACGAGGACGAGGCCGCCGAAGAGGCCGGCGAGGCTTCGGCCGAAGCCGCCGCTGCCGACGAGCCCGCCGCGGAGTAATCCTCCGAGCACGTCTATGAAGAGGGGGTGCGGATTCCGCGCCCCCTCTTGGCATGAGCGAGGATGAGTGACATGGCAGACGCGTGGCTGGTGGTGGGGCTGGGCAATCCCGGGCCGCGGTACGAGCTGACCCGGCACAACGCCGGCCAACTGGTGCTCGACGAGCTCGCCGAGCGGCGCAGCGAGACCTTCCGCACGCATAAGGCGAACGCGCGTGTCGTCGAGACCTGGCTGCGTCCCGGCGGGCCGAAGCTCATTCTCGCCAAGCCGAACTCATTCATGAACGTGTCCGGCGGCGTGGTGGCGGGCCTTGCGAAGTTCTACGGCATTCCCGCCGAGCGCGTCGTGGTCGTGCACGACGAACTGGACATCCCGTTCGACACCATCAAGCTCAAGGTCGGCGGCGGCCACGGCGGCCACAACGGCGTACGCGACATCGCCAAGGCCCTGGACACGGCGCAGTTCCCGCGCGTGCGCGTGGGCATCGGGCGCCCGCCGGGCCGGCAGGACGCCGCCGATTGGGTGCTCGACCCGTTCGGGCCGGCCGAGCGCAAGAACCTTCCGATCCTGCTGTCGGATGCCGCGGACGCGGTCGAGCAGCTGGTCGGCGAGGGGCTCGTCGCGGCGCAGCAGAAGCACCACGCCCCACGAGCCTGACGCCCGCTCGGCGTCGCGCGGCTCAGCCGCCGACGCCCGTCCCCGCGGCGAGCCCGGCTGTGAGGAACACCCGCAGGCCGACGAAGAACAGCACCGGCCCGATCCCGGCCAGCACGACTGCGGCGATGCCGAGCCCGCGCCCGCGGTTGGTGACGATCGCGATGGTGCCCTGCACGAGGGCCCACAGGCCGAGCGCGGTGCCGACCCAGAACGACACCTCGCCGAGCAGCACCCAGTCGCGCACGGGGGTGAGCGCCGCCCACGGGAAGTCCCCGTCGCGCGTGACGAGGGTGAGCTCGTGGCCGGCGCCGACCCCGATCCGCCATGCGGCCACGGATGCCACGACCGTCGCGCCGATCGCTGCGAAGATGCCCGCGATGAGCGCCACCAGACCGAGGGCCGGCGTCGTGCGCGAGGGGCCAGCGGAGGGCCCCGGCGCGGGCAGGGCCACGTGCGGGCCCGGCTGCGCGTACGGCGGCGCGTACGCGGGGATGGCCGGGTAGGCGGGAGCGCCGGGGTGGGCCGGCGAGGTCGGGTGCTGCGGCGCACCGCCCTGCCCGGTGGGGGCGGCGCCCCACGGGGCGCCTGCGCGCGCGAAGGGCGGCACGGGGGCGGCGCCGGGCGGTGGCGCGCCGTACGCCGGGGGCGCGGGCGGGGCGGATGGCTCGTACGGCGGCTCGGGGGCCGCGGCGGGCGGTGGCGCGCCGTACGCCGGGGGCGCGGGCGGGGCCGATGGCTCGTACGGCGGCACGGGGGCCGCGGGGTTGTGTCCCGGGTCGCTCACGCTCACATCCTATGAGCCGTCCGCCCGGGCCGCGCAAGCGCGTCGGAGGGGGCGCGTAGACTCGTTCGGTGACTGTATCCGGGATTCTGCGCGCCCTCGAACAGGCCGATCGCTTCCAGGATGCCGTTGCCGCGGCATCCGCCGATTCCGACTTCTCGCTCGTCGAAGGACTCGACGCCCCTCTGCTGGCGGCCCTCGTGGAACGCCGCCGCGCGGCGGGCAAGCCCCCCGTGCTGCTGGCGATCACGCCCACCGGCCGCCGCGCCGACTCGCTCGGGCCGGCGCTCGAGGCGCTTCTTGCCGGTGCCGAGGTGCTGCACTTCCCGGCGTGGGAGACGCTGCCGCACGAACGGCTGAGCCCGAGCGCCGAGACCGTCGGCCGGCGCCTGGACGTGCTGCGGCGCATCGCGACGTGGACCGGCGAGACGCCGCTGGTCGTCACGGCGTCGGTGCGCGCGGCGATCCAGCCGCTGGCGAGCGGGCTGACGGGCCTCGAGCCGGTGCGGCTCGTGGTCGGCGGCCGCGGCCACGAGCTGTCCGAAGTCTCGGCGCGCCTGGTCGAGCTGGCGTACCACCGCGTCGACATGGTGTCGCGGCGCGGCGAGTTCGCGCTGCGCGGCGGCATCCTCGATGTCTTCCCGGCCATCGCCGACCACCCCCTCCGCGTCGAGTTCTTCGGCGACGAGGTCGACCAGATCCGGGCGTTCTCCGTCGCCGACCAGCGCTCCCTGCCCGCAGAGATCGCCTCGGTCGAGCTCGCCCCTGCCCGTGAGCTGCTGCTGACGACTGCGGTGCGCGAGCGCGCGCGGGCGCTGACCGAGCGCTTCGCGGGAATCCGGGGCATGCTCGAGAAGATGTCCGAGGGCATCCCGGTCGAGGGCATGGAGTCGCTCATGCCCGCCCTCGTGGACGAGCTCGTCACCCTCGTCGACTACCTGCCCGAGAGCGCCGCCGTCGCGGTGGTCGACCCGGAGCGCGCCGTCACGCGCGCGCTCACCCTCAGCGAGACCAACCGCGAGTTTCTCGACGCGGCGTGGAGCGCGGCCACCGCCGGCGCCGAGACCCCCGTCGATCTCGGCGCGGGTGACTTCCTGACGCTGCCGCGCCTGCGCGAGGTGGCGCACGAGCGCGGCGACGTGTGGTGGACGCTGTCGAGCTTCGACTCGGGAGCGGCGGATGCCCTCGCCGAGGGGCTCATGGACGTCGACGTCGCACTCGAGCAGGCCGCGATCGTGCGGGTGCCCGCCACGGCGGTCCCGGCGTTCCAGGGAAACGTCGACGGCGCGACCGCGCACGTCGGGGAGCTCCTCTCAGACGGCTGGCGGGTCGTCGTGGCGGCATCCGGCATCGGTCTGGTCGAGCGCGCGCGCGACGTGCTCGCCGAGCGCGGCATCGCCGCGCGCAAGGTCGACGCGCTGCTCGAGGCGCCCGAGCCCGGCGTCGCGCACGTCGTGCTCTCGGTGCTCGAGCGCGGGTTCGAGGCATCCGACGCCAAGATTGCGGTGCTGACCGAGGCCGAGTTCTACGGGCGCACGATCGGCGGCGACAGCCGGGTCGTGAAGAAGCTCGCCTCACGGCGCCGCGGAGTCGTCGACCCGCTGCAGCTGAAGGCGGGCGACTACGTCGTGCACGCCACGCACGGCATCGGCCGCTTCGTCGAGCTGACCCAGCGCGAGGTGTCCAGCGGCGGGCGCAACCCGGTCAAGAGCATGCGCGAGTACCTGGTGCTCGAGTACGCGGCCTCCAAGCGCGGGTACCCGGGCGACAAGCTCTTCGTGCCGACCGACCAGCTCGACCTGCTGTCGAAGTACGTCGGCGGCGAGGCGCCCACGCTGTCGAAGATGGGCGGGAGCGACTGGGCACAGGCCAAGGGCCGCGCCCGCAAGGCGGTGCGCGACATCGCCGTCGAGCTCGTCAAGCTGTACTCGGCGCGCATGGCGGCCAAGGGTCACGCGTTCGGCCCCGACACGCCGTGGCAGCGCGAACTCGAAGAAGGATTCCCGTTCGCAGAGACGCCCGACCAGCTGCAGACGATCGACGAGATCAAAGCCGATATGGAGAAGCCGATCCCGATGGACCGGTTGCTGTCCGGTGACGTCGGCTTCGGCAAGACCGAGGTCGCGGTGCGAGCCGCCTTCAAGGCGATCCAGGACGGCAAGCAGGTCTCGATGCTCGTGCCGACCACGCTGCTGGTCAAGCAGCACCTCGAGACGTTCACCGAACGTTTCGCGGGCTTTCCCGTCAAGGTGCGGCCGCTGTCGCGGTTTCAGACCGACAAGCACGCCGCCGAGACCATCGCGGGCCTTGCCGACGGCACCGTCGACATGGTGATCGGCACGCACCGCATCCTCACCGAGAAGGTGCTCTTCAAAGACCTCGGCCTCATGATCATCGACGAGGAGCAGCGCTTCGGCGTCGAGCACAAGGACGCTCTCAAGAAGCTCAAGACCAACGTCGACATCCTCGCGATGAGCGCGACCCCCATCCCGCGCACGCTCGAGATGGCCGTCACCGGTATCCGCGAGATGTCGACGCTGCAGACCCCGCCCGAGGACCGGCATCCGATCCTCTCGTTCGTCGGCCCCCACAACGACAAGCAGATCGCCGCCGCGATCCGGCGGGAGCTGCTGCGCGAGGGCCAGGTGTTCTTCGTGCACAACCGCGTGCAGTCGATCCAGCGGGTCGCCGCGCAGCTGAGCGAGCTCGTGCCCGAGGCGCGCATCGCCGTCGCCCACGGGCAGATGGGCGAGCACGCCCTCGAAGAGGTCGTGGACGCGTTCTGGGAGCGCCGCAGCGACGTGCTCGTGTGCACCACGATCGTCGAGACGGGCCTGGACATCTCCAACGCCAACACCATCATCATCGACCGCGCCGACAAATACGGCCTGTCGCAGCTGCATCAGCTGCGCGGCCGCGTCGGCCGCGCGCGCGAGCGGGCGTACGCGTACTTCCTGTACGACGAGAACAAGCCGCTGAGCGAGACCGCCGCCGACCGGCTCGAGACCATCGCGGTCAACAACGACCTCGGCTCGGGCATGCAGGTCGCGCTGAAGGACCTCGAGCTGCGCGGCGCCGGCAACCTTCTGGGCGCCGAGCAGGCCGGGCACATCGCCGGCGTCGGCTTCGACCTCTACCTGCGCATGATCGGCGAGGCGGTCGCGACCTTCCGCGGCGAAGAGACCGAGGGGCAGACCGAGCTGAGGCTCGAGCTGCCGGTGCGGGCACGCATCCCCGAGGAGTACATCGACAGCGAGCGGCTGCGCCTCGAGGCTTACCAGAAGCTGTCGGCTGCGGCATCGGCCACCGCCAAGGACGATGCGATCGACCTCGTCGTCGACGAGCTCGGCGACCGCTACGGCGCCCCGCCCGCCGACGTCGAAGGCTTGGTCGCCGTCGCGCGCCTGCGCCGCCGCGCCGCGCGCGCCGGACTCACCGACGTCGTCGCGATGGGTCCCAACCTCCGCATCGCCCCCGCGAACCTGCCCGACTCGATGCGCGTGCGGCTGCAGCGGCTGCACCCGAAGGCGAAGGTGCTCGCCGGCGGCGAGGCGATGATCGTGCCGCTGCCGACGGCGGGTGGCGCACCGCTCGGCGATGCCGAGCTGGTCACGTGGACCGAGCAGCTGCTCGAGCAGCTGTGGCCCGAGAAGAAGGCGACGGTCGCCACGCCCGCTCCGCTCGCCGATGACACGTCCAGCGGTGCCGCCGGGCGCGTGGGCTCGGCCGCGCAGGCGACCGCCGTCCCCGGGGCATGAGCGCCGGTCGCCGCGCAGGGTGACCGGCGCGTCAGTTCCAGCGCGCCGCGCACTCCCGGCACGCGAACTCCACCGCCGGCCCGCTCTCGCGCAGTTCGTCTTCGCGCTCGAGATCGAGCACGAACCATCCGTGCTCGATCGCGCGCACGTCGAGCGACGCGCACTCGGGGCAGGCCTCGGCGGACACCGCGTGCGCCGGTGCGGCCGCGTCCCATGTCCTGGTCATGCTTCGACGGTATGCCCGGGTCGCGGCATCGGATGTCGCGACGCGCGCGGTCGGAGCAGGCCGCACGCGAACGCCGCGCACCGACGCTCAGCGCGGTAGGGCCGCGGCGCTCAGCGGGGTCGTGCCAGCCGACCCGCCTGCCCAGCCGCGCTTCCGGCTCGGCCGCGACCGTCGCCGCCTGCAGGAAACAGCACTCGTACGAGGAGGTACCCGAGCAGCCCGCCGATGGCCTGGGCCGCGATGAAGGGCAGCGTCGAGGCAGGGGCGATGCCCGCGAACGTGTCGCTGAACATGCGGCCGATCGTGATGGCGGGATTCGCGAAGCTCGTGGACGACGTGAAGAAGTAGGCCGCGCCGATGTACGCGCCGACCGCCGGTGCCGCCAGGTGGGAGCGGCCCGTCCGCACCAGCGCGAAGATGACGAAGACCAGGCCGGCGGTGGCCACGACCTCCGACACGAGGAGGGGCCATGCGGAGCGGTCGGTCGTGCTCCACGCCACGGCGGGCGCCGCGAACATGACGTTGGCGAGAACGGCCCCGGCGATGCATCCGACGACCTGCGCGGGAAGGTAGATCGCGGCCGTCGACCATCGGCGGCGGTGCAGGGCGATGTCGACGAGCGTCACCACGGGGTTGAAATGCGCGCCCGACACCGACGAGAAGACGAGGATCAGCACAGCCAGCCCCAGCGCCGTCGCGAAGGCGTTCTCGAAGAGCTGCACGCCGACGTCGGCGGGCGACAGGCGCTGCGCGGCGATGCCCGACCCGACGACGATCGCGGCCAGTCCTGCGCTGCCGAGGGCTTCTGCGGCCGCAGCGCGAGCCGGGTCGCTCACGAGGCGACGAACAGCTGCGAGACCCGGTCCAGTGCGCCGGGCACCAGAGTGTAGTACGCCCACGTGCCGCGCTTGCTGCGCGTGAGGAAGCCCGCCGCGGTGAGGATCTTGAGGTGGTGCGAGACGGTGGGCTGGCTGAGTCCGACCGGATCGATGAGGTCGCACACGCACGCCTGGGAGTTCTCGGACGCGGCGACGATCGACAGCAGACGCAGCCGCGCCGGCTCGGCGAGCGCCTTCAGGGTCGTCGCCAGCTGCTCCGCCTCGGCGGCCGTCAGCGGCTCGCGCACGAGCGGTGTGCAGCACGCGCCCGCGGAGGTGTCGGTGACGTCGAGCCTCATGGTCATGCATCGAGGATAGTCGATATTGACAGCCATCAATAGATGGGTTCAGGATAGATATCGAAGTTCATCGATATCCATGTGGAGGATGCTGTGACCCTGCTCGACCTGACTTCCCGTGCCGCCGAGACCGACCGGCTCGCGTCGCTCCCCGTCGCGATCATCGGCGCCGGCCCGATCGGGCTGGCCGCGGCGGCCAACCTGGTCGAGCGCGGGATCGACTTCGTCGTGTTCGAGGCAGGCGACGACGTCGCGGCGAGCGTCCGTGCCTGGGGGCACACCCGCCTCTTCTCGCCGTGGAAGCACCTCGTGGACCCGGCATCGCGCCGCCTCCTCGAGGCGGGCGGCTGGCGGCTGCCGCACCCCGAGGGCAGCGCGCCGACCGGTGCCGAGCTCGTCGACGGCTACCTCGCGCCCCTGGCGAAGCTCGAGCAGATCGCATCCCGCGTACGGCTCGGCGCCCGGGTGACCGGTGTCGCCCGCGAGGGCATGGATCGCACTCGCACCCGGTCTCGCGCCGTGACCCCGTTCACGGTGCGCGTGCGCACGCCGGGCGGCGCCGTCGAGGATGTCTCGGCGCGGGCCGTCGTCGACGCGTCGGGCACCTACCTCTCGCCGAACCCCCTGTCGTCGAGCGGCTTGGAGCTGTCGGGCATGGCCGAGATCGCCGATGCCGTCGTGCCGGCGCTGCCCGACGTGCTCGGACGCGACCGCGCGCGGTTCGCCGGACGACGCGTCACGGTGGTGGGCGCCGGGCACTCGGCGGCCAACACGCTGCTCGCGCTCACCGAGCTGGCCCGCGAGGAGCCGGGCACCACCGTCACGTGGGCCATCCGGAACACGCGCGCCGCGCGCGTGTCGTCCTCGCCCGACGACGAGCTCGCAGACCGCGCCCGCCTGGGCGGCCGGCTCGATCGGGCCGTCGCAGACGGGCGAGTGGCGCTGCTCGACGGTTTCGAGATCGTCCGCGGCCGCCGGGCCGCAGAGGCGGTCGAGCTCGTCGGGCATCGCCGGGGCGAGCTTGTCTCGCACATCACGGACGTGGTCGTCTGTGCGACGGGGTTCCGCCCCGACCTCGACATCCTCAGAGAGATCCGCGTCGAGCTCGACGAGATCGTCGAGGCGCCCAAGCGGCTCGCTCCGCTCATCGATCCGAACGTGCACTCCTGCGGGACCGTCCAGCCGCACGGGTATCGAGAGCTGTCCCACCCGGAGCAGGGGTTCTTCATCGTCGGCATGAAGTCCTACGGTCGCGCCCCGACGTTCCTGCTGGCGACCGGGTACGAGCAGGTCAGGTCAGTCACGTCGTGGCTCGCGGGCGACCTGGGCGCGGCATCGACGGTGAACCTCACCCTGCCGGCGACGGGCGTCTGCTCGACCGATGGTGGGGGATGCTGCTGACGATAGACTCTCGTCTATGGATGCAGCGACCGCCGACCGCTCCCTGACGGTGCTCGGCGACCCGACACGAGCGCGCATCCTCGAACTCATCCGTGAGGCCGACGACGGCCGGGCGCTCGTGGGCCGGCTCGCAGAGACCCTGGCGCTCACCCAGCCCACGGTGAGCCACCACATGCGTGCTCTCCTCGACGAGGGCCTCGTGCGACGCGAGCCCGACGGCCGCCGCGTCTGGTACTCGATCGCGCCGGACAGCATCGACCGCATCGATGCGGTGCTGGGCGAGCGAGGCGGCCCGGCGGCTTCGCCCGACCTGGAGCGGATCTCGCGTGACCTCGCGACGCGCTTTCGCGGGGTGTTCAGCGCCGAGACCGTGGCGCACTACGTCGAGGACAGCTTCCGGCTGCTCCAAGAGGGGCCGGCCCCCCGGCTCGCTTCTCGGACTGCGGCGTTCAGCGCCTCTCGCCTGGAGGCGCTCGCGAGTGCTCGGCAGAGCGTCCACGCCGTCCCGGAGGTGCTGTTCGTGTGCGTCGAGAACGCCAGTCGCTCGCAGTTGGCCGCCGCGATCCTGCGCCATCTCGCCGGCGGAAGGGTGACGGTCCGAAGCGCCGGGTCGGCTCCGGCCGCCGAAGTCCGACAGAGCATCGTCACCGCGCTCGACGAGATCGGCGTCCCGTTGGGCGGCGAGTTCCCCAAGCCGCTCACCGATGAAGCCGTCAAGGCGGCCGACGTCGTGATCACGATGGGCTGCGGCGACGCGTGCCCGATCTTCCCGGGCAGGCGGTATCTCGACTGGGAGCTCGAAGACCCGGCCGGGCGCCCGATGCAGGACGTGCGCGGCATCCGCGATGACATCGACGCACGAGTCCGGAACCTGCTGTCCGAACTGGACATCGATCGTTCGCCCGCGGAGATTGAGAATAGATAGACACTGATCTATGCTTTGCGTGTGACTCACCGCGATCTCATCGAAGCCCCCGCTGTTCTGTTCGTCTGCGTCCACAACGCCGGCAGGTCGCAGATGGCCGCAGGCTACCTCCAGGCCCTTGCCGGCGATCGGGTCCGCGTGTTCTCGGCCGGGTCGGCTCCGATAGCCCAGGTCAACCCGGTGGCGGTGCAGGCGATGGCCGAAGAGGGTATCGACATCGCCGGCAACACGCCGAAAGTGCTCACGGTCGAGGCCGTCAAGGAGTCGGACGTGGTGATCACGATGGGATGCGGCGACGCCTGCCCCGTCTTCCCGGGCAAGCGCTACGAGGACTGGGAGCTCGACGATCCCGCCGGCCAGGGGATCGACGCGGTCCGGCCCATCCGCGACGAGATCCGCCGCCGCATCGAGGCGCTGATCGACGACCTGGTCCCTGCGGCGCGACCAGGAACGGCGTGACGGGCTGACGCGGAGCTCAGATCACGATCGCGCCGGTCGCCAGCCCCACGACGCCCGCGACCGCGGCGGCGAGCACGAGCGCGAAGACGAGCCACTCGAACGGGGCGAAGACGCGGGCGCGCTGCTCGAGGCGCCCCCACACGAACAGTCCCGTCGCGAAGGCCAGGACGATGCACGACACCAGCAGGTACTCGAGGCCCCCGGCCCACAGCAGGAACAGCGTGTACAGGGTCGCGAGCGCGGTCATGGCGAGCTCCCACGCGAGGCGGCGGCGGCTGCCGACGCGATCCTCACGAGTGACGGTGATCTTCAGCGCGTACGCCGCAGCGAGAAAGAACGGCACGAGGATGAGCGAGCTGGTGAGCGCGAGCGAGGTGTCGAAGGCATCCTGCGAGAACAGCGTCACGACGAGCATCGCCTGCACGACAGCCGTCAGCAGCGTGAGCGATGCGATGGGCACGTCGTGCGCGTTCACCCGGCGGAGGAACCGGGGAAGGTCCGACTCCCGTGCCGCGGCCAGCAGCACCTCGGCGGCCATGAGCGTCCAGGCGAGGTACGCGCCGAGGATCGACACGATGAGGGCGACGCTCACGAGCACGGCGCCCCATCCGCCGACCGCGGCCTCGAGCACGCCGCCCATCGACGGCTGGCGCAGCGCGGCGATCTGGTCCATCGGAAGCACGCCGTACGACACGATCGTGACCGAGGCGAAGATCGAGAGCACCGCCAGCAGCCCCAGCACCGTGGCACGACCCACGTCGGCGCGCGAGCGGGCGTGCCGCGAGTAGACGCTCGCACCCTCGACCCCGATGAACGCGAAGACCGTCACGAGCATGGTCGTGCGCACCTGCTCGAACAGGGGACCGGCGCTGGCGCCGCCGGTCCAGTTCCGCGCGAACACGTCGGGCTTCAAGACGAACAGGCACAGCACGACGAACAGCACGATCGGCAGCACCTTCGCGATCGTCACGACCCGGTTCAGCCCGGCCGCCTCGCGCACGCCGCGGCGGATCAGCAGGAAGAAGGCCCACAGGCCGACGGATGCCACGGCCATCGCGACGACCGTGTCGCCGGCGCCCAGCGCGGGAAAGACCGCACCGAGGGTCGAGGTGATGAAGATCCAGTAGAAGACGTTCCCCGCGCACGCGCTCGCCCAGTAGCCGACGGCCGACAGCGTGCCCACGTAGTCGCCGAACCCCGCCTTCGCGTACGCATACACGCCGGCATCGAGGCGCGGCTTGCGCACCGCGAGCAGCTGGAACACGAAGGCGAGCATGAGCATGCCGCCGCCCGCCACGGCCCACGCGACCAGGGCACCGGCCACACCCGTGCGCGCGGCGAACTGCGCAGGCAGCGAGAAGACTCCGGCCCCGACCATCGAGCCGACGACGATGCCCGCGAGCGTGAGCGGCGAGACCGTGGCCGCGTGAGCCCGCGCCGCACCGGCCGGCGCTGTCGAGTCCGGAGTGCGGCCGGGTTCAGGGCTCGACGTCACAGGCCCAATCTAGGGACGCCGACGGGTCGTGACTAGATGACGCCCTGGGCGAGCATCGCGTGCGCGACGCGCTCGAAGCCGGCGGCGTTCGCGCCGACCACGTAGTCGCCGGGACGGCCGTAGCGCTCGGCCGCCGCGAACGCGGCGTCGTGCACGTCGGCCATGATCGAGCGCAGCTTCGACTCGCTGTCGTCGAAGCTCCAGCGCTGGCGCGCGGCGTTCTGGCTCATCTCGAGCGCCGAGGTCGCCACACCGCCCGCGTTGGCGGCCTTGCCCGGCCCGAACAGCACCCCGGCGTCGTGGAAGGCGGCGACCGCCTCGGGCGTCGAGGGCATGTTGGCGCCCTCGGCGACGGCCCGTACGCCGTTCGCGACGAGCGCCTTCGCGTCGGCCTCGTCGAGCTCGTTCTGGGTGGCCGAGGGGATCGCGATCTCGACGGGCACCTCCCACGGGCGGGCGCCCTCCACGAAGCGCGCGCCCGGGCGGCGGGCGGCGTACTCGGCGATGCGGCCGCGCTCGACCTCTTTGATCTGGCGGAGGAGGCCGAGGTCGATGCCGGCGTCGTCGACGACGTAGCCCGACGAGTCGGAGGCCGTCACGGCGATGCCGCCGAGCTGCGAGACCTTGTCGATGGCGTAGATCGCCACGTTGCCCGAGCCCGAGATCGCCACGCGCCGGCCGGCGATGGTCTCGTTGTGCACGCCGAGCATGTTCTGCACGAAGAAGACCGCGCCGTAGCCGGTGGCCTCGGTGCGCACCTCGGCGCCGCCCCACTGCACGCCCTTGCCGGTGAACATGCCCGACTCGTGGCGGTTCGTGATCTTGCGATACTGGCCGAAGAGGTAGCCGATCTCGCGTGCGCCGACGCCGATGTCGCCGGCGGGCACGTCGGTGTGCTCGCCGAGGTGGCGGTAGAGCTCGTTCATGAACGACTGGCAGAAGCGCATGACCTCGGCGTCCGACCGGCCGTGAGGGTCGAAGTCGCTGCCGCCCTTGGCGCCGCCGATGCCCTGGCCGGTGAGCGCGTTCTTGAAGATCTGCTCGAAGCCGAGGAACTTGATGATCGAGAGGTCCACCGACGGGTGGAACCGCAGGCCGCCCTTGTACGGGCCGAGAACCGACGAGAACTGCACGCGGTAGCCGCGGTTGACCTGAAGCCTTCCGGCGTCGTCGATCCACGGCACGCGGAACATGATCTGGCGCTCGGGCTCGACGATGCGCTCGACGATGCCGCCCTCGATGAACTGCGGGTGCTGCTCGAGCACCGGGGCGATCGAGTCGAGCACCTCGTGCACGGCCTGCTGGAACTCCGGCTCGTGGGGGTTGCGGGCACGGACGGTCTCGAAGACGTCACGAACGACGGAGGGCAGGGCAACGAGGGTCTCAGTCACGGGTGGAGCTTTCTGTGTGGAGCATCGCGCAGAAAGAAGCGGCGCGCAGATCGGAATCAGTCCGAGCCTTCTCACTTTACCCGCCGTCGGCTGTGCGTTCGAACATCGGCTGAGCAGACTGCGCACTCTGATGAGGCAACGGCGCACGCGACAGCGCGAAGTGCGTCACGCCGAGAGGTTCGAGCCCCGCGCGGGGCCCTCGCGCTACGCTGACGACAGACCAGGAGGCACCGTGCGATTCGAGCATCTCGGGGCCCAGCCCCGCATCCATCCCGACGCCGTCGTCGCGCCGACCGCTGTGGTCAGCGGCGATGTCGTCATCGGCCCCGGCTGCCAGATCCTGCACGGCGCCGTCATCACGAGCGAGGGCGGCGCGATCACGCTCGGCGGGAACGTCATCGTGATGGAGAACGCGCTCATCCGGGCCACGGCCGTCAACCCCGTGCACATCGGCGACCACGTGCTGGTCGGCCCGATGGCGAGCATCAGCGGCGCCACGATCGCCGACGAGGTCTTTCTCGCGACCGGAACCCGCGTGTTCAACGGCGCGCGCATCGGCGAGCGCTGCGAGGTGCGGATCAACGCCGTGGTGCACCTGCGCACGGTGCTGCCGGCAGACTCGGTGGTGCCGATCGGGTGGGTCGCGGTCGGCGACCCCGTGCAGATCCTGCCGCCCGACCGCCACGACGAGATCTGGGCCGCCCAGCGCGAGCTCGACTTTCCCGGCTACGTCTTCGGGCTCGACCGCGACACGCCCGACCTCATGGTGCAGCTCACCGAGCGGTACGGCACGAGCCTGGCCCGCCACGCCGAGGACCGCCGCGCCGACTGATCCGCGCTCGATCCCGGGTGACGGATGCCGCGCCCGGCGTCACCCCGTGTTCTGCAGGCCCGCCGACACCCCGCTCACGCTCAGCAGCAGCAGCTGCTGCGCGTCGGGGTCCGCGGGGGCGCCGGCGGCGGCATCCTCTCGCAGCGTGCGCAGCGCGCGGATCTGCAGCAGCGAGAGCGCGTCGACGTAGGGGCTGCGCATCTTGACGGCGCGCTGCAGCACCGGCTTGGAGTCCAGCAGTTCGGAGCTCTCGGACACCCGCACGACCCACGAGAGCGTGAGCTCGAGCTCGTCGAGGATCATCGAGGCGAGCTCGTCGCGGTCGCCGAGCGCCAGGTACCGGCGGGCGATGCGCGCGTCGGCTTTCGCGAGGCTCATCTCGACGTTGTCGACCATCGTGCGAAAGAGCGGCCAGTCCCGGTACGCCTCACGCAGCAGCGCCTCGTCGCCGACGGCCTCGAGAGCGGTGCCGAGCCCGAACCACCCGGCGAGGTTGATGCGCGCCTGCGACCACGCGAACACCCACGGGATCGCGCGCAGGTCCTCGAGCGACTCGACCGACAGCCCGCGTCGCGCGGGGCGCGAGCCGAGAGCGAGCAGGCCCAGCTCTTCCATCGGGGTGACCTGCGCGAACCACGGCGCGAAGCCCGGTGCTTTCACGAGGTCGTGGAATCGGGCGCGGGATGCCGCATCCATCGTCTCTGCCACCGCATGGAATCGCTCGGCCGCCTGCCGGTTGCGGCGCTCGATGCGGGGGGACGAGGCCAGCAGCGTGGCTGCGGCGACCTGGTCGATGTGCCGCATCGCGATGGCCGGTTCGCCGTAGCGGGCGAAGATGACCTCGCCCTGCTCGGTGAGCTTGAAGCGGCCGTCGACGGAGTGCGGTGGCTGCGCGAGCACCGCGGAGTTCGCCGGGCCGCCGCCTCGGCCCAAAGCCCCGCCGCGACCGTGGAACAGCGTCAGCTCGATGCCCTCGCGTTGCGCCCACTGCGCGATCTCGGCCTGCGCCTCGTAGAGCGCGAGGTTCGCGGCGACCGGGCCGACGTCCTTGGACGAGTCGGAGTAGCCGAGCATGACCTCCAGGCGTCGGCCGGTCTCGGCCAGACGCGCGACGAACGCCGGGTGCTCGACGATCTCGGCGAGAATGCGCGGTGCGGCCTGCAGGTCGGCGAACGTCTCGAACAGCGGGATCACGTCCAGCACGGGAGCGGGTGAGCCGGCAGCGGCGGCATGCTCGGCGAGGCGGTAGACGGCCGCGAGGTCGTCCGCGGACCGCGTGAACGACACGATGTAGCGGCCCGCCGCGCGGCGACCGTAGCGCTGCTGCAGGAAGCCGATCGTGCGGAACACCTCGAGCACCTCGTCGGCCGTCTCGGAGCGCTCACCGCGCTCGAGCTCGCCGAGCACGCGCGCGTGCACCGCGGAGTGCTGGCGCACCTCGAGCTCGGTGAGGTGGAAGCCGAAGGTCTCGACCTGCCACAGCAGCTGCTGCAGGTGCCCGTACGCGTGCCGGGCGGCGCCGGCTTCGGCAAGCGACTCCTGCACGATGCGCAGGTCGGCCAGCAGCTGCTCGGGGTCGCGGTACGACAGGTCGGCGTCGCGTCGCCCCGTCGCGGCGATCTTGTTCGCGATCGCGAGCATCACCCGGCGGTGCGGCTCGTCCGGCGAGCGCTTGGCGATGGCATCCGCTTCGTCTTCGTCC
The DNA here is from genome assembly GCF_041379855.1 of Microbacterium sp. BWT-B31. Classification (NCBI taxonomy): domain Bacteria; kingdom Bacillati; phylum Actinomycetota; class Actinomycetes; order Micrococcales; family Microbacteriaceae; genus Microbacterium; species Microbacterium sp. BWT-B31. The sequence goes on from NZ_JBFECU010000002.1 coordinate 226,394, forward strand.
TCGGCGCGCAGGCGCTTCCAGAGTGCGATGAGCCGCGCGTTCGGGGGCGTCGTGCCCGCGTCGAGGGTCATGCCGCGGCCGATGCGGCTGGCGGTGCGCGACAGGCCCAGCAGCACGTGCTCGCTGGCGATCGCCGCCGCCTTGCGGGTGGTGGATGCCGTCACGAACGGGTTCCCGTCGCGGTCGCCGCCGACCCACGAGCCGATCCGCACGAACGGGCGCACGACAGGGGTGCGGCTGCCGGCCGCCGGACCCTGCAGGGCGTCGTCGACGCGGCGGTAGACGTGGGGGATCGCGGTGTACAGCGTCTCGTCGAAGACGGCCATGACGGCGCGGACCTCGTCGGTGGGCGAGGGCTTCTCGGGCCGCAGCGGAGCGGTGCGCCACAGCGTGTCGATCTCTTCGAGCATGCGGCGCTGCGCGCGGCGGCGATCGGCGCCGTCCTGCAGCGACGCGTCGTGCTCGCCGAGGAGAGCCGACAGGCGCCGGATGCTCGTCGACACCGCGCGACGGCGGGCCTCGGTGGGGTGGGCTGTGAACACGGGGTGGAAGCGCAGCGCGTGCAGGCGCGCGATCGCCGTGTCGTCGCCGACCTCGGCGGCCAGGTGCACGAACGCCGCGGCGACCGAGTCGGTCGCGTTCTCGCGATCGGGACGGCCGTCGCGCTCGCGCAGCACGCGCACGCGCTGGTGCTCTTCGGCGAGGTTCACGAGGTGGAAGTAGCACGTGAACGCGCGGGCGATCTCTTGCGCACGGGCGGGCGAGAAGGACTCCACGATCCTCGTCGCGCGCTCGAACGCGGCTTCGCTCTCATCGGTGTAGGCCTGGATCGTCGCAACGCGCAGCCGTTCGACGTCGTCGTAGAGGCCCGGGGAGCCGCACTCCCGCAGGACGCGGCCGAGCAGGCTCGACAGCAGACGCACGTCTGCGCGCATCCGTTCGGGGATCTCCTGGCCGGCTTCGAAGCGGCCGACGAGGTCGATGGCTTCCGTGGGGGTGGGTTCGAGCACCCCTCAACGGTAGCCCTGCGACGTTTCGGTCGAAAACCAGGCCTGTGACAGCGGCGTGGGTTCCGGTTTCGCGTCATCTCGCGTGTCGGCGCCGCGCGCTATTGTGGAAGCGGCGCGTCGGGAAGTCTGGTCGACACCGTTTCGTCGACCGCCCGGAGGCCGCATGACCCCGCCCGACCGTCCCGCCGCCGAGACCGCCCGGTTCCCCGAGCGCGGCAGCGGCTCCGAGGCGCTGCGCATCGGAACGCTGCTGCGCACCGAGGCCGTGGGCGGGGCACTCCTCGTGCTCCTGGCCGTCGTCGGCATCGTGTGGGCCAACTCGGCGTGGGCGAGCGGGTACTTCTGGCTGCGCGACCTCGAGGTCGGCTACGAGCCGTGGCATCTGCGGCTGACTCTCGGCGAATGGGCGGCCGACGGTCTGCTTGCGATCTTCTTCTTCCTGGTCGGGCTCGAGCTCAAGCGCGAGTTCGTCGCCGGCGACCTGCGGCGCGCGCGCACGGCGATCGTGCCGGTGCTGGCCGCTGCGGGCGGGGTCGCCGTGCCGGCCCTGTTCTACACGCTCGTCACGCTCCACGACCCCGCGCTGCTGCAGGGGTGGGCGATCCCGACGGCGACCGACATCGCCTTCGCGGTCGCGGTGCTCGCGATCATCGGCTCGCACCTGCCGAGCGCCCTGCGGATCTTCCTGCTCACGCTCGCCGTCGTCGACGACCTCATCGCGATAGCGATCATCGCGTTCTTCTACACGGACTCCATCGCCCTCGTGCCGCTGCTGCTCGGGCTCGTCACGATCGCCGTCTACGGGTTCCTGGCGCAGCGCTACCGGCAGCTGTTGCACCTGAAGCCCGGCGCGGCATGGCTGATCCTGCTTCCGCTCGGTCTCATCGCGTGGGGGTTCGTGCACGCCTCCGGCATTCACGCGACGATCGCGGGCGTGCTGCTCGGCTTCACGATCCCGGTGCGGCATCGCCGCCGCGACCGGATCCCCGACACCGAGCCGGGGCTCGCCGAGGTGTTCGAGCACCGTTTCCGGCCGATCTCGACGGGTTTCGCGGTGCCGGTGTTCGCGTTCTTCTCCGCCGGCGTCGCCCTGGGCGGGCTGGCGGGCGTGGGGGCGGCGTTGGCCGACCCGGTCACGCTCGGCATCGTCGTGGCGCTCGTTCTCGGCAAGCCTGTCGGGATCGTGCTCACGACGTGGCTGGTCACCCGCGCCCGGCACATCGGACTGGATCCCTCGGTGAGGTGGATCGACCTGATCGGGGTCGGGATGCTCGCGGGCATCGGGTTCACCGTGTCGCTGCTGGTGACCGAGCTGAGCTTCGAGGTCGCCGACGCGCACCACGATCACGCGAAGGTGGCGATCCTTCTCGCCTCGGTGCTCGCCGCGGCGCTGGCATCCGCCGTGCTCGTCGCACGCAACCGCCGCTATCGTCTGATCGAGCGGCAGGCGGCGATCGAGGCCGACGGGGACGGCGTGCCCGACGTGTACGGGGCACACTGAGTCATGCGGCCCGAGCCGCGACCCGAGCACACAGGAGGCGCCATGGCCCAGACCGATCCGCTGCGCGAGGCCGTCGACGTCATGCGCGCGGTGCGCGACCGCTGCGTGTGGACGCAGCAGCTCGACCACCGCGCGCTCGTGCCGTACCTCGTCGAAGAGAGCGCAGAGCTCATCGACGCCGTCGAGGCCGGTTCGCGCGATGAGCTGCGCGAAGAGCTCGGCGACGTGCTCTGGCAGGTGCTGATCCACGCCGAGATCGCCTCGCGCGATCCCGACGACCCGTTCGACATCGACGACGTCGCGCGGGGGCTCAGCGCGAAGATGATCCGGCGGCATCCGCACGTGTTCGGCGACGCCGTGGCGAACACGCCCGAAGAGGTGCTCGTGCATTGGAACGCGGCGAAGGCCCTCGAGAAGCACGAGCGTCGTTCCGTGCTCGATGGGGTGAGCAAGCGGATGCCGTCCCTCGCGCTCGCACAGAAGCTGCTGGGCCGCGCGGCCGGAGTGGGGGTGGGCGCCGTGTCGGCTTCGCCGCCGGTCGTGGAGTCCGAGGCCGCGCTCGGCGACGCTCTGCTCGCCCTGGTCGCGACCGCGCGTGCGCACGGCTGGGACGCCGAGCGGGCCCTCCGCGAGCGCCTGCGCGCGCTCGAGGGCGAGGTGCGCGGGGCCGAGGCTGCACAACTCCTTCAAAACGGGACCGAGACCGCCGCCGAGGGCAGCTTTCGGCACCGGCGGGCATGATCGAAGGAGTTCTGCAGACCGGCTGATCGAGCCAGGGCTCCGGATCTGGAAAACTGGGGCCGTGGCATCCGTGAATCCGCCGCGCGGCATGCGCGACTTCCTCCCCGCCGACAAGGCCCGCCGCGAGCGCGTGCTCGCCGTCATCCGCGACCGCTACCGTGCGCACGGCTTCGACGAGATCGAGACGCCCGTCGTCGAGGACTACGAGCGCCTGCACGCCGGCATCGGCGGCGACAACGAGAAGCTCGCGTTCAACATCCTCAGACGCGGCCTCGACGCTGACGCGATCGCCGCGGCCGCGACCGATCCTGCGGTTCTCACCGACCTCGGTCTGCGCTACGACCTCACGGTGCCGCTCGCGCGCTTCTACGCGACCAACCGCGGGCAGCTCCCGGGCGTGTTCCGCTCGATCCAGATCGCTCCCGTGTGGCGCGCGGAGCGCCCGCAGAAGGGGCGCTACCGCCAGTTCGTGCAGTGCGACATCGACATCATCGGCGACGCGTCCTCGCGCGCCGAGGCCGAGCTGATCGCCGCGACGCTCGACACGATCGACGCGCTGGGCCTTCAGGGCGGCAGCGTCCGCATCAACGACCGCCGGGCCCTGGACTGGATGCTCGACAGCTTCGGCTTCACGCTCGACGAGCGCCCAGGCGTGCTCATCACGATCGACAAGCTCGACAAGATCGGCGCCGCCGGGGTCGTCGCCGAACTGCGCGAGCGCGTGAGCCCAGCCGCGGTCGACGCCCTCGAGACGTTCCTGGATCGCCCCGCCGACGATGTCGCGCTCTTCGGCGAGTCCCAGATCCGCGCGGCGCTGCCGGCCGGTGCCCCCGACGACGTCGTGGCGCACCTGGTCGGAGTCGGCGCGGCGGTCGCCGCGGCGCGCGGCACGACCGAGGTTCCGCTCGCGTTCGACTCGTTCCTCGTGCGCGGAATGGGCTACTACACCGGCACGATCTTCGAGCTCGCGCACCCGTCGGTGTCGTACTCGCTCGGCGGCGGGGGCCGCTACGACGGCATGATCGGCCGATTCCTCGGGCAGGACGTGCCCGCGGTCGGCTTCTCGATCGGCTTCGAGCGCATCGTCGAGCTGCTCGAAGACCGGGCGGATGCCGCATCCGACGCCGTCGTCGTCGTGCACGATCGCGACGTGCCGCTCTCCGAGCTGCTGGCTCTCAAGGCGCGCCTGGTCGCCACGGGCGCCCGCGTGCGCCTCGAGCAGCGGACCAAGAACCTCAAGGCGCTGCTGGAGCGCGCCGCATCCGACGGCTACACGTCGTTCGCGACGGTGTCTGCGGACTCGGCCGGCGACGATCTCGAGCTCAAGCCGCTGTCGTAGCGCGCCCTCAGCCCTGCGCGGCGGTCGCGATCAGCAGGATCGTGAGCGTCGCGACGGCGAGGGCGACCATGAGCGGCCAGATGAACCTGACGTACTTGTCGTAGCGCACGGCGGCGATCGCGAGACCGCCCATGAGCACGCCGTTGGTCGGCGTCACGATGCCCATCCAGCGCGCGCCGGTGTTCCACGTCGTGATCATGAGCGGCCGCGTGACGTCGGCGAAGTCCGACAGCGGCGCCAGCAGCGGCATCGCGAGCGCCGCGTGTCCTGACGACGACGGCACGATGATCGCCAGCCCCGCGTTGATCACCCAGACCAGCGCCGTGAACCCGAGGTTCGAGGCGTCGGCGACGGCCTGCTCCATCGCGTGCAGGATCGTGTCGATCGTCTGCGAATTGTTGAGGATCACGGTCACGCCGCGCGCGAGCATGACGACCAGCGCGGGGCCGATGAAGTCGCCCGATCCCTTCGTGAACGCCGTGGCGATGCCCTTCTCGCCGAGGCCGCCGACGAGGCCGACGACGATCGTCCCGACGATGAACAGGGCGATCAGTTCGGGGAACCACCAGCCGAGCTCCCACGCGAACGGCGCGTCCCATTCGCCGGGGAGCACGCTCGCCCACGGGATGACGGCGAAGATCATCAAGAGGAAGACGATCGCCGTCACGACCAGCACCCACACCTGCCGCCGGGTGAGCTTGTCCACTTCTTCGGCGGCTTCGGCGGGCGACGTCTCGGGGAGGATCGAGGTCGCGGGGTTCTTCTTGACCCGGCGCGCGTACCACAGCACGTACGCCACCGTGATGCCCGTGAGCACGAACCACAGCACGAGCCGCAGCCCGATGCCCTCGCCGATCGAGACGTCCGCCTCGCCCGATGCGACGCCGATCGAGAACGGGTTCACGGTGGAGGCCATCGCCCCCACGGCGGACGACACGAAGACGGCGCCGAGCACGACCAGCCGGTCGTACCCGAGGGCGAGGGCGAGCGGGATGATGAGCGCGTAGAAGCCGAGCGTCTCATCGGCCCACCCCATCGTGCTTCCCAGCAGCGAGAACAGCACGATGATCGCCGAGATCATGAGCCAGCCGCGTTCGCGCATCGAGTGCGCCAGCCGCGCGATGCCGCGGTCCATCGCGCCCGTCGCGAAGACCGCCGTCATGAACGAGCCGATCGCCAGGATGAACAGGAACACGCCCGCCGCGCCGAACAGGAAACCCTGCCCGAACGGCGCGATGAACCCCGTTTCGGCGTTCTGCAGGCCGTAGAGGCCGTTGACCGGAGCGATGAGCAGGTCCACGAGCCGCTCGAAGAAGCTCTGCTGGGCTTCGATCTGCGTGTACGTGCCGACGATGGGGGAGCCGGACTCGTCGCGCTCGTACGTGCCGGAGGGGATGAAGAACGCCGCGATCCACACCAGCAGCAGGACCAGGCCCAGGATCGTCAGGGCCGAGGGGAACGAGAACGGCTTTCGCGGCTTGCTGCCCGTGTCGGGGGCGACCGTGGTCGCGGCGCTCACCGGAGGCTCCCGGGTGCGGCGTGGCCGAGCCGTGCCAGCAGCAGCGTCTCGGCGACGACGGTCCGCTCGAACTCGTCGATCAGGACGCGCTCGTTGGGCGCGTGGATCGCGCTGAACCCGTCGGACGTGCCGAACAGCAGCACCTCGGCGTCGGGCACGGCCCGCGCGAGGGCGCTGACGATCGGGATCGAGCCGCCGACGGCGTTGGTCGAGGGCGGTGTGCCGTAGGCGTCGGCGAGGGCGCCCTCGGCGAGGCGGTAGATCGGGCCGCCGGTGGGCACCGAGACGCCGTCGCCGATGTCTCCGGCAACGACGGTCAGTGAGACGCCGAACGGATGCTGCGCCTCAAGGTGCGCGACGACGGCGGCCTGTGCTTCGGCGGCGCTCTGCCACGGCGAGACGCGCACGTCGAGGCGCGCTCGCGCCGTGGCGGCGACCGCGTTGACGGCCTTGTCGACGCTCGGCACGTCGATGCCGGTCACGGTGATCGCCGGGCCGCTCCAGATGCGGCTGCCGAGGCTGCCGGTGCCCTGGAGCGGGACGCCGGGGAGCACCTGGGCGAGGGCGCGGAACTCGTCGTCGGAGTAGCCTGCGCCGGTCCACTCCTCGCGCCGAAGCCCCGGCACGGCGACGTCGCCGTGCTCGTCGTGCAGGCTCGCGAGCGCGTGGATGAGCACGACGAGCGCGTCGGGCGCTGCTGCGCCGAACTGCCCGGAGTGCTTGGGACTCTCGAGAGTCGAGACCGCGACGGTCACGGCCGCCGAGCCGCGCAGCGCAACGGTCAGGGTGGGGTCTCCGGGCCGGATGTTGCCGACGTCGGCGATCACCATGGCGTCGCACGCGAAGACGTCGGGATGGTCGAGCGGGTAGAAGTCGAAGGCGCTGCCGGCCTCCTCCTGACCCTCGAACACGACGAGCAGGTTGACCGGGAGGCTCCCGCGGAACGCACGGAGCGCGCCGATGTGGGCGAGTAGGTTCGACTTCGAGTCGGACGCGCCGCGGCCGAAGATCGCGCCGTCGACCTCGGTGGCCTCGAACGGGGGCGTGCGCCACGCCTCGACGTCGTCGGCGGGAACCACGTCGTAGTGGCAGTACAGCAGCACGGTGGGAAGGGCGTCGTCCACGTGCACGCGCCCGATGATCGCGGGGGAGGTGTCGGGCAGGTCGAGCCGTTCGATGTCGGCGACGCCGGCGTCGCGCAGGAGCGCTTCGACCTTGTCGGCGGCCTCGTGCACGGGCTCGGGCGGGTAGCCGGGGAACGCGACCGAAGGGATGCCGATGAGGGCGGCGAGGTCGTCGCGCAGACGAGGGAAGTCCTCTCGCACGCGGGCGACCAGATCGGATTCGGAAACGCTCATGTGGACTCCTGCAGTTCGAAGCGGGCGCCGGCGGTCTCGATCGCAGCCGTCCGCGCGGCGGTGCGGCTGCGAGGCCGAGCCTAGTGAGCGCATGCGCGCGGGTACAGGGTGGGTGCCGATGGGCCGACCCCGTCGACGGATGCCCCGCCCCGACGCATCCGATCGCCCGCGCTTCACCGGCGCGACGGCTGCCGTTCACCCGGTGCTTGTGTCATGGCGGCATGACCCGTTCGCGTGACGCGGTGTCGATGCCGCTCGTCGTCGGAGTGCTCGGCCTCGGTCTGGGCGCCGGACTCGTGGTGGTCGGCGGCCGGGTGATGCTGTCGCGGCAGGCGGCGCTCGCGCGGCGCCGCATCGGCAAGCCGCTGGGCGAGAACGCCCTCGACGCCGACCGCATCTGGCGGCGGGGCAACGAGGGCGACCCGGTCGAACTGCTCGTGCTGGGCGACTCGATCGCTGCGGGGCTCGGCGCGCAGCGGCGCAAGGACACCCTCGGCGCACGCATCGCGAAGGGTCTCGCGCGCCGCACGCGCCGCCCCGTGCGCCTGCGCACCGCGGCGGTGGTCGGCGCGGAGTCCTCGGTGCTCGAGGCGCAGCTCGACGGCCTGCCGGACGACTACCGCCCCGAGGTCGCCGTCGTGGTGACGGGCGGCAACGACGTCACCCATCGCGTGCCCGTCGCGACCTCGGTCCGGCATCTCGAGGCGGCGATCCGGCGGCTGCGCGCGCGAGGCGCCGGCGTCGTGGTGGGCACGTGCCCCGACTTGGGTGCGCTGCGCCCGGTGCCGCAGCCGCTGCGCACGCTCGGGTCGCGCCTGTCGCGTCAGCTCGCCGACGCGCAGGCGGAGGCGGCTGAGCGTGCCGGTGCCCGGGCGGTGTCGCTGCGGCACGCCGTGGGACCGTTCTTCGTGACGCAGCCCGACGAGATGTTCAGCCTCGACAGGTTCCACCCGAGCGCGCTCGGCTATCGCCGCACGGCCGAGGCGCTCCTTCCGGCGGTCGTCGGCGCCCTCGAAGAGCGCGCGGCCGTCAGCCGGCGCTGACCGACGCCGCCCACTCCGCGACGCGCGCTGCGCTCTCCTCCTCGGAGAGGTCCTCGACGCGGCACTTGATCGACCAGCGCACGCCGAACGGGTCGCGGATGCTCGCGAACCGGTCGCCCGAGACGAAGGTCGAGGGCTGCTCGCGCACGGTCGCGCCCGCGGCGACCGCGCGGGCGGTGACGGCGTCGGCGTCGGCGACATAGATGCCGATCGAATAGCAGTCGTCGTCGCCCTCGGGCGCCGGGACGAGCCCGTAGTCGGCGACCGGCTCGCCGATCTGCAGCAGACCCAGACCGAAGTCGAGCCCCGCGTGCACGACGACGCCGTCGAACTCTGTCACGTCGACGACCCGCGCGCCGAACACGTCGCGGTAGAACTCCAGCGCCGCCTTCGCCCCGCGGATCGCGAGGAAGGGCGTGAGGGTCGTGGCCACGTTCGGTCGGCCGTCGGTGGTGTGCAGGCCGGTCGCGCCGGCTGTCGTGTCTGCGGTCATGTCCACAGCATGCGCGAGAGCGGATGCCGCGGTCTTGCAGATTCGCGACAGGTGGGCGTCGGCGCCCCGCGCTAGCGTGACGGGGTGCTGTACCCCGAGCGACTGCCGCGCTTCACGCGCGTGCCGGCGCCGGTCGAGGCATCCGCTCTTCTGGAATGGGTCTGGATCCCGCAGTGGGATCTGCCGGCAGGCGCGCAGTCGCGTCAGCCGGTGCTGGCGTACCCGGCGGCCAATATCGTGGTCGACGCCGACGGCGTGACCCTGTGGGGCGCGACGACCCGCGTGTCCGAACGCGTGCTGCGGGGGAGCGGCTGGGCGGTCGGCGCACTGCTGCGGCCGGCGGCGCTGGCGTGCCTGTCCGATGCGCCGGGCGCGCTCGTCGACGCGCACGCCGTGCTCGATGACGAGCCGACGGGCGGACTGCACCGCGCGGTCGTGGCGGCGATGCCCGACGTGCAGGCGGCGGCCGACGTGGTCGCGGGGTGGCTCGAGCGGGTCGTCGGCCCGGTGACCGCCGAGGCGCGGCTGGCGAACGACATGGCCGAGCTGCTGATGACGGATGCCGGCATCCTGGGTGTCGACGACGCCGCCGAGCGCCTGCGCGTGTCGGTGCGCACGCTGCAGCGCCTCGCGCACCGCATGGTCGGCGTGTCGCCCGCCGCGATGATCCGGCGCCGGAGGCTGCAGGAGGCCGCGCAGCGGGTGCGCGACGAGCCCGGCACGTCGCTTGCCGCGATCGCCGCGAACCTCGGCTATGCCGACCAGGCGCACCTGGCGAACGACTTCCGCACCGTGCTCGGGATCACCGCGACCGACTATCGCGCGGCGCGGTGAGCGGCTCCCGTGTCAGGCTGCCGACGACTCGGTCACGCGCCGCTTCTCGCGCACGTAGACCTCGCGCCGCACGCGCGCGACCACGTCGCCCGAGGCATCCGTGATGTCGGTCTCGAACCACTCGAGCACCTTCGCACCGCCCTTCGCGCGCTCGCGCAGCTCTTCGGCCTTCTCTTGCGACACCTCGAAGTGCGCCGTCAGCACGCCGCGCCCGGGCTTGACGAATTCGATCTCGCCGCGGGTGTCCCACACGACGTGGTCGCGGCCGAGCTGGTGCATGACGAGCATGAAGAAGTAGGGGTCCGTCATCGCCGACATCGAACCGCCGAACGCCGTCTTGACGTAGTTGCGCGTGAAGACGTTGACGTGCAGCTCGACGGTGGCGCTCGTCCAGTCGTCGGCGAATCTCTTGACGCGGATGCCGCTGAAGAGGTTCGGGATCCACAGGCTCATGCCGAGGGCGAGGCGTCGGGGGGTCATGCGCATCCCGACAGTGTGCCGCAGCCCGCGGCGCGTGCGGGCATCGGCTGTCGTGAATCGACAACGCGCGGCCGGGGTTCGCGTGCGGGAGTCGGATCCCTCTGCAAGGCCATTCCTAATTGTTCTATTTGCGCTAGAATAAGTGCGTGCTGCTGACCGTCGATCCCACGAGCGAGGTGCCGCTGTTCGCACAGCTCGCCGCCGCGGTGCGCGCAGAGGCCGCAGCGGGCCGCATCCACGCCGGCGACCGCCTGCCGGCCGCGCGCGAGGTCGCCGCGGGACTCGCCGTCAACGTGCACACCGTGCTGCGCGCCTACCAGGATCTCCGCGACGAGGGACTGGTCGACCTGCGCCGCGGCCGCGGAGCGGTGCTCACCGCGCAGGCGGCGACGCTCGAAGACCTGCGCACCGACATCGACGGCCTCGTCGCGCGGGCGCGCGCGGCAGGCATCCACCCCGACGCCCTCGCCGCCCTCGTGAAGGAGATCGCCCGTGACCGCTGAACCGATGACCCCCGTCGTGCCCGACGACGTCGAGCCCCGCCGCGTCGCGTGGCCCGCCGTCGTGGTGTTCGTGGTGATCGCGTGCGGGCTGGCGTGGCTCGTCGCCCTGCCGCTCTGGCTCGGCGACGGGCTCGCTCAGCCGCTGGCGGGGCTGCTTCTCCCTCTCATGATGCTGACGCCCGCGATCGCCGCGGTGATCACGGTGTTCGCGTTCCGCGTGCCGCGCGCACACCGCCTGCGGTTCCTCGGCATGTGGCCGCTGCGCCCGACGGGCCGCTTCCTGCTCTTCCTGGCGCTCGGCCTGGGGCTGCCGATCCTCGTCATGGTGGCGACGATCGCGCTCGCGGCGGCGTTCGGACTCGTCTCGCTCGACCTCGTGGGGTTCTCGGGCTTCGCCGATCAGCTCGCCGCGGCCGCTCCCGCCGGAACGCCGCTCCCGCCGGTCGAGGTGATCGTCGCGCTCCAGCTCGCGATGATCCCCGTGGGCGCCATCGTGAACAGCGTGCTCGCGTTCGGCGAGGAGCTCGGCTGGCGCGGCTGGCTGCAGACCGCGCTGCTGCCGCTTGGCACGTGGCCGGCGCTGCTGGTCACGGGAGCGATCTGGGGCTTGTGGCACGCGCCGATCATCCTGCTCGGCTACAACTTCGCGCGGCCCGACGTCACAGGGGTGCTCTTCATGGTCGGCGGATGCCTCGTCTGGGGCGTCCTCCTCGGCTGGCTGCGGCTTCGCAGCACGTCGATCTGGCCCGCGGTTCTCGCGCACGGGTCGCTCAACGCGGTCGGCGGGCTGGTGCTCGTCCTCGTCGCCTCCGGCGTCACCCCCGACCTGGCGATCGTCGGACCGCTCGGCGTCGTCGCGTGGGTCGTCGTCGCGGCGGTCGTGGGCGTGATCGTGCTGCTGCGCCAGTTCCGTGCCGGGGCGCCGGCGGCGGCATCCGGTGCTGTCTCGGCCACGGCCGCCGAGCCTGCACCGGCGCCGGAAGGGGGCACGCGATGACGCGCCCGGCCGACCTCGTGGTGCGGCGGTTCGTGCTCGTCGCGCTGTGGGCGCCGGCGGTGCTCGTGGCCGTGGGCGTCGCGATCCAGCTCGCGCTGCTGCCCTTCGCGCCGTCGACGATCGCGGTGCACTGGAACGCGGCCGGCACGGCTGACGGCTTCGCGCCGGCGTGGGTGCAGCCGCTCGGGACCATCGCCGTCGGCTTCGGCCTTCCCGCGCTCATCGCGCTGACGACCCTCCCCGGCCTGCGCCGCGGCGAGCGCGGGCCGACGTACCGGGTGCTGGGCGCGACCTCGGCCGCGGTCGCGGCCCTCGGGACGGTCATGTTCACCTGGACCTTCGCGATGCAGGCCGGCCTCGACACCGCGGCAAACGCGCCCACGGTGTGGGCCGCGCTGGTCGCATCGTTCGCCGCAGGCGCGCTGGCGGGCGTGGGTGCGTGGTTCGTGCAGCCGGCACAGGATGCCCCGGCCGAAGCCGCCGAGCCGGCGACGGCGCTTGCCCTGCCAGACGGGGCCCGGGCGCTGTGGCTGCGCTCGAGCGCGACGAGGCCGGGGGCGGCGGTCGGCGTCCTCACCGGGGTGCTCGCCCTCTCGACCGCCGCAGCGGTGTCGTGGATCGGCGGAGCGCCCGCGGCGCTCGCGTGGCTGCTGACCGGCGTCGCGCTCGCACTCGTGGTCTTGGCCGCCACCACGCTCGCGTTCCACGTTCGCGTCGACGCCAGCGGGCTGCGCGTGGACTCGGTGCTCGGAGCGCCGAGATTCCACGTGCCGCTGGAGGACGTCGCGTCGGTGGCATGCGCGCACGTGAACCCGATGGGCGAGTTCGGGGGGTGGGGCCTGCGGCTGGGCGCCGGCAGGCGATTCGGTGTCGTGCTGCGCGCCGGTGAGGCGATCGAGGTCGTCCGCCGCAGCGGAAAGCGGTTCGTGGTGACCGTCGACGACGCCCGCACCGGCGCCGCGCTGCTGGCGGCGCTCGTGGAGCGGCGCGCCGTGGGCGCTTGACGCGCGGGGTGGCGCGGGTCACGCTGGCGGTGTGAACGAGCCCACCCCGGATGCCTGGCGCCGCGTCGACGCCTACTTCTCCGAGACGCTGGTCGGACACGACCCCGCCCTCGAGGCCGCCGTCGCCGACCAGACCGCCGCGGGGCTGCCGGCGATCGAGGTCGCGCCGGTCAACGGCAAGCTCCTGCACCTGCTCGCACGGATGAGCGGTGCGCGTCGCGTGCTCGAGATCGGCACGCTCGGGGCCTATTCGACGATCTGGCTCGCGCGCGGCATCCCGGACACAGGCACGGTCGTGACGATCGAGGCCGAGCCGCGCAATGCCGCAGTCGCCAAGGCGAACCTCGACCGGGCCGGCGTGGGTGAGAAGGTCGAGATCCTGCTCGGGCGCGCCGCGGACGTGCTGCCCACGCTCGCCGGAGGTGAGCCGTTCGATCTCGTGTTCATCGACGCGGACAAGGAATCCAACACGATCTACCTCGACTGGGCCGCGCGCCTCGGGCGCCCCGGCACGGTCGTCGTCGTCGACAACGTCGGCCGCGGGGGAGAGGTCGCCAACCCCGCGACGACCGCCTCCAACGTGATCGGCACCCAGCGCGGGCTCGAGATGCTGGCGCGTGATCCGCGGTTCGACGCGACGGCGCTGCAGACGCTCGACGCGAAGGGCTGGGACGGCGTGGCGATCGCGCTCGTCACGGGCTGACGTCGCTTGCGGCGCCGCTGCGCGAACCTGCCGAGGCGGTCAGCCGTGTGACATCCGGCGCATCGGTCAGCTCGCGCGCCACCGCCCACAGCGCCGCCGCGGTGTCGGGGCCGCGGCGCGCGCTGCGCGGAATGCCCACGCGCTTGGTCGGGCCGGTGAGCCCGCCGCGCGGCCCGTAGTACGCACCCGAGACGGCGGCGGGGTCGGCCGCGGCGAACAGCAGCGGCTCGGCGCCCTGCTCCACGGCCTGCGACGGCAGCAGCGTGCGACGGATCGGCTCGCGCTGCGCGTCGGCCGCACGGCCGAGGTTCGCGCCCGCCGTCTGCAGGTTCGTGCGGGTGTAGCCGGGGTGGGCGATCGTGCTCACGAGCGGCCAGCCGTGCTCGCGAGCAAGAGAGGCGAGGTGCATCCCCATCAGGAGGTTGCCGAGCTTCGACTGGCCGTAGGCCGACCACTTGCGGTACGTGCGGCGCCACTGCAGGTCATCGAAGTGGATGCGTCCGCGGCTGGCGACGCCGCTCGACATGGTCGCCACGCGGGGCGCATCCGCCTCGAGCAGGCGCGGCAGCAGGAGGCTCGTGAGCAGGAAGGGCCCGAGGAAGTTCGTGCCGAACTGCAGTTCGAAGCCGTCGGCGGTCTCCAGGCGGCGGGGCGGGACCATGACCCCGGCGTTGTTCACGAGCGTGTCCAGCGGCGCGCCCGACTCGAGAATCGTCGCGGCGAAGGCGCGCACGCTGGCGAGGTCGGCGAGGTCCAGACGGCGCACCTCGACCTCTGCGCCGGGGTGCGCGGCGAGGATCGCGGCCTTCGCCTGATCGCCCTTCTCCAGCGAGCGCACGGCCAGGATGACGGATGCGCCGGCGCCGGCGAGCCGGCCGGCGGCCTCTCGGCCGGTTCCGCTGTTGGCGCCGGTGACGACGATCCGGCGTCCTGTCTGCGTGGGTACCCGATACATGCGCCCTCCAGGGCTAGAATAAAAGATCGATGGTCTCTTGACCATAACAGACCATCGGTCTGTTCTCAAGGAGGTGCGGATGTCCGGGTCGTTCCAGCGCGCTCGCAGCGCCGAGCAGCGCGAGCTCCGTCGCAGCGCGATCCTCGCCGCGGCACGAGAGCTGCTCGACGAGCGACGCGTCGCCGACGTCAGCCTGAACGAGCTCGCGCGCCGCGCGGGACTGGCCAAGTCGAACGTCCTGCGATACTTCGAGTCGCGCGAGGCGGTGCTGCTCGAGATCTACGACCAGGAGTTCGGGGCGTGGCTGGACGCGCTCGAGCCGGCGATGGGCGCCGTTGAGACGGACGACATCGAGGCCATCGCCGGTGCCCTCGCCCGCACGGTCGCCGCGCGCCCGCTGTTGTGCGAGCTCAGCGCGAGCGCCCCGGGCGTGCTCGAGCACAACCTCTCGGCCGCCGTCGCGGTCGCATACAAGCTGGCGGCCAGCGCGCACGCGGTGCGGCTCGGGCGGATCGTCGCGTCGCGCATCGAGCTCACCCCCGCCGCCCGGCTGGGCCTGGCCGCGGCTGCGAATCTCGGCATCGGCGGCACGTGGGCGGCCACCCGTCCCTCGGCGGGGATGGCCGCCGCGTACGACCTGCATCCGGCGCTGCGCATCTACCGCTTCGGCTTCGAGCCCAGCCTGCGCGAGTACTTCGCGACGGTCCTCACGGGGCTGCGGCAGCGCGAGCCGCGCGTCGGCGTCGACGCCGACGGGCTCGACGAGATCGCGCGCGCGATCGGCGCCGCCGGCGACGGATGACGCCGATGACGACGACCCCTCGCCAAGCGTTGCGCGATCACTAGACTCATGACCGGACCGACGGCGCTCCGCAGAACCACCCTCCACGAAACAAGGAGTCCCCTGTGGCACTTATCGAGGCAGTCAACGCGCGCGAGATCCTGGATTCGCGCGGCAACCCGACCGTCGAAGTCGAGGTGCTCCTCGATGACGGCATCGTGCAGAGGGCGGCGGTGCCCTCCGGCGCGTCGACCGGCGCCTTCGAGGCGTACGAGTTGCGCGACGGCGACAAGGGCCGCTACGGCGGCAAAGGCGTGCAGAAGGCGGTGGCCGCGGTCATCGACGAGCTCGGCCCCGCGATCGAGGGCGTGGACGCCACCGAGCAGCGCATCATCGACGAGATCCTGATCGAGGCCGACGGCACCGACAACAAGGGGCGCACCGGAGCCAACGCGATCCTCGGCATCTCGCTCGCGGTCGCCAAAGCCGCCGCCGACAGCGCCGACCTGCCGCTGTTCCGCTACGTCGGCGGCCCGAACGCGCACGTGCTCCCGGTGCCGCTGTTCAACGTCATCAACGGCGGCGAGCACGCCGACAACGGCATCGACTTCCAGGAGTTCTTCCTCGCGCCCTACGGCGCCGAGACGTTCTCCGAGGCGCTGCGCTGGGGCACCGAGGTGTACCACGTCCTGCGCGGCGAACTGAAGGCGGCCGGCTACGCCACCGGCCTCGGCGACGAGGGCGGCTTCGCCCCGGACCTGCCGAGCAACCGCGAAGGTCTCGACTTCCTCATCAAGGCGATCGAGAAGGCCGGCTTCACGCCCGGCAGCGACATCGGCGTCGGACTGGACGTTGCGGCATCCGAGTTCTACGACAACGGCGTCTACCACGTCGAGGGCAAGGACTGGTCGCCGTCCGAGCTCATCTCGTACTTCGACAAGCTGGTCGCGGACTTCCCGATCGTCACGATCGAGGACGCCCTCGACGAAGACGACTGGGACAACTGGAAGGCCCTCACCGACGACCTCGGCAAGAAGGTCCAGCTCGTCGGCGACGACCTGTTCGTCACCAACCCGGAGCGCCTGCGCAAGGGCATCGAGCTGGGCGTGGCGAACTCGTTGCTGGTCAAGGTGAACCAGATCGGCACGCTGTCCGAGACGCTCGACGCAGTCGACCTGGCACACCGCTCCGGCTACACGACGATGTTCTCGCACCGCTCGGGCGAGACCGAGGACACCACGATCGCCGACCTCGTCGTCGCGGTGAACTCAGGTCAGATCAAGAGCGGCGCGCCCGCGCGCAGCGAGCGCGTCGCGAAATACAATCAGCTTCTGCGTATCGAGGAAGAACTCGGCGACGCGGCGGAGTTCATCGGCCGCGCGGCCTTCCCCCGTTTCAAGGGGTGACCTCGAGACGCCCGCGCACGCGGGCCACTCGATCGCAGGCCTGAGAGAGTGACGAGAGGGGGAGACGTGGTCAAGAACGCGGCTCCCCCTTCTCGTGCCCCCCGGCCTCGGCGCGCCCCGGTCGATGTGCGCGGCTGGTTGGGCGGCATCCGCCTGTCGGGGTTCATGGTGATCATGCTCGGCCTCGTCGTGATGGCCGCGTTCGTGCTCGTCCCCACGGTCGGGATGTACGTCGACCAGCGGCAGAGGGTCGCCGCGATGCAGCACGCCGTGCAGGTGAGCAGCGAAGAGGTCGCACAGCTCGAAGCGCAGCGCGACAGGTTCGACGACCCCGCGTACATCACGACACAGGCGCGCGAGCGGCTCTACTACGTCCGTCCCGGCGAGGTGCTCTACCTCGTCGACAACGATCTGCCCGATGACCTGATCCCTCGCGAGCAGCAGACGGTCAGCGAGGACGTCGAGGTCACCCGCGTCGACTGGATGGGCCAGTTCGTGCGCACCCTGACCGAGGCGGGCATTGCCCAGACCGTCACGCCGATCACGATCGGCGTGCCCGACGCCCCCGACCAGGAGACGTCGCCCACAGCCGGATGAACCCCCTCGACGCCTCGCGTTCAGCACGGGACGGTACCCTTGGCGCCGTGACCACGCCGCCTTTCCCTCCCGTCTCCGATGCCGATCTCGTCGTGCTCCGGGAGCAGCTGGGCCGCCCCGCGCGCGCAGTCGTCGGCGTCGCCGCCCGCTGCGTCTGCGGCAATCCGACCGTGGTCGCCACCGCTCCGCGGCTTGCCGACGGCACGCCGTTCCCCACGTTCTACTACCTGACCCACCCCGCGGCGACCGTCGCGATGTCGGTCCTCGAGGCCGATCACGTGATGCGCGAGCTGTCTGACGAGCTCGCCGCCGACGCGGGCGTCCAGGCCGCCTACCTCGCCGCGCACGAGGCGTACCTGCGCGACCGCGCTTCGTTCGGCGATGTTCCCGAGATCGAGGGCATCTCCGCAGGCGGCATGCCGACCCGTGTCAAGTGCCTGCACGCGCTGGCCGGTCACGCCCTGGCCGCGGGGCCGGGCGTGAACCCGATCGGCGATCGCGCGCTCGAGCTGTCGACGTGGTCGCCCGATCGGTGCGTGTGCGCCACTCCGGGGCCGGGAGCGAAGGGGGCCGCATGACGCCGTTCGCGCGCATCGCGGCCGGTGCGCTGACAGGGGTGCTCGCGCTGGGCGCGCTCGCGCCGCAGGCGCCCGCGACGGATGCCGGGCCCCCGCCCGGGCGCGAGGGCCCGGCCGCGGCATCCGCCACCGGCACCCCCGCCGCCGTCGACCCGGCGTTGCTTGCGACCAACGACGTCGTCGACCCGGCACGGGCCGCCCAGTACTGGATCGGCGAGTACGGGATCGACTCCGCGTGGCGCACCACGCGCGGCGAGGGCGTGCGCATCGCGATCATCGACACCGGCATCGGCAAGGGACCGCAGGAGTTCGCCGGAGCCGTCGTCGGTGGAACCGACGTGTCCGGGACGGGCTCCGCGGACGGCCGCACCCCGGTGGGCGCGGTCGACGCCAACCACGGCAGCTGGGTCGCCTCTCTCGCCGCATCGCGGGGCACGGGGCCCGACACGGGCATGATCGGCGTCGCACCCGCCGCCGAACTGCTGTCGGTCTCGGTCGGGTTCGGAGCGTCTGCCGCCGTTGCGTTCACGGAGCAGATCGCCGCGGCGATGCGATGGGCGGTCGACAACGGCGCCGACGTGATCAACCTGTCGCTCACGACCAACGAGCCGGACTGGGATCCCAGCTGGGACGACGCGTTCCTGTACGCGTTCGACCACGACGTCGTGGTCGTCGTCGCGGCTGGAAACCGGGGGAGCGGCACCACGCGGGTCGGTGCGCCGGCGACCATCCCCGGCGTGCTGACGGTGGGCGGGGTCGACCCCTCCGGGCGCGCGAGCGTCGACGCGTCGACACAGGGGATCACGATCGGAGTCTCGGCTCCGAGCGAGGAGCTTCTCGGCGTGTCGGCCGACGGCCGGCTCGTGCGGTGGAGCGGCACGAGCGGCGCCGCGCCGATCGTGGCGGGCATCGCCGCCCTCGTGCGCGCGGCCCACCCCGAGCTCGACGCGGCGAACGTGATCAATCGGATCATCCGCACCGCCCGCCCCGCCGCCGGTCAGACCGCGGCGCCCGACCCGCTCTACGGCTACGGACTCGTGGATGCCGCAGCCGCCGTCACGGCGAACGTGCCGACGGTGACCGAGAACCCGATGGGCAGCCTCGCGGACTGGATTCGTCTGTTCCGGCGCGCGCAGGCCTCGCCGCCGCCGGCCCCCGGGGAGGAGCCGGTCGAGGTGCCGCCGCTTCCGCAGATCGATCCGCCCGCGCAGGCCGTCCCGCTGGTTCCGACGTCCGAGACGCTCCTGTACGGCACGCTGCCGCTCACGGCGCTCACGGCCGCGGGTATACTGATTGCGCTCGGCGTCACCGCTGCTGTCCGACGCATCCGCTCGGCGTCCCGGACGCCACGCCGCTGACTCAGGAGGAGTACTCCCCGCCGTGACGAAAAACGTCCCCAAGATCCTCATCGTCGGCGGCGGCTACGCCGGCTTCTACACGGCCTGGAAGCTCGAGAAGCACCTCCGCAAGGGCGAGGCAGAGGTCACGATCGTCGACCCGCTTCCGTACATGACCTACCAGCCGTTCCTTCCCGAGGTCGCAGCCGGCGAGATCGAGGCACGCCACATCGTGGTGGGCCACCGTCGCCACCTGAAGCGCACCACGGTGATCACCGCCAAGGTCACCGGCATCGACCACGCGAGCAAGACCGTGACGATCACGCCCGCCGAAGGCCAGCCTTGGCAGCAGGAGTACGACCAGATCGTCGTGACCGCCGGAGCAGTCTCGCGCACGTTCCCGATTCCCGGCATCGCCGACAACGCGATCGGTCTCAAGACGATCGAAGAGGCCGTCGCGATCCGTGATCGCCTGCTCACCAACTTCGACCGGGCGGCGCTGCTTCCTCCCGGGCCCGACCGCGACCGCCTGCTCACCGTCATCGTCATCGGCGGCGGCTTCGCGGGCATCGAGGCGTTCGCCGAGCTGCGCGCGTTCGCGTCGTCGCTGCTCAAGGTGTATCCGCAGCTGACGTTCGAAGACACGCACTTCCACCTGATCGAGGCGATGGGCCGCATCATGCCCGAGGTCTCGCTCAAGACCAGCGAGTGGGTGCTCAAGAGCCTCGCCAAGCGCGGCGCGCTCGTGCACCTCGACACGCAGGTCACGGGGGCCGTCAACGGCAACGTCGAGCTTTCGACCGGCGAGACCCTGCCGAGCGACCTGATCGTGTGGACTGCCGGCGTCATGGCCAACCCCACCGTCGTGCGCGGCGGCGACCTGCCCGTCGAGGAGCGCGGTCGCATCCGCACGCGCGCCGATCTGCGCGTGGGCACGGCTGACGAGGTGGTCGAGGGCGCGTGGGCCGCGGGCGACGTGTCCGCTGTGCCCGACCTGTCGGGCGGCGGCGTGGGTGGCTACTGCGTCCCCAACGCCCAGCACGCGGTGCGTCAGGCAAAGCTCCTGGCCAAGAACCTGGTCGCGGTGCTGCGCGGCGAGCTCCCGCGCGAGTACGTCCACAAGAACCTCGGCGCCGTCGCCGGCCTGGGCCTCTACAACGGCGTGTTCCAGTCGGGGGGCTTCGCGCTCAAGGGCTTCATCGCGTGGCTCGCGCACCGCGGCTACCACGGCATGGCGATGCCGTCGTGGGAGCGCAAGTGGCGCGTGCTGTGGGACTGGTGGAACAACTTCTGGCTCGGCCGCGACAACGTCTCGCTCGCCACGGTGCAGCGTCCGCGCTACGTGTTCGAAGAGTTCGCGGCGCGTCCGCGTCCGCCGCAGCCCGCTGCGACCGATGCGCCCGCCGCGGCCGCGCCCGTGGCGGCCTCGGTGCCCGCGGCCCGCTGACGCGCGGCTATTGTGGGCGCGACGGGCGTCGGCCCGCGCCCCCGTAGCCCAACAGGCAGAGGCAGGCGGCTTAAACCCGCTCCAGTCCGGGTTCGAATCCCGGCGGGGGTACGTGTGAGGGTCGGTCCGAAGGGCCGGCCCTCACGCGTGTTCGTGTCGTGGGTGAGGCACGGCTTCTGCGCGCCGGTTGCGGTGCGAGAGCGCCTCACCGGCGTCGGTGTGTGGTGCGTCGGCTCTGCACCGTAGGCTGTAGCGATGTGCACCCACCCGAAGGGGACACGATGAGGTTCGATCTGCTCACCGGAGCATCCGCCATCCCGGCCTGGCACGACCCCGCGTCGTACTGGACGGGCCTGTCGCGCGCCGTCGCCGACGTGTCGGGTCCGGTTGCGATCCTGAGCCTGCCCGCGCTTCGGCACAACGCCCTCGACATGCTCGTGCGCAGCGCCGGGGTCCCGATCCGCGTGGCGAGCAAGTCCGTGCGCGTGCGGTCGGCGATCGACGCGACGCTGGCGATCCCCGGGTACCGGGGCATCCTGGCCTTCACCCTGCCCGAGGCGCTGTGGCTCGCCGAGACGCACGACGACGTCGTGGTGGGCTACCCGACCGCCGATCGCGCGGCGATCGCGGCGCTGGCCGCCGACGAGCACGCGGCGCAGCGTGTGACGCTCATGGTCGACGACCTCGCCCAGCTGGACCTCGTCGACGCGGTGGCCGCGCCCGGAGCGCGCCCCGAGGTGCGGGTCGCGATCGAAGCCGACGCCTCGTGGCGCGCGCCCGCGCTCGGCCACATCGGCGTGCGCCGCTCGCCGCTGTACGGCCCCGCTGACGTCGCGAACCTCGCGCGGGCCATCGCGGCCCGGCCCGGCTTCCGGCTCGTGGGCCTCATGATGTACGAGGCTCAGATCGCGGGGCAGGGCGACGCGACCGGTTCCGGCGACGCGATGATCCGGTGGATGCAGCGCCGCTCCGGGCACGAACTCGTCGAGCGTCGCGCCGAGATCGTGGCCGCACTGCGCGATGTCGCGCCCATCGAGTTCGTCAACGGGGGCGGCACGGGCTCGCTCGAGCTGACGGCATCCGATCAGTCGGTCACCGAGCTGACCGCCGGGAGCGGGCTGTTCGCGGGTCACCTCTTCGACGGGTACCGGGCGTTCGATCCGGCGCCCGCGGCCGCGTTCGCCCTGGAGGTCGTGCGAAAGCCCGCGGCCGACATCGCCACGGTGCTGGGCGGCGGATGGATCGCCTCGGGGCCTCCCGTTCCGTCGCGCCAGCCCAAGCCGGTGTGGCCCGCGGGGCTCACGACGTTGCCGCGCGAGGGTGCGGGCGAGGTGCAGACACCGCTTCAGGGCGAGAGCGCACGGGGCCTGCGGGTCGGCGATCGCGTGTGGTTCCGGCACGCGAAGAGCGGTGAGCTCGCCGAGCGCGTCGACCGGTATCTTCTCGTGGACGACGACGCTGTGGTCGACGAGCTTGCGACCTATCGCGGAGAGGGGAAGACGTTCCTGTGACACGACCTGGGGGCACCTGGCAGAACTGGGGAAGATCGGAGTCCGTGCGGCCGCAGCTCATCGAGCGTCCTCGCACCGTCGACGCGGTGCGCCGCTCGGTGCAGTCGGCGGCGGCGCGCGGGCTGCGCGTGAAGGCGGTCGGCGCGGGGCACAGCTTCACCGGCATCGCCGTGGCGCCGGGCGTGCTGCTGGATCTCACCGACCTGTCGGGGCTGCTCGGCGTCGATCGCGAACGCGGGCGGGTGCGCCTGCTCGCGGGAACCCGCCTGCACCAGATCCCGCGGCTGCTGGAGCCGTACGGGCTGGCGATGGAGAATCTCGGCGACATCGATCGGCAGTCGATCTCCGGCGCGATCTCGACGGGCACCCATGGCACGGGAACGCGGTTCGGCGGCCTGGCCACCCAGGTCGTCGCCGCGACCCTCGTCACCGCCGACGGCGAGCTGCTCACGGTGGACGAGCAAGAGAACACCGAGCTGCTGCCGGCAGTCGCCCTCGGACTCGGGGCTCTGGGTGTGCTCGTCGACGTCACGATCCAGTGCGTCCCGGCATATGTGCTGCACGCGCTGGAGCGGCCCGAGGAGCTCACCGACGTGCTCGACCACCTCGACGAGCGTGCCGCTGGCCCCGACCACTTCGAGTTCTACTGGTTCCCGCACACCGAGCGGGCGCTCACCAAGACGAACACGCGGCTGCCCGAGAGCGCGCCGCGGCATCCGCTCTCGCCCGTCGGCAAGTGGGTGGACGACACCCTCATCGGCAACATCGTGCACCAGGCGGTGTGCTCTCTCGGGCGCGCGGTCCCGGCGACCGTGCCGCCGATCAACGGCGTCGCGGCGCGCGTGTGGGGTGACCGCGAGTTCACCGACGCCTCGCACCGCGTGTTCGCGACCTCGCGCGGGGTCCGCTTCCGCGAGATGGAGTACGCCCTGCCCGCCGAGAACGTCCGCCCCGCGTTCGACGCGCTGCGCGCGCTCATCGACGAGCGCGGCTGGCGCATCTCGTTCCCCGTCGAGGTGCGCTTCGCGGCCGCCGACGACCTGTGGATGTCGACCGCGCACGGCCGGGCCAGCGGATACATCGCCGTGCACCGCTACTGGCGTGACGATCCGGCCGAGTACTTCGAGGCCGTCGAGCAGATCATGACGGGCCTTGCGGGCCGGCCGCACTGGGGCAAGATGCACACGCTGGATGCCGCGCAGCTGCGCTCTCGCTACCGGCGTTTCGACGACTTCGTGGCGCTGCGCGACCGGCTCGACCCGCAGCGCATGTTCCAGAACGACTACCTCGAGCGTGTGCTGGGTGGGTAACGGCTGAGAGTGGTCCCTGCGCTCCTGATCGGAGCGCACACCGTGGCTAGGATGAGGGCAGGACGATTGGAGTCACAGGTATGTGGGAATGGCTGATCCCGGTTCTCGTCGTGGTCGCGATCGTGGTGGCGATCGGGATCTACCTGTGGGCGACGTACAACTCGCTTGTGCAGCTCAATGTGCGCGTCGATGAGGCGTGGAGCGACATCACGGTCCAGCTGAAGCGAAGGGCCGACCTGCTCCCGAACCTCATCGAGGTGGTGAAGGGCTATGCCGCGCATGAGAAGGCCGTCTTCGAGAACGTGACCCGTGCGCGCGCCGAGACGTTGGGCGCCGGCGGGCCCGCCGAGGCGGGAGTCGCCGAGGGGCACATGCAGCAGGCGCTGAAGTCGCTGTTCGCGGTCGCCGAGGCCTACCCTCAGCTGCAGGCGAGCCAGAACTTCCTCCAGTTGCAGCAGTCGATCGTCGACACCGAGGACAAGATCCAGGCATCCCGCAGGTTCTACAACGGCGGTGTGCGCGAGCTCAACACCAAGATCAAGGTCTTCCCGAACAACCTGTTCGCGCGAAACCTGGGCTTCCACGAGCGGGAGTTCTTCGAGGTCGTCGACGGCGCCGCCATCTCGGAACCGCCGCGCGTGCAGTTTTGATGCGAGCCGGAGCAATGCCGCGCAGCGGCGTTGATGCGGCTCGGATCAAGGTCGAGTGCCGCCCGCGGGGCGGTGTATCGAGACCCCCCACCGACTGAAGAGACGTCTGCATGTACTCGGCGATCGCGCGCAACAAGCGCAACACGTGGTTCATCCTGGTCGGCTTCGTGCTGTTCCTGGGTGCCATCGGGTTGCTCGTCGGGTGGTTGATGAGCAACAACTGGTGGGTGACCGGGTTCATCCTGCTCGGCGCGATCGGCTACGCGGCGTTCCAGTACTTCTTCGCGAGCCGTGAGGCTCTTGCGATGTCGGGGGCGTTCGAGGTCAGTCGCGAGGACGCACCGCGCTACTACCGCATCGTCGAGAATCTGTGCATCACCACCGGCTCGCCGGTGCCGAAGCTGTACGTGATCGACGATCCCGCCCCGAACGCCTTCGCGACCGGCCGCAACCCCGAGGACGCGGCGATCACGGTCACGACGGGCCTGTTCGAGCTGATGACGGATCGCGAGCTGGAGGGCGTGCTGGGTCACGAGCTCGGGCACATCCGCAATTACGACATCCGGGTCTCGCTGCTCGTATTCGGCCTGGTCGTGGCGGTGGGCATTCTCGCGGACGTGCTCATGCGGATCGCGTTCTTCGGCGGCGGTCGCCGCGGAGGGGGCAACGGCCAGGCGCAGCTGTTCCTGATGATCTTCGGGCTCGTTGCGGCGCTGGTGGCGCCGCTGCTGGCGGGGGCGGTGCAGGCGGCGATCTCGCGCCAGCGCGAATACCTCGCCGACGCGACGAGCGCCATGACCACGCGCGACCCCGACGGGCTCGCGTCGGCGCTCGACAAGCTGCAGCAGTACGGTCAGCCCCTGCAGAAGGCGAACACCTCGATGGCGCACCTGTGGATCTCGGACCCCCTCAAGCCCGGCGCCCTCTCGCGCATGTTCGCGACCCACCCTCCGATTCCGCAGCGCATCGAGCGTCTGCAGACGATCGGGGGCAAGTTCTGAGACGGATGCCGTCGCCCGGCGTCGGTGGCCCGCGAGATGTGCACGCCTGCGGCCAAACGCCGCTGCGGGCCGTCGATGCCGAGGCCGCCGACCTGGCGCGCTGGCTCGGACTCGACGCGCGCGGTCTCGCGACGCGCTGAGCCGCGAGGCGGGAGTCAGCGCACCGAGAGCACGATCTCGTCGCCCTCGAACGAGATCGTGCCGCGCAGCGCCCAGCCCTCGGTGCGGTAGGTGAAGACTGCGGATGCTCCGTCGCGGGCGGTTCCTCTCACGGTGGCGACGATCGCTCCGCCGGTCGCCTCGAACGAGCCGAGGTCGGACGAGAGCACGAGCGCAGGCTCCTGCTCGATGCGCAAAGCGATCGTCTCGAGCGAGGCGAGGTCGGCGGCCCAGGGCACGCGCAGCCCGCAGTGCTCGGGCACGGCGTCCGTGGCCGCGGCGCACTGCTCGGCGTACGCGTCGAGCTGAGCCTGGGCTCGGGCGGTCGCTGCGGGGGAGAGCGATGCCTCGACTGCGGCATCCGTCGTCGTACCGGGCAGCACCACCGCCTCGGCCTCGCCATCGAGGATCCCGCCGGGGGCGGCTGTGACGGTGTAGGCGGCCGGAAGGAATGGTGCGGGCTCGGCGGCCGGGATGACGACGGATCCGACCGCCACCGAGTCGCCGACTGTGGTGCTCGCGGTGATCGCGCCGAGCGCGTCGGCGGTCAGGCGCCATCCGGAGTCGCTTTGGACGAGTGTGAACGAGGCGGTGCGGTGGCTGCCGGCGAGGTCGAACGACACGTCGGCGCGCATGTCCCCGCTGTCGGCGGAGCTGATGTGCTCGATGCTCGGGCCGCTGAGCAGCCCCGTCGCGCCCGCCAGGGCGTCGGTGAGATCGTCGCCGCCCGGTGGCGGCGCGTCGAAGAGCGCGAGCGCCGCATCCGCGTCACCGGACGCGAGGGCGCCGAGATACTGCTTCACCACCGCGTCCGCCGCGGTGGGGCGCGACAGCGTCCACCAGGCGACCCCCGCCGCGGTGATCGCGACCGCGGTGCCGACGGCGACCCCGATGACGAGTGAGCGTTTCACCGATCCAGGCTAACCGGGCTCGTCGGCGACGAGCGACTCGGGCTCTGGCGGGCCGGCCGGATGCCGCGATGCCTCGGGCAGGGCAGAGGCGAGGTCGTCGGCGGCGTCGCCCCAGTCCGACACCGAGACGCGCTCCAAGCCCTGCCACCGGGCCGCCTCTCGCAGCTCGCCCGCCAGCCGCTCCGCAGCGTGGGCGGGCGCGCCGTGCTCCCACCACGCCGACTGCACCCGCAGCGTCGAAGAGGCACGGTCGGCCTTGAGGTCGACGCGGCCGACGAGCGTGTCGCCGACGAGCACCGGCAGCGAGTAGTAGCCGTACCGCCGCTGCGCGGCGGGCGTGTAGATCTCGATGCGGTACTCGAAGCCGAACAGCCGCTCGGCCCGATCGCGGAACCACACGACGGGGTCGAACGGCGTGAGGATCGCCGTCGCGTCGATGCGACGGGGGATCGCGGCATCCGTGTGCAGCCACGCCTTGGCCGGGCGCCCCGCCGTCGTCCAGCCCTCGACCTGCACGGGGACGAGTTCGCCCGCGTCTTCGAGTTCGCCGATCGCCGCCATCATCGCGGGCCGGTCGCGCACGCGCCAGTAGTCGGCCAGATCGGATGCCGTCGCCACGCCGTAGGCGCGCGCCGCGCGCCGCGTCAGCTCGCGCAGCGCGTCGGCTCGCGGCACCGGCGCGGCGAGCGCCGCCGCAGGCAGCACCTGCTCGGCGAGCCCGTACGTGCGCTCGAATCCGCGCCGCCCGGCGATCGCGACGTCGCCGAACAGCCACAGCCGCTCGAGGGTGTGCTTGACGGCGTCCCAGTCCCACCACGGCCCGCGCGTCGTGCGCTGCGCGTCGCGCTCGATCTGCGCCGGGCGCAGCGGCCCGCGGTCGGCCAGCTCCGAGCGCACCCAGTCGATGGTCGCGCGGTTGCTCTCGTGCCAGTCGTCGCCGCCGTACTTCGCGCGCAGCTCGTCCATGCGAAAGCGGAACAGCCCCCAGTCCTCGGCGGCGATGAACGCGGCGACATGCGCCCAATACTCGACGTAAGGCGCGCGCCGCGCGAACAGCAGCCGGTCGAGCTGCGCCTGGTCGTAGGCGCCCAGGCGCGAGAACAGCGGCATGTAGTGCGACCGAGCGAAGACGTTGACCGAATCGATCTGCAGCGTCGACATGCGTCGCAGCGACGTGTTGAGCTGCCGTGTGCCGGGGGAGGGCGGTCGGGATGCCCCGAAACCCTGCGCCGCGAGGGCCACGCGGCGCGCCTCGGCCGCGCTCAGGTTCGTCCTCATTCGCGTCAGCATAGCCACGCCCTCCGACACCGCTCGGGCCCGGCCACGAGTGCGTCGTCGCAGCACCCTAGAATTGCGGGATGAGCGGCCACGACGAGAAGCCTCGCACGGGACTGTTCGACGCGCTGCGAGATCGCCAGCGGATCGTCTCGACCGAGCTCTCGCCCACGATTCCGCGGGGCCTGCGCATCGCGACGGCCTACTCGTGGCGGCTGCTCATCGTCGCCGCCGCGATCGGGCTCGGCATCTGGCTGGTGATCCAGCTGAAGCTGCTGGTCATCCCGCTGATGATCGCGGTCCTGATCACAGCGCTGCTGTGGCCGGCGTTCTCGTTCCTGCTGCGCCATCGCGTGCCCAAGTGGGTCGCGATCGTCATCTCGATGGTGGGCACCCTCGCGATCGTCGTGGGCCTGCTGTGGCTCGTGGTGTGGCAGATCAGGCTCGAGTGGCCCTCCGTGCAGGAGCGCACGACCGAGGCGATCGGCGAGTTCCGCGAATACCTCATCGCGGGGCCGCTGCACCTGACCGCCGAGCAGATCGACGGATTCCTCGGCCAGGCGTGGACCTTCCTCCAGCAGCAGGCCGAGCTGCTGTGGTCGGGGGCGCTGGCGATCGGCTCGACGGTCGGTCACGTCGCCACCGGCGCCGTGCTGGCGCTGTTCATCCTGCTGTGCCTCCTCGCGGACGGCGAGGGCATCTGGCGGTGGGCGGTGCGGCTGTTCCCGCGCAAGGCGCGGCCTGCCGCCGACGGATCGGCCCGCATCGGGTGGGTCACCGTCGTCAACTATGCGCGCACCCAGCTGCTCGTCGCGACCATCGACGCCGTCGGCATCGGTCTCGGCGCTGCACTGCTGCAGGTGCCGCTCGCGATCCCGGTCGCTGTGCTCGTGTTCCTCGGCGCGTTCGTGCCCATCGTCGGCGCCGTGGTGACCGGCGCCCTCGCGGTCTTCCTCGCGCTCGTCTACAACGGCCCCTGGATCGCGCTGTGGATGCTCGTCGTCGTGTTCGGCGTGCAGCAGCTCGAGGGCCACGTCCTGCAGCCCCTGCTGATGGGGTCGGCTGTGAAGGTGCATCCGCTCGCGGTCGTGCTCGTCGTCGCGGGCGGTGCCATGATCGCCGGCATCCCCGGTGCGCTCTTCGCGGTGCCGCTGGCCGCATTCATCAACGTCGTCGCCGTCTCCCTCTCGACCCGTGCGTGGGAGACCGGTCTGAGGCCGCCCGAAGGCGACTTCATCTGGAGCACGGTTCCACGCACCAGGAGGCCCACCGCGTGACCATCCCCACCCTGGCGGAGTTCGAGGACGCCGCCAAGACCCTGTCCGACGTCGCCCTGCACACGCCGCTCGAGACATCCCAGTACCTCAGCGAGGTGATGGGCGTGCCCGTCCACCTCAAGCTCGAGAACCTGCAGCGCACCGGGTCGTTCAAGATCCGCGGCGCCACCTACCGGCTGTCGCGACTGAGCCCCGAAGAGCGCGCGCGCGGCGTGGTGGCGGCCTCGGCCGGCAATCACGCGCAGGGCGTCGCGCTCGGCGCTCAGACGCTGGGCATCCCGGCGACGATCTTCATGCCGCTCGGTGTGCCGGTGCCGAAGCTGCTCGCCACGCGCGGCTACGGCGCCGACGTCGTGCTCGAGGGCGCGACGGTCGAGACGCCGCTGCGGCTGGCGGCCGAGTTCGCCGAGCGCACGGGCGCCGTGCTCATCCACCCGTTCGACCACCGCGATGTGGTGATCGGCCAGGGGACGGTCGCGCTCGAGGTGATGGACGATGTGCCCGACGTCGAGACGATCGTCGTCGGCATCGGCGGCGGAGGGCTCATCGCCGGCGTCGCCGCCGCGGCGAAGGCGAAGGCCGCGGCAACCGGCCGCACGGTGCGCATCGTGGGCGTCCAGGCCGAGAACTCCGCGGCGTACCCGGCGTCGCTCGCGGCGGGCGAGCCGCTCGAGGTCGCCACGGCCCCGACGATCGCCGACGGCATCGCCGTCGCACGTCCGGGAGACACGCCGTTCGAGATCGTCCGCGAGCTCGTCGACGAGGTCGTCACCGTGTCGGACGACGACATCGCCCGCGCGATCCTCGTGCTGCTCGAGCGTGCCAAGCTCGTCGTCGAGCCGGCCGGGGCGGCGGGCGTCGCGGCGATGCTCGCGGGCAAGGTGACCGCCTCGGGCCCCACCGTGGCGATCCTCTCCGGCGGCAACATCGACCCGCTGCTGCTTCAGCGCGTCGTCGCGCACGGGCTGGCGGCATCCGGCCGGTACATGACCCTCCGGGTGCCGCTGCCCGATCGCCCCGGTCAGCTCGCGCGCGTCTCGGAGCTGCTCGCCCTGGCGGGCGCGAACGTCATCGAGGTGCTGCACACGCGGCACGGCCAGGGCCTGCAGATCAGCGAGGTGATCCTGCAGCTGAGCGTCGAGACGCGCGGGCAGGAGCACCGCGCGCACGTCATCTCGGTGCTCGAAGAGGCCGGTTTCGCGCCCACCGTCGTGCAGGACTGACGATCCGATGCCGAAGGCCGGCCCCTTCGGGAGCCGGCCTTCGGTGCGCGAAGAGTGAGATCACTGACCGGTGTAGGTCTCGACCTTCACGATCTCGACGGCGATCTCGCGGCCGTTGGGAGCCGTGTACGAGGTCTTCTCGCCTTCGTTCAGCCCGAGGATCGCCGCGCCGAGCGGCGACGCCTCGCTGTAGACGTCGAGGTCGGTGCCCGAGGCGATCTCGCGGCTGCCGAGGAGGAATCGCTCCTCGCCGCCGGCGACGAGGGCCGTCACGACGGTGCCGGGCTCGACGACCCCGGTGCTCTCGGGCGCCTCGCTGACCTTGGCGGTCTTCAGCAGGTGCTGGAGCGTGCGGATGCGGGCCTCCTGCTTGCCTTGCTCGTCCTTCGCCGCGTGATAGCCGCCGTTCTCCTTCAGGTCTCCCTCTTCGCGCGCGGCTTCGATGCGCTTGGCGATCTCTTCACGACCGGTCGTGGAGAGGGCTTCGAGTTCGGCTGCCAGACGGTCGTAGGCATCCTGGGTGAGGAACGTCACCGTTGCGTCGCTGGACACGTCGGTCTCCTTCGTTCGGGGGGCGGCGTCGATATGCCAAACGCCCTGGCGCAGGCCAGGGCGTCGTTCGACGTTGTCTGCGTCAGACTACGACACCCAGCAGGAGTTGACCAAACCCGTGGTCGCCTGCGCGACGGTGGGCACGGACTCGCTGAATGCCTGGATGTGCTCGTCGGATGCCTCGTGCTCGACGACCTTCCACCCCACGATCCCGTGCTCCTCGTCCTGCGCCTCGATGACGCACGCGAACGCGCGGCCCACCGGAGCGGTCGCCTGGTAGGTGACCACCACCGCGCGCCCGCCGTCGACGCGGAAGGTCGTCGTGGTGGCCGATACCGAGTTCGCCGCGTTGGACCAGGTCGCCCACGCCACGCCGCTGCCCGCGAGAACGGCGACGGCGATGACGATCCCGACGATCCAGCGCGTGCGCGCCGACGGCGTGCGGCCGTACCGCTCGTCGAGCATGTCCTGCGTCGTCATCAGTTCCGTCCGAATTAGGCTGGAGTTCCAGGCTATGCGCATTCGCGCGGAACGAAGGACTTCATGCACCGATCGCTCGCCTTCCTGGCCGCGACCCCGACGCCCGCCCCGACCGACGTCGTCGACCCCGAGCTGGTCACTCCGGGGCCGTGGGGGTTCGCGATCATCGCGTTCATCGCGCTCGCGGTGATCCTGCTGGTCTGGGACATGATGCGACGCATCCGCCGCGGGCGCGTGCGAGCCGACATCAAGGAGGAGCTGGACGCCGAGGAGCAGGCCGCCGCGGCGCAGTTCGACACCGAAGTCGACGACGAGTCCACCGACGCGGATGGCCAGGACCGCACGCGCTGAGCGCGTGCACGCCCGCCCGGCGGCTCAGCCCGCAACGCCCAGCGAGGGCGACAGCGGCCGCAGCGAGATGAGCAGGCACGCCGTCCAGTGGCACAGGAACGCGAGCACCGTGCACACGTGGAAGATCTCGTGGAAGCCGAAGTGCCCGGGCCACGGGTTGGGCTTCTTCACCGCGTAGACGACCGCCCCGAGCGTGTACAGCAGGCCGCCGATGATCACCAGGATCATCATCGCGGCGTTGGCCTGGAAGAGGTCGACGATGTACATGATCGCCGCCCATCCGAGCACGAGATACAGTGCGACGTAGAGCCAGCGCGGCGCGTTGATCCAGAAGACGCGGAACAGGATGCCCAGCAGCGCCCCGCTCCACACCAGCACGAGCAGCAGGAGCCCCTTCTCGGGCGGCAGGGCGAGCACCGCGAGGGGCGTATAGGTGCCGGCGATGAGCAGCAGGATGTTCGCGTGGTCGATGCGCTTGAGCACCGCCTTGGTCTTGGGACCCCAGTTGAACCGGTGGTACACCGCCGAGTTGCCGAACAGCAGGAGCGAGGTTGCCATGAAGACGGCCGCGGCCCACTTGGCGGGAGTGCCGACGGCGAGCACGATCAGCACGATCCCCGCCGCGATCGCCACCGGGAAGGTTCCGGCGTGGATCCAGCCGCGCCAGGTCGGCTTGATCTCGGTGGCCGTGGCGTCGGCTTTGGCCGCCTCCATCAGGGGCAGGACGGGCACCTCCGGCGCGGGGGGGATCAAGCGGCGCGTGCGTCGGCTCATGCGACCAGGCTAGGCCCATCCGCATGCTTCAAAGGGAACATGCCCAGCCGCGACGGGTGGGACCCGGTCTCACGCGGGTTCGGCGGTTCGGGAGCGGTACCGTAGGGGGGTGACACCGTCGGCGACGAACGAGGGGCGCGGGCCTCTCTACCGCCTCTATACCAACCGGCTCCGCAGACGCCTCGATCCCGACGCGGTGCCCCGTCATGTGGCGATGATGATCGACGGCAACCGGCGCTGGGCCCGTCAGCTCGGGTACGATTCGGCGGCGCACGGCCATCGCGCCGGGGCCGCGAAGATGGTCGAGTTCCTGGACTGGTGCGACGCGGTCGGAGTGAAGGTCGTCTCGCTGTACCTGCTCTCGACCGACAACCTCACCAAGCGCGACTCGAAGGAGCTCGCCGACCTCATCGAGATCATCGCCGACCTCGCCGACCAGCTCTCGCAGGGCCCCGACCGACGTGTGCAGCACGTCGGTCGGGCCGACATCCTTCCCGAGGACCTGGCCCGCGTGCTGCGCGACGCGCAGGAGCGCACGCGCGGCAACACCGGGCTGCATGTGAACCTCGCCGTCGGCTACGGCGGGCGGGGCGAGATCGTCGACGCGGTGCGCAGTATCATCGCCGCGCACGACCGCGAGGGCGGCTCGCTCGAGGAGCTCGCCGCGAGCCTCACGCCCGAGCAGATCGGCGAGCATCTGTACACCGGCGGGCAGCCCGATCCCGACCTGGTGATCCGCACCTCGGGCGAGCAGCGGCTGAGCGACTTCCTGCTGTGGCAGAGCGCGCACTCCGAGTTCTACTTCGTGGAAGCGCTCGGACCGGACCTGCGCGAGGTCGATTTCCTCCGCGCGATCCGCGACTATGCGACCCGCGACCGCCGCTACGGGGGCTGACCCGGAATTTCCGGACGGGGCGGCACCCGGTGCCGCACGCCCCGCGTGCCAGAATGTGACCGTGATGGATCTGGAGTCCTTTCAGGCCTCGTTCGACGGTGAGCCGGGCTATCTCGACTGGGCAGCGTTCGGGCCGCTCTCGCCCTCCGTTCGGACGGAGTCGCACGCCGATGCCGAGCTTTTGGGCTCGGGGCGCCGCACGGGCATCGACATGGTCAAGGATCATGAGCTGGAGGCATCCGACCTTCTCGCGGAACTGCTGATGACGGATGCCTCGCACGTGACGTTCCAGCCGTCGACGACGTACGGGCTGATGCAGGCTCTGTACGGGCTCACCGGCGGCCTGCTCCTCGGACGCCACGAGTTCCCGAGCCTGACGGTGACCGCCCAGCGCGCCGCCGCCGCGCGCGGCGCCCTGGTGCCGCAGTGGGTCGAGCCCGAGAGCGGCTTCATGACCCCGGAGGTCGTGCGCGACGCGCTCACCGACGACACGGCAGCGGTCGCGGTGAGCCTCGTGGACTTCCGGACCGGCTATCGCGCCGACCTCACGGCGCTTCGCGACGTGATCGGCGACCGCCTGCTGATCGTCGACGCGATGCAGGGGTTCGGCGTCGTCGAGGCCGACTATCCGGCCGCCGACGTCGTGTGCGGCAACGGCTACAAGTGGCTGCGGGCCGGGCGCGGGACGGGTTTCGCGTGGTACGGCGACCGCGCCCTCGAACGGCTCGAGCCGGTGCTCTCGGGCTTCGCCGGCGCCGACGGCGACACGCTCGCCGGCGCCGGTCCGATCCCCTCGGTCGCGGCGTCCGCGCAGAGGTTCACCGTCGCGACTGCCGACCACCTGGCCGTCGCGCGCCTGGCCACGGCGCTGCGCGACATCCGCGATCTCGGCGTCGATGTGATCGAGCGCGAACTGGCGGAGCGGACGAAGGACGTGATCTTCTTCGCCGACCGGTACGAGGTGCCCGTCCTGACCCCCCGCGACGCCGAGCACCGCGCCGGCATCGTCACCCTGGCCCCGGCCGCGCAGGACGCGGCGCCGCTCGCGGCGTCCCTCGTCAACCACGGCCTCACCGTGACCGTGCGGGCGGGGCTCGTGCGAGTCGCCCCGCACGTGGGCACCGGCGCCGACACGCTGCGCCTGTTCGGCGACGCCCTGGCGGCGTTCTCGTCGGCGCGGGTGTGGTGACCGGCGAACGTCTCGGCCGCATCGTCGCGAGGAATTAACCCGGCCGTAACCGCCGTTCAGCGTGTCGGCGTGTGCGGGCCCTGCGGGCCGACGTACCTTCGAGGCATCGGGTAAGGCACCCGATCGAGTCGGCCACCTGGTTCACGACTCGTGACTCACACGGTCGACTCGCTGAGCCGGGTCCGCGAGGGCCCGGGGCAGGAGCGGGTTGTGACCTCACGAGCACCACAAGAGCAGCTGCCAGACCTCGACCAGGCGGAGCGCGAGCCGTTCGACCAGGAAGACACCCTTCGCACGTATGTGCTGGACACGTCGGTTCTCCTCAGCGATCCGCGCGCGTTCTTCCGGTTCGCGGAGCACAGTGTCGTGATCCCGGTGGCGGTGATCTCCGAGTTGGAGGGCAAACGCCACGACCCGGAGATCGGGTACTTCGCCCGCCAGGCGCTGCGGCATCTGGATGAGCTGCGCGTCGAGCACGGGCGGCTCGACTTCCCTGTTCCGGTGGGGCGCGGAGGTACCCTGCGGGTCGAGCTCAACAACACCGACTCCAGCGTCCTTCCTTCGGGGATGCGGCTGGGCGACAACGACAGTCGGATCCTCGCCGTCGCGATGAACATCGCCGCAGGGGGCGTCGATGTGACCGTCGTGTCGAAGGATCTGCCGATGCGGGTGAAGGCGGCGTCGCTCGGCATCACGGCCGAGGAGTACCTCGCCGAGCAGGCCGTCGACTCCGGCTGGACCGGCATCACGACCCTCGACGTGACCGGCGACGACGTGAGCGACCTGTACGAGAGCGAGGTCGGCGCGTGCGACGACGTGCGCGGCGTTCCGGTCAACACCGGTCTGATCATCCACTCCGAGCGCGGATCGGCGCTCGGACGCGTCACCGGCGACGGCTCGTACCGACTCGTGCGCGGGGATCGCGACGTGTTCGGGCTGCACGGTCGCTCGGCTGAGCAGCGCATCGCGATCGACCTGCTGCTGGACCCCGACGTCGGCATCGTCTCGCTCGGCGGACGCGCCGGCACGGGCAAGTCCGCGCTGGCGCTGTGCGCGGGACTCGATGCCGTGCTCGAGCGGCAGCAGCAGAAGCGGATCCTCGTCTTCCGCCCGCTGTTCGCCGTCGGCGGGCAGGAACTCGGCTACCTGCCGGGAGACCAGCAGGAGAAGATGAATCCGTGGGGGCAGGCCGTGTTCGACACCCTCGGCTCGGTGGTGTCGTCGAATGTGGTCGAAGAGGTGATCGAGCGGGGTCTGCTCGAAGTCCTGCCTCTCACGCACATCCGCGGTCGTTCGCTCCACGACGCCTTCGTGATCGTCGACGAGGCGCAGTCGCTCGAGCGCAACGTGCTGCTCACCGTCCTCAGCCGCATCGGTCAGAACTCCCGCGTCGTCCTCACGCACGACGTGGGGCAGCGCGACAATCTGCGTGTCGGGCGCCACGACGGCGTCGCATCGGTCATCGAGACGCTCAAGGGCCACAGCCTCTTCGGGCACGTCACCCTGGTGCGCTCGGAGCGGTCGGCGATCGCGGCGCTCGTGACGGATCTGCTGGAGGCCGGCGAGCTCGCGTAGGCGCCGATTCGTCCGCGAAGAGGCCGATATGCATGAGAAGAGTCTCATGCATATCGGCCCATTCGCGCCGTGGACTCTGCGACGATGGAGTAGTGCCGGGTGACCGCGCACCGGATCTGTGGGGACATACGTGCATAGTCAGACGCGATTCGCGATCGGTGGCGCAACCAGCGTCCTCGTGAGCGTCACCGTGGCGTGCGCCGTCGCCCTCACCAACAGTGCAGCACTGGGCGATGTGCCGGGCAGGCCCTTCGGCGGCAGCGGCGTCGTCGTGCCCGCGGGTGCGCCGCGCGCGGCATCCGTCCCGTCAGCGACGGCGCTCCAGCCGGCAGCGACGACGACCCCCGAGACGGTGCCGGCGCCCGAGCCTCAGGACGTGTCGCCGGAAGAGCCGGTTCCCCCCGCGCAGCCCGCACCGCCCGCGCCCGCGCCCGTTGAAGACGCGGCGTTCGTCGATGAGGCGTCGCGCACCGACGCTCCCTCCGCGGCACGCGAATGGGCGGCAGCGCACGGCTGGACGACGGATCACCAGGACGCGCTGGTGCAGCGCGTCCGCGACGCGGTCTCGACCCGCACCACATGGACTTCCGTCCACCACGACGGACGATCCGACGACCGGCACGACCGGTGCTCCGGATCGATAAGGAATCAATCGCGCGATTCCCCAGACAGTCGCGATTGATGGCCGGTGTTTCCCAGCCCGGCCGTTCCCAGGCCCCCGGCGTTCCCCAGCGCCGGGGGCCTTCCCCATCTTCGGGCGCGACCGCGCAGGCGGGTGAGGCCCACCGCGAGCGGGTGAGGCATCCGTTCCGCCGCCTACGGCCGCTCACTCCCAGCGGTAGCCGACTCCGCGCACAGTGACGATGTGTGCGGGGCCGAGCTTTCCGCGCAGGTACCGCACGTACACGTCCACGATGTTCGAGCCCGGGTCGAAGTCCAGGGACCACACCCGGCTCAGCAGTTGCTCGCGCGTGAGCACCTGCTGCGGATTGCGCAGGAACTGCTCGGCGAGCGCGAACTCGCGCGCGGACAGATCGACGTCGCGACCTCCGACCGTCGCGCGGCGACCCAGGATGTCGAGCGAGACGTCGCCGTGCGTGAGCGAGGTGGTCGGGGCGACGGCCGTCTCGCGAAGCCGCGAGCGCACTCGCGCGAGCAGCTCGTCGAACGTGAAGGGCTTCGCGACGTAGTCGTTGGCTCCGGAGTCGAGTCCTTCGACCGTGTCCCGCGTGCTGGAGCGCGCTGTGAGCATGATGACAGGCACCGTCGAGCCGTGCGCGCGCAGCTGACGCAGCACCTCGAAGCCGTCCATGGTGGGAAGCCCCACGTCCAGCAGCACCAGCTGAGCGTCGCCGTGCAGCGCCGCGCCGAGCGCCTCGGCGCCGTCATCGACGATCGTCGTGGCGTAGCCCGCGGACTCAAGGCCGCGGCTGACGAAGGACGCGATGCGCGGTTCGTCCTCGACGATCAGAATTCTCGCCGTCATCCGGATGCCTCTCTCTGGAGCACGACGTCGCCGGCGCGAACCGGGGCCGGCAGCTCGGTGCCAAGCAGGGGCAGAACGATGGTGAGGGTCGCTCCGCCTCCCGGGGTGTCGGCGACGACGCACTGGCCGCCGTGCGCCTTGGTGATCGCGTCGACGATCGCAAGGCCCAGACCCGACCCGCCCACGGTGCGCTTGCCGTGTGCGCGGTCGAAGCGGCGGAAGATGCGGTGGCGGGCTGCAGGCGGGATCCCCGGGCCGTGGTCGCGCACCCACAGTCGCGCTGCGGACTCGTCGAGCGCGCTGCCGATCTCGATCGGCGAGCCCTCGGGCGTGTACTTCGCGGCGTTGTCGGCGAGCTGCAGCCACGCCTGCAGCAGTCGGTCGTTGTCGCCGAGCACGTGACCGCGTGCGATCGCCTCGACCCTCCACGTATGGCCCGGGATCGCAGCGACGAGCTCTCCGACGCGCGCGGTGAGGGAGCCGAGCAGGACCTCTTTCATGTCGAAGCCGTCACCCTCGACGTTGGCGAGCAGGTTGATGTCCTCGACCAGGCGGGTCATGCGGTCCAACTCCGAGATGCCGATGTCGCGCGCGTTCTCGACGTCTGTGACGTCGGTCGGATCCATCATCTCGAGGTGGCCTCGCACGATCGTGATCGGGGTCTTCAGTTCGTGCCGCACGTCGTCGAGCAGCTGCCGCTGCACATCGACGGAGCCCTCGATCCGGTCGAGCATCGAGTTGACGGTGCGGGTCAGATCGGCGATGTCGTCGTTTCCCCGCTCGCGCAGACGCGGCGACAGGTCGGCGATCGTGATGGAGTCCGCCGCCTCGCGGATCTGCCGGATGGGGGACAGCAGCCGGCCGGCGACGAACCACCCGACGATGCCGACGGCGGCGAGCACCGCGAGGGCCGCGATCCAGTACGTCGTGATCGCGGTGGTGACCGGCTTCAGCTCGGCGCTCTGGTTGATCGCCCGCACGTAGATGCCCGAGTCGGGGTCGCCGGGCATCGAGATCGGGATCGCGATGTAGCGGATCGACCCCTGGTCGGTGAGAGCCGTGCCGTACACCGTGCCGCCCGCCGCGGCGGTCTCTTCGATGATGCGCGCCAAGAACTCGCGGTCCTTCGAGATGTCGAACCCCGAGAGCGTGCGAGGGATGTACTTCACCGTCCCGTCAATGAGGGCCACGGATGCCTCGTTGCGCGCCGGAACGAGCCGTGAGACAACCGCGAAGAGGTATTCCTCCACGCTCAAGAAGTCGTCGATGCGAAGGCCCTCGCCCGCGGTGACCGAGCTGTCGGCGGAATCGGACGAGGATCCCTGCCCCGAGTCCTCGTCGTCGACGCCTGCGATCGACTCGAGGCTTGCGACCTGGGCCACCAGCCGCGCCTGCACCTCGCCGAGGACGAGCTCGCGCTGCACCAGGAACGTGACGCTGCCGACGATCGCCAGGCCGATGCACGC
This sequence comes from Microbacterium sp. BWT-B31, assembly GCF_041379855.1. NCBI lineage: Bacteria > Bacillati > Actinomycetota > Actinomycetes > Micrococcales > Microbacteriaceae > Microbacterium > Microbacterium sp. BWT-B31. The sequence continues at coordinate 265,105 of NZ_JBFECU010000002.1, forward strand.
CACCGCGAGGATCGCGCCGAGGATCCGTGCGCGAGCTGAGATGGGTCGCGGTGTGCGTGCCACCCCCCGATTATCTCGCCAGGCGGCCCAGGACCGCATTCGCTGATCAGCCGGCGTGCGTCATGGAGAGCAGATCGAGCTTCTCGTCGAGCTGCTCGAGGGTGAGCTCGCCCCGCTCGACGTAGCCGAGGTCGATGACCGCCTCGCGAACCGTGATGCCCTTGGCGACCGAGTGCTTCGCGATCTTCGCGGCCGCCTCGTAGCCGATGAGCTTGTTGAGCGGCGTGACGATCGACGGCGACATGCCCGCGTACGCGGCGGTGCGCTCGAGGTTGGCCTCGAGCCCGTCGATGGTCTTGTCGGCGAGCAGGCGCGAGGCGTTCGCGAGCAGCTCGATCGACTCGAGCAGCGCGGTGCCCATGACGGGGATCGCCACGTTCAGCTCGAACGAGCCCGACGCCCCGGCCCACGCGATGGTGGCGTCGTTGCCGATGACGCGCGCGCACACCATGAGCGTCGCCTCGGGAACGACAGGGTTGACCTTGCCGGGCATGATCGACGAGCCGGGCTGCAGGTCGGGGATGTGCAGCTCGCCGAGTCCGGTGTTCGGGCCCGAGCCCATCCAGCGCAGGTCGTTGTTGATCTTGGTGAGCGAGACCGCGATGGTGCGCAGGGCTCCGGATGCCTCAACCAGGCCGTCGCGGTTGGCCTGGGCCTCGAAGTGATCCTTGGCCTCGGTGATGGGCAGCTCGGTGTCGGCGACGATCAGCTCGAGCACCCGCTGCGGAAAGCCGAGCGGCGTGTTGATGCCGGTTCCGACCGCCGTGCCGCCCAGCGGCACCTCGGCGACGCGCGGGAGGACCGCCTGCACGCGCTCGATGCCGAGTCGGATCTGGCGGGCGTAGCCGCCGAACTCCTGGCCGAGCGTGACCGGGGTGGCGTCCATGAGGTGGGTGCGGCCGGACTTGACGACCTCTTTCCACTCGTCGGCCTTCTTCTCGAGCGCCACGGCGAGGTGGTCCAGGCCCGGGATGAGGTCGTCGATGAGTTCCTGGGTGACGGCGATGTGCACCGAGGTGGGGAACACGTCGTTCGAGGACTGCGATGCGTTGACGTGGTCGTTGGGGTGGACGGTTCGGCCGAGGTCGGCCGTGGCGAGGGTCGCGAGCACCTCGTTCATGTTCATGTTCGACGACGTGCCGCTGCCGGTCTGGTAGACGTCGATGGGGAACTGGTCGGCGTGCTCTCCGGCGATGATGCGGTCGGCGGCGCGCGCGATCGCGTCGGCGATCTCTGCGTCGAGGGTGCCGAGGGACTTGTTCGCCTGCGCGGCGGCCTTCTTGATGCGCGCGAGGGCGACGATCTGCGCGGGCTCGAGCGGGTCCCCAGAGATCGGGAAGTTCTCGACGGCACGCTGGGTCTGCGCGGCGTACAGTGCGTTCTTGGGAACGCGCACTTCGCCCATGGTGTCGTGCTCGATGCGGTATTCGATGTCGGTCACTTCTTCGTCCCTCCGGGGTGTTTCAGGATGCTGCGGGGGCGTCGCTGGGAAGCCCCACGATGACGTCGGGCACGGCCGTGCCCTCGGAAAGCCGGTAGTTCGCGCCCACGATCGCCAGTCGCCCATCGGCGACGGCGTCGCTGATCAGCTCGGACGAGTGCAGGAGCTCGGCGACGGTGTCGCGCAGGTGCTCGCGTCCGACGTGCTCGGCGTCGATGCGGTCGGCGGGGTTGCCGGCCCTCACGCTCTCTCGCTGCACACGGCGCACCGCCGGCACGATGGGGGCGATCAGCCGCCAGATGTGCGGCGGGAGGGGCGCGGAATCCGCGTTCGTGCTCTCGATCGCGGCCGCCACCGCCCCGCATTCGTCGTGCCCCAGCACCACCAGCAGCGGCACCTCGAGCACCGCGACGGCATACTCGAGGCTGCCGACGACCGAGTCGGAGACCACCTGACCGGCGTTGCGCACGACGAACAGGTCGCCCAGACCCATGTCGAAGATGATCTCGGCCGAAAGACGCGAGTCGGAGCATCCGAACAGGACCGCACGCGGGCGCTGTCCGGCAGCGACATCGTGGCGGCGCTCGACGTTCTGCCGCGGATGCCGCGGCTTGCCCGCGACGAAGCGCGCGTTGCCGCGCTGCATGCCTTCCCACGCGGCGCGCGGGGTCAGACGCGCTTCGCTCACGGGGCAGCCTCCTGCAGAGCGCGGATCTGGGCGCTCAGCGAGCGGGCGGTCTGCGTGAGCAGATGGTCGGGAGCGGTGCCGTACACGAGCACGACGTCATCGCCCGCCTGGACGCTGAGGGCACCGGTGACGTTGCCCGCCTTCTCGGGGTCGGCGATCGCGTAGCGCGACCACTGGACGCCGTCGATGGTCTCGGTGGCGGCGATCCCGGCGCCGCCGAGCTCGCGCGTCGTCCACGCGGCGTCGGCGCCGAATCCCTGCGCGACGCGCAGGAAGCCGTCGTCCTCGCCGGGAACGTACGCGATCGTCCACGCGCGGACGGCGTCGGAGGAGCCCGACTCGACTCGGGCGACGTTGACCCGCCACTCCTGCGGCACCTCGGGCACGACCAGCGCGCGCCCTTCGTTCGCCGAGATGCGGTCGGCGACGGCGGCGACGTCGATGTCGGCCTGCGCGGCGGGTTCGCCGCGCGGCACGGCGAACACGATCACGAGCACGACCGCCATCGTGGCGATGAGCGCGGCGACGAGGTTGCGCACATTCTGGCTCGACCGGTACGCGGCCGAGAACGCCGCCTTGCGCTCGGCGGTCTCTTCGGGAGTCTCGGGCCTGCCGAGCTCGGCGACCACGCGAGGCTGCCTGGCCATCAGGATTCCGTCGCCGGGTCGGTTTCGGCGGTGCCGCGGGCGGCCTCGAGGCGCCGCTTCGCGCCGAGCAGCCACTCCTCGCAGCGTGCGGCGAGCGCTTCGCCGCGCTCCCACAGGGCGAGGGAGTGCTCGAGGGTCGGGGCGCCCTGCTCGAGTTCCTTCACGACCAGCACGAGTTCGTCGCGGGCCTGTTCGAAAGAGAGTGCCGACACGTCGACGATGTTCTCGCTCGGCACGGTCATGCCTCCATTGTAGGTTCCCGGCCCAGGACTGCCGGCTCCGCGGCATCGGGGCCCGACTGCGCGATCTCGCCCTCGGAGCGAGCGGCGAACGAGCCGCGTCCGACCGTGACGGTGACGGCCGCTCCGGCCGGAGCCTGCGCCGCGTCGCGCACGATCACGCCGTCCTCGAGGTGGGCGATCGCGTAGCCGCGCGCGAGCGTGGCGGCGGGAGACAGCGCCCGCAGCGTCGCGCGCAGCTCGGCCGCCTCACGCGCCTCACGCGCGAGCCGGCGGTCGACGATCTCGCGCCCGCGTGCGGTCAGCATCCACTGCTGCTGCGCGCGCGAGTCGATCATCGACTCCGGGGCGCGCAGCACGGGCCGCGAGCGCAGCTGCTCCAGGCGCTCGACATCGTGCGCGACGCGCTGGGTGAGGCGCGTCGTGAGGCGCGCGCGCAGCTGGCCGACGAGGGCGTGCTGCTCCGCGACATCCGGCACGATCCGCTTGGCCGCATCGGTCGGCGTCGACGCGCGCAGGTCGGCGACGTCGTCGAGGAGCGGGCGGTCGTTCTCATGCCCGATCGCGCTGACGACGGGGGTGGATGCCGCAGCCACCGCCCGCACGAGCCGCTCGTCGCTGAACCCGAGCAGGGTCTGCGGGTCGCCGCCGCCGCGGGCGATGACGATGACGTCGACGTCGGGATCGGCGTCCAGGGTCTTCAGCGCCGCGATCGTCTCGGGCACGCATCTGTCGCCCTGCACGGCCGCGTACTCGGTGCGGAACCGCACCTGGGGCCAGCGCAGTTCGGCGTTGCGGTGCACGTCCTTCTCGGCGTCGGACCGCTCGCCGGTGATGAGCCCGATCAGGCGCGGGAGGAACGGGATCGGCTTCTTGCGCGACGCGTCGAACAGGCCCTCGGTGCGCAGCTGCGCGCGCAGGCGCTCGAGCCTCTCGAGCTGATCGCCGAGTCCCACGTGCCGCATCGCCGACACGCCGAAGCTGAACGCGCCGGTCTTCGGGTAGTAGTCGGCCTTGACGCACGCGATGACGTGGCCGCCCACCTTCAGGTCGGCGGGCAGGCGCACGCGCGTCGACGACCAGATGCGGAACTGGATCGAGGCATCCGACCCGGCGTCCTTCATGCCGCCGTAGACGATGCCGCCGCGCACGTTCCACGAGGTGATCTCGCCCTCGACCCACACCGAGCCCCAGTTGCCGATGAACCCGCGGATCGTCTCGTTGAGGCGCCCGATCGACGTGGGAGAGTCGGCCGAAGAGTCGCGCGGGTGGACCGAGTCGGGCGGGGGCGCCTGGCCGGGCACCTGCTGCGGCTCGAACGTCGTCATGCGGTGGTGCCTCCTGTGCGGGTCGGCCGGGTGTTCGGTGGCGGGCGAGGATGCGGGCGCACGGCCCGCTCACGGACCCGCCCCGTACAATCGGGGGGTGAGCATCGACTCTGCCGTCACCGCCCCGAGCCCTTCGCCGGGCCGCCCGGTGAGCGTGCCCGTTCCCCGGATTCCCCGGCGACGGGAGCGCCTCAAGGATATCCCCGTCCCCGGACACAAGCGGGTGCTGCTGGCATCCCCGCGCGGGTACTGCGCGGGAGTGGATCGCGCGGTGATCGCGGTCGAGAAGGCGCTCGAGCGCTTCGGCTCTCCCGTCTACGTGCGCAAGCAGATCGTCCACAACATCCACGTCGTGACCGAGCTCGAGGCCAAGGGCGCCGTGTTCGTCGACGAGGTCGACCAGGTGCCGCCGGGCGCCCACGTCGTGTTCAGCGCGCACGGGGTGTCGCCTGCCGTCGTGGGCGCGGCATCCGATCGCGGCCTGCAGGCCATCGACGCGACCTGCCCGCTCGTCACGAAGGTGCATCGCGAGGCGGTGCGCTTCGCACGCGACGACTACGAGATCCTGCTCATCGGCCACCTCGGCCATGAAGAGGTCGAGGGCACCGCGGGCGAGGCGCCCGACCACGTCACGATCGTCAACTCTCCCGCCGACGCCGACACGATCGAGGTGCGCGACCCGTCGAAGGTCGTGTGGCTGTCGCAGACGACGCTCTCGGTCGACGAGACGATGGAGACCGTGCGGCGCCTGCGCGCGCGGTTCCCGCAGCTGCAGGATCCGCCGTCGGATGACATCTGCTACGCCACGCAGAACCGCCAGGTCGCGATCAAGAAGGTCGCCAGAGACGCCGACCTGGTGATCGTGGTCGGCTCGGCCAACTCGTCCAACAGCGTGCGGCTGGTCGAGGTCGCGCTCGAGCACGGCGCGAAGGCCGCCTACCGCGTCGACTACGCCGACGAGGTGCGGCAGGAGTGGCTCGAGGGTGTCGAGACGGTGGGGGTCACCAGCGGCGCATCCGTTCCCGAGGTGCTCGTGCAGGAGGTGCTCGAAGAGCTCGCCGGGGCCGGCTACCGCGACGTCGCCGAGGTGCGCACCGCCGAGGAGGACCTCATCTTCTCGCTCCCGAAGGAGCTGCGACAGGATGCCTCGGGCAAGCGCGACGAGCGCGCCCTGGGCGGACGGGAGCGCTCGTGAGCGACGTGCCCGACCCGCGGCCGCGTCCCGCCTACGGCGAGTATGCGACGCCCGAGGAGCAGCGAGCCCGCATCAAGGATCCCGGAGCCGCGTGGGTCTACTCTCCCGCAGCGGACGCGGTCGTGGCGCCCGAGCAGGCCGCGCCGGCTCAGCCGGTTCCCGAGCCCGCGCCGGCGGGAGTGCGCGCGGGTCGCCCGCATCCGGTCGACCGCGTCGTGACGCTCGCTCTGCTGGCCTACGGGCTCATCAACGTCGCGTTCACGGCCTTCTCATTCCTCGACCTCGCCTCTGTCGCCCAGCAGGCGATGGATCTCATGGGCATCGAGGGCGAGTTCACGAACGTCGACGCCGCGCGCACGTGGGGCATCGTGGCGGCCGTCGTGCTCGTTGTCGGCTACGTCGCCACGGCGGCGCTGTCGGTGCTGCAGCTGCGCCGCGGACGCATCGCGTGGTGGATTCCGCTCGCCGGGGCGGTGGCGACCTACCTGGTCGTGTACGTGTGCCTCGCGGTGCCGCTGCTGGGGGACCCGGCGTTCATCGGATACGTGTCGAATCCGTCCTGATGGGGCCGATCGCCGCCGGGTAGGCTGACCGGATGCCCCGTCTTCTCGCCGTCTGCACCGTCCACCAGCTGCGGGCCGATGCCGGATCGGTGGGCGTGACGGCGATCGACAAGCGCGCCGTGGACGGCCCGGTGCGCATCGGCGAGTACGGCGTCTACGCCGACGTGCAGGCCGATCGCAAGCACCACGGCGGCCTCGACAAGGCGCTGTACGCGTATGCGCAGGAGGACGCGGAGCACTGGTCGCGCGAGCTGGGACGCGACCTCGCCCCTGGGTTCTTCGGCGAGAACCTGCGCACCGAGGGCATCGACGTCAACGCGGCCCTCATCGGCGAGCGCTGGCGCATCGGGCCGTCGGTGGTCGTGGAGGTGACGATGCCCCGCACGCCCTGCCAGACCTTCGCGCGCTGGGTCGGCGGCGACGACGAGCGCGGGTGGGTCAAGCGCTTCTCGCGCGAGCGGCGCCTGGGGCCGTACCTGCGGGTGGTCTCGCATGGCCGCGTGCAGGCGGGCGACGAGATCGTCGTGATCGAGCGTCCCGACGGCGCGCCGGGCCTCCTCGACGCCTACATCGACCCGCGGTGACGGTCCCGGGTGCCACGATGAACCGGTAGACCTTCCGTCTCGTGCTCTCTTCGAGGAGGTGACGGATGCCGCCGGATGCCGACCCCCGACTGGCCGCGCTCTTCGACGCGCACGCACGTCCGCTGTGGCGGTACGTCGTGCACCTCACCGGAGACCGCGCCGGCGCGGACGACGTGGTGCAGGAGACGCTGCTGCGCGCCTGGCGGACGCCGCGCATTCTCGAGCAGGAACCGTCGTCGACGCGGGCGTGGATGATCACGGTCGCGCGGCACCTCGTGATCGACGAGGCGCGCAGCGCCCGTCGGCGCCACGAGCAGCCGGTAGCCGACGTGCCCGACCGCGGCCGGGACGACGACACCGACCGTCTGTTCGAGGCGATCCTCATCGAGGAGGCGCTCGCGGCGATCAGCGTCGAGCACCGCTCGGTCATCGTCAACGCGTACTACGGCGGACTCAGCGTCGCACAGACGGCGGCCGCGCTGGACATCCCGGAGGGAACCGTGAAGTCCCGGCTGCACTACGGACTGCGGGCCCTGCGGCTCGCGCTGCAGGAGAGGGGGGTGACGCGATGAGGCCAGATCACGCGCACTTCGCGGAGTGGGACGCCGCGTACGTGCTCGGCGCCCTCGCGCCCGACGATCGCCGCGCCTACGAGGCGCACCTCGACGGGTGCGCCGAGTGCCGGCGTGCGACCGCCGAACTCGCCCCGACCGTCGGTCTGCTCTCGCGTGTTCCCGCAGCCCGCGCCCAGCGCATCGAGGACGACCCCCCGACGACCCAGGCCCGAGATGCCGCACACGACGAGGTCGCCCGTGCCGGCCTTGCCTCGCTCACCCGCGCACGTCGACGCCGGCGCCGCACGTGGTGGACGGGGTCGATCGCGGCCGCCGTGATCGTCGTCGGGGCCGTCGCCGTGCCGGCGACGATCGCGATCCTCGCTCCGCGACCGGCCGCCGCATTCGCCCTTGAGGACGTCGCGGGGGTTCCTCTGGAGGCGTCCGTGCGACTCACCGACGTCGCGTGGGGCACGCGCATCGACCTGGAGTGCCGGTACCCCGACAGCGACGACGGGGGGCAGGGGAAGAGCTGGGTATACGCGCTCGCGATCGTCGACGCGAACGGCGAGGGCCAGACCGTGTCGACGTGGCGCGCGTGGCCCGGGCTTTCGGCACGGCTGAGCGCGGGGGTCGCGCTCGAGTCCGACGCGATCGGCGCGGTGGAGATCCGCGCGATGGACGGGACGGTCCTCATGCGGTACGAGCTCGGCCAGCCGGGCTGAGTGCGCGCCCGGCCGAGGCACAGGGCGACAAGACGACGGATGCCTCGCCCCGGCCCTCGCGCGGAGGGCGGGACGAGGCATCCGTTCTGAGAGCCTGTGCGCTCAGGCGCTGATGCTGTGCCCGTGCGAGCCGAGCTGCTGGGTGGCTTCGACGACGCGGGCGGCCATCGCCGACTCGGCGACCTTGCCCCACGCACGCGGGTCGTAGGCCTTCTTGTTGCCGACCTCGCCGTCGACTTTGAGCACGCCGTCGTAGTTGTGGAACATGAAGCCGGCGACCGCGCGCGTGAAAGCGTACTGCGTGTCGGTGTCGATATTCATCTTGACCACGCCGTTCGCGACCGCGAGGGCGATCTCTTCGGGGGTCGAGCCGCTGCCGCCGTGGAAGACGAGGTCGAGGGGCTTCGGGCCGGTGCCGAACTTCTCGGCGATGCCCGCCTGGATCTCGCCGAGCAGTTCCGGGCGCAGCTTCACGTTGCCGGGCTTGTAGACGCCGTGCACGTTGCCGAACGTGAGGGCGGCGATGTAGCGGCCGTTCTCGCCCAGGCCGAGCGCCTCGACGAACTTCGCCACGTCGCCCGTGGTGGTGTACAGGGCGTCGTTGGTGCCCTCGTGCTTGACGCCGTCCTCTTCGCCGCCGACGACGCCGATCTCGACCTCGAGGATCGCGTTGATGTTCTTGATGCGGGGCAGGAGCTGTTTCGCGATCTCGATGTTCTCGTCGAGCGGGACCGCCGAGCCGTCCCACATGTGGGACTGGAAGATGGGGTTGCGGCCAGCCTTGACCTCTTCTTCGGAGGCGGCGATGAGCGGCAGCACGAAGTCCTCGAGCGCAGGCTTGGGGCAGTGGTCGGTGTGGAGGGCCACGGTGATCGGATAGCTCTTGGCGACCTCGTGGACGTAGGCGGCGAAAGCGAGGGCGCCGGTGGCACGGGCCTTGACGGTGTGGCCGGCGAAGTAGTCGGCGCCGCCGGTGGTGACCTGGAGGATGCCGTCGGAGCCTGCTTCGGTGAGACCCTGCAGCACGGCGTTGACGGACTGCGAGCTGGCGGCGTTGATGGCCGGGAACGCGTAGCCACCGGCCTTCGCGCGGTTCAGCATCTCGGCGTACTGCTCTGGGGTGGCGACGGGCATGTGTGCTCCTTGCTCAGCGTGCGCGGCTCTGGGCGCGCACGGTCGATTCTGCCTGCACGGTCACTCTAGCGAAGGGCACTCCGATGCACGGATGCCTCGTCCCCGCCGCCGGGCGCACGCAGCGCAGTCCTGACGGGGTGTTAAGAACGACGATTCCTTCGGTCTAGCGCGGGTGAAAAGCCGCGGAATCCACCGACCCCGATCGTTAGGCTGATCGCATGGTGAGCCTGACCGCAGATATGAGTCCCCTCCGACCCGACCGCAACCTCGCACTCGAGCTCGTGCGCGCGACGGAGGCGGCGGCGATCCGGTCGGCTCCGTGGATCGGCCGCGGGCAGAAGGAGCGTGCCGACGGCGCGGCCGTCGACGCGATGCGGGCCTTCTTCACCACGGTGAACTTCGACGGGCGCATCGTGATCGGCGAGGGCGAGAAGGACGACGCCCCGATGCTGTTCAACGGCGAGCACGTCGGCACCGGCCGCGGGCCGCAGTGCGACGTCGCGGTCGACCCGATCGACGGCACGTCGCTGACCGCGGCGGGTCGCAACAACGCGCTCTCGGTGATCGCTGTGTCGGACGCCGGCACGATGCTCGACGCGTCGAGCGTCTTCTACATGGACAAGCTCGTCACCGGCCCCGCGGGCGTGGGAGTCGTCGACATCCGCCTTCCGATCGGCGAGAACATCCGCCGCCTTGCGAAGGCGCTCGGAAAGCCCGTGGAAGAGCTGTCGGTGTCGGTGCTGAACCGGCCGCGCCACGAGCAGCTGATCGACCAGATCCGCGAGGCGGGTGCCGGGACCCGGCTCATGACCGACGGCGACGTCGCGGGGGGCATCAACGCGGCGCGTCACGACGCCCGCACCGACATGTGCGTCGGCGTCGGCGGAAGCCCCGAGGGCATCGTGACCGCGTGCGCGATCAAGGCCCTCGGCGGCCACATCCAGGGTCGGCTGTGGCCGCGCGACGACGATGAGAAGCAGCGCGGGATCGACGCCGGGCTCAAGCTCGACGACTACGTGTACGAGGCCGACGAGCTCGTGAGGGGCAAGAACACGATCTTCGTGGCCACCGGTGTCACCGATGGCCAGCTCGTGGCCGGCGTGCAGCGTGAGGGCGACTACGTGTACACCGAGAGCGTCGTGCTGCGCGGCGCGTCGGGAACGCTGCGGCGCGTGTCGTCGGAGCACCTCGTGTCGAAGTGGCTGTGAGCTGAGCCTGGCGCACCGGCGGCCGACACGCCGGTGCGATGCGGGTGCGCGGGCTTGTCTGGCAGAGTGGATGGTGTCGTCGAGGTCGACGCGGTCCCCCTTCCAGGCCTGAGGAGTTTGACGATGTCCGCACCGGTGAGCGAACCCTCGCCACAGACGGGGGCGCAGGCCGTGGTGGCCGACGCGACGGATCCGGCTCGTCGTCCCGACGTCCTGTTGCGGGTGCGGCGCGATGAGGACCACGAGATCTCGGTCTGGTGGCCGATCGGGGCGTTCATCGGATTCTCGGTCGCCGTGATCGCCCTCATGAGCTTCATCCCCGGCGGCGTATAGCGTCGCCCGTCGCCGGCGTCCGCCGCCCTGGGGGCGTGGGACGACCTACGGCTCGATCCGGTCGCGAAGGTCGCCGACGTCGGCGGTCAAAGTCTCGGGGCCGTCGTCCAGCGCGTCGAGAAGCTCGGGTGCCGTGAGCCGCCTCGGTGTCTTGTCGATCGCGGTCGGCACGGCGACCGCGTCGAGCCGCGTCTGGTCGATGCCGGGGAACCGCCGTGCGCTCACCAGGACACGTGACTCGAGCGAGCCGGCGAGCTTGTTGTAGCTGTCGATCGTGCGTTCGATCGCGCGTCGCAGGTCGTCGGCGTGCCCTGCGAGCCCTCCGAGGCGCTGGTAGAGCTCGTTGCCCAGCTCGAACAGTCGCCGCGCCTCTTGCGAGACGTCCTGCTGGGTCCACGTGAAGGCCACGGTCTTGAGCACCGCCCACAGGTTGACCGGGGAGGCCAGTGCCACCCGCTTGCCGAAGGCATAGTCGAGCAGCGTCGGATCGGCCTCGAGGGCGGCGGCCAGCAGCGACTCGCTCGGGACGAAGCACACGACGAACTCGGGGCTGGAGGGCAGCCCCTGCCAGTAGCTCTTGCGGGCGAGCGCGTCGACGTGCGCCCGCATGGCCTTCACGTGCTTGTCGAGCAGGCCGCTGCGGCGGGCGGCTTCGGCGCCGGTCGCCGTGAACGGGATGGCGCTGGCCTCGATGTAGGCGTCGAGCGGCACCTTCGCGTCCACCGCGATCGCCTTGTCGCCGGGGAGGCGGATGACCATGTCGGGCCGCCCGGTGCCCGCCTCGGTCGTCACCGTCGTCTGCAGATCGAAGTCGACGTACCGCGTGAGACCGGCGGCCTCGACGACGCGGCGCAGCTGCGTCTCGCCCCACACGCCTCGGGTGGAGCCAGAGCGCAGCGCGCCCGCGAGGGATTCGGTCGTGGCCCGCAGCGCCTCTTCGGACTCGTGGGTGCGCCGCAGCTGCTCGGCCAGGGCGCCGAACTGCGCGTGACGATCGCGTTCAAGGTCGTCGACCTTGAGCTGCATCGTCTGCAGGGTCTCGTGCACGGGTGCGAGGGCGCGCAGCACCGCCTGCTCGCGCCGGTCGCGCTCTTCGCGCAGCGCCTGGTCGGACCGGGTCTGCGCGGCGAGCTCGCGATACAGCGCCTGCTGGTGGTCGAGCTGCGCCTGCACCCCCTGCCGGGCGGCCTCGGCGGCGGCGACCCGCGCGCGCAGGTCGGCGTTCTCGCGCGCGGCGCGCGCGGCGCCTCGCGCCAGGCCCGCCGCCCACCCGGCGAGCAGGCCCGCGGCGAGGCATCCGATCACGATCACGACGACGAGGAGTGGATCCATGCCGTCAGCTTGCCGCAGGCCTCCGACATCGCCGGCCCGACCCGGCGTGTCAGACCGCCGAGAGCTGGGTCGGCGTCGCGGCGACGGGCGCATCTGCGGCCCCATCGGGCACTGTCATGTGCGCGACGCGCGCCTTGGCGGCCGCCGCGAGCGCGCGGATGTCGTCGACGCCGTGGCGGGAGGCCGCGTCGATCATGATGTGCGCGCACGCGAGGGCGTCCGCGGTCGCGTCGTGGTGCGCGAACCCGGTGAAGCCGGCCTCGGCCGCGACCGACGGCAGGCGATACGAGTCCAGCGCGTAGGTGCGGCGGGCGACCTGCAGACTGCACACGTAGTGGTAGGCGGGGCAGTCGTCGCCCGTCACGATGCACGCGCGGCGGATCACGGACATGTCGAATCCGGCGTTGTGGGCGACGAGCACGTCCGAGCCGCAGAAGCCCGCGAGATCACCCAGCTGCTCGCTCCAGGTGGGCGCGCCGACGACGTCCTCGGCGCGGATGCCGTGGATGCGCGTGTTCAGCTCGAAGAACTGATCGTGCGGGAACGGCGGCCGGATGAGCCAACCCTCCGTGGCCACGACCTCGCCGCCGCGCACCCGCACGAGCCCCACTGAGCACGCCGAGGCGTTGCTGGAGTTCGCCGTCTCGAAGTCGATCGCGGTGAAGTCCAGGGGCACGCCGCCAGCCTCACCCGTGCGAGCGTCCCGGTCGCGCAGGCGCGCCGCGCCGGCGCGGACGTAGGCTCGGGGTCATGGTCAGTCGCGAAGAGATGTCCCTGTCGTTCGGCGCCGCCGCGCGCGCGTACGCGTCGGGCCGCCCCGGCTATCCGCGCGAGGCGGTCGACTGGATGCTCGAGCCCGTCCGAGCCGACGCGCGCGCGCTGCGCGTCGCCGACGTCGGGGCGGGCACCGGCAAGCTCACCCGCACGGTGGTCGAGGCGGGCGCCGAGGTGGTCGCGATCGACCCCGATCCGGGCATGCTCGCCGCGCTGCACGAGCACGTGCCGGGCGTTCCCACCTTCGTAGGGACGGCGGAGCGGATGCCCCTGCCCGACGCCGCCGTCGACGCGGTGCTGCTCGGTCAGGCGTGGCACTGGGTCGATGTCGAGGCCGCGTCGGCCGAGGCTGCCCGGGTGCTGCGCTCGGGCGGCGTGCTCGGGCTGGTGTGGAACATCCGCGACGACTCGGATCCGTGGGTGGCGCGCCTGACCGCCACGATGCACGGCAGCCACGCGGAGGAGATGCTCGCGGACGGCGGCGTGCGCGTGGGCGCACCGTTGGCCGCGGTCGAGGAGCGCACCTGGACGTGGACCCGCCCGCTCACGCGCGCGGCCTTCCTCGACATGGTGTCGTCGCGCAGCTACGTCATCACCGCGTCCGACTCCGATCGGGCGACGATCCTCGCCGGCGTCGACGCGCTGTTCGACGAGCGGTGCCGGAGCGACGAGGGCGACGCCCAGGGCCTCGAGGTGGTCGACGTCCCGTATGTCACCCGGGCGTATCGGAGCATCCGACCGTAGCCGTGCGGCCCCGTGTCGGAGGCGGCTTCACCGGGCCGACGCGCTGGCGCGTCGATTCCGACGGCATGCGCCCCGCGTAGAGTGGATGCCCGTGGCTCTCACCATCGGAATCGTAGGACTGCCCAACGTCGGCAAGTCCACCCTCTTCAACGCCCTCACCAAGAACGATGTGCTCGCGGCGAATTACCCGTTCGCGACCATCGAGCCGAACATCGGGGTCGTGAACCTGCCCGATCCGCGGCTCGGCAAGCTCGCCGAGATCTTCGGCTCCGAGCGGATTCTGCCCGCGGCGGTGTCGTTCGTCGACATCGCCGGCATCGTGCGCGGGGCGAGCGAGGGAGAGGGGCTGGGGAACAAGTTCCTCGCGAACATCCGTGAGGCCGATGCCATCGCCCAGGTCGTGCGCGGCTTCGCCGATGACGACGTGGTGCACGTCGAGGGCGCGGTGAACCCGCGCAACGACATGGAGACCATCAACGCCGAGCTGCAGCTCGCCGACCTCGAGACCATCGAGAAGGCGATCACGCGTTACGAGAAAGAGGTGAGGGGCCGCAAGCTCGACCCCTCGGTGCTGCAGACGGCGGTCGAGGCCAAGGACGCCCTCGAGCGGGGCGTGCTGCTGTCGGCATCCGGAATCGACCTCGCCCCCATCCGTGAACTGGGCCTGCTGACTGCCAAGCCGTTCATCTTCGTCTTCAACGTCGATGAGAGCGTTCTGACGGATGCCGCGCGCAAGGCCGAACTCGAAGCCCTCGTGGCTCCGGCCAAGGCCGTGTTCCTCGACGCGAAGATCGAGTCCGAGCTCATCGACCTCGACCCGGAGGACGCCGCGGAGCTGCTCGCGTCGACCGGTCAGGACGAGTCTGGCCTCGACCAGCTCGCACGCATCGGCTTCGACACTCTGGGTCTGCAGACGTACCTGACCGCCGGCCCCAAGGAGGCCCGTGCGTGGACGATCGGCAAGGGCTGGAAGGCGCCGCAGGCGGCGGGCGTCATCCACACCGACTTCGAGAAGGGCTTCATCAAGGCCGAGGTCATCTCGTTCGAGGACCTGGTCGCGACCGGCTCCGTGGTCGAGGCGCGAGCGAAGGGCAAGGCGCGACTCGAGGGCAAGGACTACGTCATGCAGGACGGCGACGTCGTCGAGTTCCGCTTCAACGTCTGACACAGACCCGGCAACCCGCAGGAGGAGCCACAGATGAGTGACATTCAGATCTTCGAGCCCGATGGCCGGGCGATCCCGTACGCCGTAGAGGGCGAGGGGCCGGTCTCGCTGGTGCTGATCCCCGAGCACGGGATCGAGCGCAACGCTCTCGGCACGATCGCGCACTACCTGGCGGAGGAGGCCGGATTCCACGTCGTGCGGGTCGGCTCGCGCGCTGAGGCCGACGAGGCGACCGCGCTGGTGGACCACGTCGCCGACGTCACCGCGGTGCTGGAGCACCTCGGGCTCGAGCACACGTGGATCGGCGGGCACGGCTTCGGCGGCACGGTCGCGCGCGAGTTCGTGGTGGAGCACCACGAGCGAGTGAACGGCCTGCTGCTGCTGGGGGTCGAAGACGTCGACATCCCGCTCGCGCCCGTCCTTCCCGTGCTGATCATCCAGGGCACGGATGACCAGACGCTGCCGCCCGCGAACGGCGAACGCCTGCGCGCCACGGCGCCCGAGCGTGCCACGGTGAGAGCCGTCGACGGAGCGGGGCACCTGTTCCCGATGACACACCCGGTGCCCACCGCGTTCATCATCGAGGAGTACCTCGACTGGGACTGAGACCGGCTCGGCTCGCCACCGCCGCCGGGAAGCCCGCATCCGAGAATCCCAGGGTCGCGCCCCCGCGGCGACCGGCATAGAGTGCAGGGGTGGGCGCCCGCGACGCGCAAGCGGATGCGCCGGCGGAGCACGACTCGGTCGACGCCCTGGTCGAGGCCACCCACGACAGCCCAGCCCCGAGCCGTCGGCGTCATCGCCTCGCCGCGGTCATCGCATCGGCTCTCGGCGGGCTGGCGTTGGCGGGCGGCGGTATCGCGGCGGGCATCGTCCACCTCTCGGCCAACGAGCGGTTCGACGCGGCCGCCGATGAGCTGGACGAGTCGGTCGAGCGCGCCGCTGCGGCCGACGACGCCCTCAGCGCCACCCTCACCGCTGTGCACGCCGAGATCGACCTCGCGGGAAAGATCAGCCAAGCCGCGACCCCCGCGCTCGTCGGCCAGGCCGCCGACGAAACCCTCGAGACCATGGTCACGGCGGCCTCGGGCTCGGTGGACGCGGCCGCGACGCTGCTTGCCCGAGCCGAGCCGAAGCACGACCCCGCGAAGCCGTTGTGGCCGTGGGAGCTGCACGACGAGGCATCCGTTCTCGAATCGCGGGCCGATCAGACGGATGCCTCCACCCGCCTCGTCGAAACCACCGAAGACGCCCTCGCCGACGCGAGCGCCGATCTCGGCGAAGCGGTCAGCGACCTGTACGCGAGCGTCGCGCCCGCCGCCGCGGGCCTGGAAGAGGCCAGCGTCTCTGCGGAGGCGGACGTCGTCCTCGACTTCCGCGAGGCGGCGGGCGCGGCATCGGCCCAGTCCGAGATCGCTGACGCCGCGCTCATCGCGCTGCAGGACTACGCGCGCCAGGCCGAGGCGCTGCGCGCGTCGGGCGAGGCCGAGGCTGCCGAGAAAGCCGGACCCCTCTACGAGAGGCGGCTCGAGGTCGAGGCGTTCGCACGGTCGATCGCGGGCGGCGTCGTGCTGGACTTCGACTGGGCGCCCGTCGTCGCCGGAGTCGGCGGGGCGAACGCACTCGGCGGCACGGCCGAGTGGGACCCCGACCGCGGCGGCACGGCGACCCTCACATTCTCGGACTCCGTCGCCCAGTGGTGGCCCGACGAGGTCGCCCAGGCCGTTGTCGCCCACGAGGTCGGCCACGCCATCTCGGCGAAGTGCGTCGGCATGTACGACCAGACACGCCGCAGCACGCGCGAGGAGTGGGCGACCGCGTGGGCGATCAGCATGGGCCACACCTCTTACGGCAATGGCACACAGGCCTACGGTCCGCCCCGGCAGGAGATCGTCGACCTCGCAGCGACCTGCCGATGACGGGGCACAGCCCGCTGCGCGGCCTCGTCATATCGTCGTCAGGGCGTGGAAGGCATCCGCCGGGTCGCAGCGACGAGATGGTCGCCGAGCATTCTCATGCGCTGCGGGGCACGCCGATCGCCGGTTCGTTGGGCTGATCCTGCTCGCCGAACGGATGCCGAGGCATCCGTCATTCGAATCGGGAATGCTCCCCGAGGCGGTGCCACGAGCGGTTGTGGTAGACCAGCGCGTTGCCGTGGTCGCCGGGCTCGACGTGCCGGCCGATGCTCGCCTGCACCGCCTGGGCGGCGATGACGGTGGAGTCGCCCGCGTCCATGCGGCTCACGACGGCGCAGCGCGCCCACGCCCGCACGCCGTGGTAGACCGGCTCGCCCGTGGCCAGGCGCGACCACGTCGAGGTGTCGGCGAAGCGGTCGACACCGCTCGTGGCGCCCAGCCGCGCGAGGTCGACGTCGTCGGCGTCGAGCAGGTGCACGACGATCGACTCGGCGGCCGAGATCGTGGGGGTCGCCGATGACAGCGACGAGATCGAGAAGATCATGAGCGGTGGGTCGACGCTCACCGACGACACCGACGACGCCGTCAGCGCGACCGGCCCGTGCTCACCCTCGGCCGTGATGACCGCGACCCCGCCCGGGTGCCCGCGGAAGAGCGCCTTGAACGTGTCGGGCGACACCGTCGGGCCGATGCCGTGCGCGGAGTGGTGGCGCGCGGCATCGTCTTCGGACGGCGGAAGGGCGGAAGGCAGAGAGGTCATGATCACGACGCTATTCATCGGTTCGCCTGGTTCGCATGTCGCGTCGCAACATGCCGAAACCCGGCGTCGTATGCAGAAACTCTACGCGCTCAGAGCTGGGCCGAGCCTCGGAGCCTCGGCCTGGGCCCACTCGGCGATGATCCGCTCCCGCTCGTCGACCGCTCCAGCCGGGAACGCGATCCCGCGGGTGGGGACGGATGCCCCGAGCTCGACGAGCAGCGGTCGCAGGGCGTGCTCGACCGCGAGCGCATGGGTCGGCGCGCCGATCGTGAGCAGCGGCACCGCCGTCACGGCCGAAAGCCCGCCGCCGGGGTACCGATCGAGGAACGCCTTCAGCAGCCCCGTGTAGGTGGCCTTGTAGGTCGGGCTGGCCACGACGAGCACGTCGGCGGCTGCGACGCGCGCGAGGAGCGTGTCTATCTCGGCGTCCGGAAAGCGAAAGAGCGCGCCGGCGACGTCGGCCAGATCGATCGTCGGCGCGATGCCGGCGCCGGTGCGCTCGGCGAGCTGGCGGGCGACCTCCTCGGCGACGAGGCGGGTGCGCGAGCCCGGCTGGGGGTTTCCGACGAGGACGACGATCGTTGCCATGGTTCTCCTTACAGGGACGGATGCCGCAACCGCCCGACCCAGGCTATTGGTCCTCGCCCGCCGCGAGCCAGGACGGTGCCCGGCCGCCGCCGTCGCGCGTCACACGGCGACACGAGCCAGCCCGCCCCCAGGTCGCACCCCGGTGCCAGGATGAGGTCATGCCGGAATCCCCCGAGGTGCAGGCGCTCGCGGACTTTCTCGCCGTGCGGACGGCAGGGCTTCGCGTGCGCGACGTCGACGTGATCGAGTTCCGCGTGGTCAAGACGCGCGAAAGACCCCCCTCGACGCTCGTCGGCGCGCGGGTCAGGGGTGCGTCACGCCACGGCAAGCACATCGCGCTCACGTTCGACGACGGCCGGATCCTGGTCATCTCGCTCGGTCGCCACGGCTGGATCGCGTGGCACGACGACAGAGAGGCGGAGCCGCTTGCGGACGACGCGCCGCCCGCGCTCGCACGCATCGGATTCGACGGCGGCAGCGCGATGGAGGCCACGGATGCCGGGTCCTGGGTGTCGCTCGGAATCTTCGTCGTCGACGACCCGGCCGACGTGCCCGCGGTCGCCAAACTCGGGCCGGACCCCGCCGACCCCGGCTTCTCGCGCGCGGACTTCGACCGCGCCTTCGCCGGACGGCGCAAGCAGGTCAAGGCGATCCTGCAGGAGCAGGAGTCGATCGCCGGAGTCGGGAACGCCTACTCCGACGAGATCCTGCACGCGGCGAAGGTGTCGCCGGTCGCGCACGCGTCGTGCCTCGACGCCGCCGCGCTCGACCGGCTGCACGCGGCGACCGTGGACACCGTGCGCGACGCGATCGCGGCGCGGCGCGGCATCCCCATCGATCAGCTCAAGGCGGCCAAGACAGCCGCGATGCGCGTGCACGGGCGCGCCGGTCAGGCGTGCCCGGTGTGCGGCGGCCAGATCCGCGAGTTCGCGTTCGCGAGCACGACGGCCGACTACTGCCCGACATGCCAGACG
The DNA here is from genome assembly GCF_041379855.1 of Microbacterium sp. BWT-B31. NCBI lineage: Bacteria > Bacillati > Actinomycetota > Actinomycetes > Micrococcales > Microbacteriaceae > Microbacterium > Microbacterium sp. BWT-B31. Next base: position 284,057 of record NZ_JBFECU010000002.1, read on the forward strand.
GGCCGGTCGCTCCTCGAGTGACCGAGCAGCAGGTGCGACCCGCACCGGGAGCGCGGCTCAGGCGTCGGCGTACTTCATGACCACGCGGCCCTCGATCTTGCCGTGCTCGAGACGGTCGAAGATGTCGTTGATGTCGTCGAGCGTCTCGACCGACGAGACGGTGGGCTTGATCAGCCCGCGCGCGTAGAAGTCGAGGGCCTCGACCATGTCCTGTCGCGTGCCGACGATCGAGCCGCGGACCGTGATGGCGCGCAGCACCGTGCTGAAGATGTCGGCGGGGAAGTCCCCCGGGGGAAGGCCGACGAACACGACGGTGCCGCGTCGGCGAGCCATGCCGGTCGACTGCGCGAAGGCCTTGGGGTGCACCGCGGTGACGAGCACGCCGTGCGCGCCGCCGATGGCCTGCTGGATCGCCTCGACCGGGTCGGTCGTGGCCGCGTTCACGACCACCTCGGCGCCGTGCTTCTTGGCGAGTTCGAGCTTCTCATCGTCGACGTCGACCGCCGCCACCCGCATGCCCATCGCCCGCGCGTACTGGACGGCGACGTGACCGAGCCCGCCGATGCCGGAGATGACGACCCATTCGCCGGGCTTGACCTCGGTGACCTTGAGCCCCTTGTAAACGGTGATTCCCGCGCACAGGATCGGTGCGACCTCGATCGGGTCGGAGCCCTCGGGGATGCGGGCGGCGAAGCGCTCGTCGACGAGCATGTACTCGCCGAATGAGCCGTCGACCCCGTAGCCGCCGTTCTTCTGCTGCTCGCACAGCGTCTCCCAGCCCGTGCGACAGAACTCGCACGCCCCGCACGCGCTCCACAGCCACGCATTGCCGACCAGGTCGCCGACCTTGAGCGAGGTCACGCCCTCGCCGAGCGCGACCACCTCGCCGTAGCCCTCGTGGCCCGGGATGAGCTCGGGCTTGGGGGGGACCGGCCACTCGCCGCGCGCGGCGTGCAGGTCGGTGTGACACACACCGCTGGTGATGACTCGCACCAGCGCCTCGCCGTGGCCGGGCGTGGGGATCGGCACGTCGCGGACGACGAGCGGCTTGTCGGGCGCGACGACGACGGCGGCGCGCATCGTGCTTCCTGCGGGAATCGACATCTGCATCACTTCCTTCGCGGACGGACGGTCGCCGCCCTGATGCTGACGCTAGTCCTTTCTACGTTGCCTGTGGTTGCAACCGCCTGCGGCCGTCACCGCGCGTTTACGATGGGTTCATGACGACTTCGCCGCTGCCCACGCCGACCCTCCAGCCGATCGCCGACGACAAGAACCTGCTCGCGCCGATCGAGTCCAGTGACTCGTGCTGCGGCGGAGGCTGCTGCAGCGTCTGACAGGCCGATCAGTGCCCGGCCGGCATCGCCTCGGGGGTGTCGGCGGGCTTGCGGATGAGGAACGCGCCGACGATCATCGGCACGGACGCGATCGCCGCGATGAGGAACGCCGCGTCTGCTCCCGCCGCGCCGGCCGCCGCCTCCGTCGCTCCTGCTCCGGCGGCTGACGCCGTCACCGCCGTCAGCACCGTCACCATCAGCGCGATCCCGGCCGCGCCGGCTACCTGCTGCACCGTGCCCAGCACCGCAGAGCCGTAGGAGTAGAAGCGCGGCTGGAGCGACGCGAGCGACGCCGTGAACAGCGGGGTGAACGACATCGCGAGCCCGAGCGAGAGGATCGTCTGGGCGACCGCGATCGTCCAGATCGTCGTGCTCTGGTCGAACGTCGTATAGAACCACAGCAGCGCGCTCGCGATGATCGTGCCCGGCACGAGCAGCACGCGCGTGCCCCGGCGGTCGTACACGCGGCCCACGATCGGGCCAACCAGGCCCATCACCAGCGCGCCTGGGAGCACCGCGAGCCCGGTCTCGAGCGCGCCGATGCCGAGCACCGTCTTCATGTAGAGCGGAAGCACGGTGATCGCGCCGAAGAACGCGATCGACAGCAGCGCGATCTGGCCGATCGCGAGCGAGAAGTTCAGCGAGCGGAACACGCGCAGATCGAGCAGCGCATCGTCCACGCGCTGCAGCACGATCTGGCGCCACACGAACAGCCCCAGCGACACGACGCCGACGCCGAACGCGACCGACAGCGTCACGATCGAGAGGGCGCCGGTCGCGGAATCCGCCGTGCTCTGCTCGGCCACGACGCCGATCTGGCTCAGCCCGAACACGATCCCGCCGAAGCCGAACGCCGACAGCACGATCGACAGCGCGTCGATCGGGGCGCGGGTCGTCTCGCCGAGGTTGTGGATCCAGCGCGCGCCCACCCCGAGCGCGACGAGGGCGATCGGCAGCACGATTCCGAAGATCCACCGCCAGCTGAGGGTGTCGAGCACGAGGCCCGCCATGGTCGGCCCGATCGCGGGCGCGAGCGCGATGACCACGCTCACCCGGCCCATCATGCGGCCGCGCGCGTGCGGCGCAACGACGGTCATGAGGGTGGTCATCAGCAGCGGCATCATGATCGCGGTGCCGGATGCCTGCACCACCCGGGCAGCGACCAGCACCTCGTAGCCCGGGGCTACGAGGGCGATCAAGGTGCCGAGCGAGAACAGGCTCATGGCGGCGACGAACACCGCGCGCGTGGTGAAGCGGCGCAGCAGGAAGCCCGTGATCGGGATGATGACGGCCATCGTCAGCATGAACGCCGTCGTGAGCCACTGCGCCTGCAGCGCGGTGATGCCCAGGTCGCCGATGAGGTGCGGGATCGCGATGCCCATCGTCGTCTCGTTGAGGATCGCGACGAAGGCCGCCGCAAGCAGCAGCCAGACGACGCGGTTCTGCGCGGGAGTCAGCCGCGCGTCGGCGGCGCCGGCCTCGGCGCGGGCGGGGATCCGGATGTCTCCGGTGCCCGGTCTGGTGTCGGTCGCAGCCATAGGTCGTCTCCTCGATGATCGGCGGGGGTGACTGCACCATGGTGGCGCACCCTTCCGACAACCGTGTCGGCCGCGACGGAATTCCCGGCTCGACGGGCCGATTGCCGCCGTGCTCGGGCACGTCAGGAGCCGGGGTCATGCGCTCAGCCCAGCCTCGACCGACCCGCTGTCGTGGGCCGTGACTAGGCTTGCCCGCATGAGCATGGGCGCGCGAGGAACCGGGGGCGGCGGCCACGGATCAGCCGGAGGCGCGCCGGGGTTCCGCGGCGTCGACATCGCCGCGCAGAAGAAGCTCAACGCGCAGGCTCCGACCATCGCGCACCTGGGACGCCGCGTCGTGGCGCTTTTCCGCCCGTACCTGGGGCGGCTGGTGGTGACGGCGATCCTCGTCGTGGCAGGCGCCGGGGTCGCGGTGATCCCGCCGCTCATCGTGCAGCGCATCTTCGACGACGCGCTGTTCCCCGTCGACGGCTCGGCCCCCGACATCCCGCTGCTGTGGCGGCTGGTGTCGATCATGATCGCGCTGTTCCTGCTCTCGGCGGCGCTCGGCGTCGCGCAGACCTGGTTCACCTCGACGGTCGGAAACGCCGTCACTGGCGACCTGCGCGTGCGGCTGTTCGACCACCTGCAGGCGATGGAGCTCGCGTTCTTCACGCGCACCAAGACCGGGGCGATCCAGTCGCGCCTGCAGAACGACGTCGGCGGGGTCTCGGGGGTGCTGACCAACACCGTCACGAGCATCCTCGGCAACCTCGTGACCGTTGCCGCGTCGCTGGTCGCGATGCTCATCATCGACTGGCGGCTGACGCTGATCGCCGTCGTGCTCATGCCCTTTCTGGTGTTCGTGCAGCGCCGCGTCGGGCAGGTGCGGGCGCGCATCGCGGGCGAGACGCAGGAGTCGCTGTCCGAGCTGAGCGCCATCACGCAAGAGACCCTGAGCGTCTCGGGAATCCTGCTGTCGAAGTCGTTCAACCGGCAGGGCGCCGAGTCCGCGCGCTACGGCGACGAGAATGTCAACCAGGTGCGCCTGCAGGTGCGGCGGGCCATGAGCGGCCAGGGGTTCTTCGCGGTCGTGCAGGTGCTCATGGCAAGCGTGCCGGCGATCATCTACCTGGTCGCCGGCTACCTCGTCACCGGCGGCGTCGACACGATCACCGCGGGAACGATCGTCGCGTTCACCACGGTGCAGGCGCGGCTGCTGATGCCGCTCATGGGCCTCATGCGGGTCGCCCTGGACCTGCAGACCTCGGCGGCGCTGTTCGCGCGCATCTTCGAGTACCTCGACCTCGTCCCGGCCATCCAGGACGCACCCGACGCGATCGCCGTGTCGCAGGCGCCCGGGCCGCTGGGGCGCATCGAGTTCCGAGACGTCGTCTTCCGGTATCCGGATGCCGCGGCCGATGCCCGCCCGACGCTCGAGGGCGTCTCGTTCACCGCCGAGCCGGGGCAGCACGTCGCGTTCGTCGGGCCGTCCGGGGCCGGCAAGACGACGGTGCTCTACCTGACCCCCCGGCTGTACGAGGCATCGGGCGGGACCGTGCTCTTCGCCGGAGAAGACGTCCGGCGACTGCGCCACGGCTCGATCATCGACAGCGTCGGGATCGTCTCGCAAGAGACCTACCTGTTCCACGCGACGATCCGCGAGAACCTGCGGTACGCGAAACCCGATGCGACCGATGCCGAGCTCGAAGCGGCCTGTCGCGCGGCGAACATCCACCATGTGATAGCCGGCTTCGAGCTGGGCTACGACACGCTCGTCGGCGAGCGGGGCTACCGCCTCTCGGGCGGTGAGAAGCAGCGCATCGCGATCGCGCGCGTGCTGCTGAAGGACCCCCCGGTGCTGCTCCTGGACGAGGCGACTTCGGCACTGGACACGGTCTCCGAGCGGGTGGTGCAAGAGGCGCTGGATGCCGCGGCCCGAGGCCGCACCACACTTTCGATCGCACACCGGCTGTCGACGGTCATCGGCGCCGACGTGATCCACGTTGTCGAGGCGGGGCGCATCGTGGAGTCGGGCACCCACGCGTCGCTCCTCGCGGCCGGAGGGCTCTACACCGAACTGGCGGCGGAGCAGCTGGCCGCGTCGCGCATCCTCGACGCCGAGCAGGCCGAGCCGCCCGCAGACCACCCCGGTCGCCGTGGCGATCGCGCGCCCGACGACCCGCTCCCGGACGAACTGCCGGCCGATGGCGGTGAGGCATCGATCGCGAGCGACCCGCCCGACGAGCGTGCGTGGGCGCAGCTCGGCGACGATCTGTGAGCAGAGCCGATCACCACAGCGCCGCGGCGGCGACCTCGCTCGAGTGCGGAGCACGCCCGGCGAGTTCGCGAACGAATTCTCCGAGTGCGCGGCGGTACGCGTCGTCGGGGTGGTCGAACGCGATCTGCACGAGCGGCGGCACGTCCAGATCGAGAATCAGCCGCACGCGGGCCTGCGCGGCCGCCGCATGCTCCGCCGCGTCGAGCACGGCGATCCCGCCCCGCATCGCCTCGAGGTAGTCGACGAGCACGGGCAGCTCATCCTTGCGCTGGGTGATCGAGGTGCCGTTCGCGCGTTCGCGCCACAGCACGACGACGTCCGGAACCGTGTCGAAAGCGCGCGCCTGCGCGTACATGCGCTGCGCGACGATCTGATCCTCGTACGCCACCCCCTCGGGGAACCGCAGTCCCGTGCGCCGCCAGAAGTCGATGCGGCTCACCTTCGACCACGCGACGATGTTGCCGGATGCCGCGGGGTGCAGGTCGATGGTCGTGCCGGTGCGCGCGGGGTCGGTCGCCGCGCTCACCCACGGCTGCACGGCGCCGGCCGTGTACCCGCCGTGTTCCGGCCGCAGCCGCACGTAGGCGCCGATCACGAAGTCGCTGCCGCTTCGCGACAAAGCGCCGACCAGCACCTCGAGCGCGTGGTCGGTGAGTACGTCGTCCGCGTCGAGGAAGCCCACCAACGGCGTCTGGACGAGATCCAGCGCGGTGTTGCGCGCCGCGCCGAGGCCGCGGCGCCGCTCGTGCCGCACGAGACGGAACCGCGGGTCGGATGCCGCCGCCTCGGCGAACAGCGCGGCCGTGGCATCCGTCGAGGCGTCATCGACGAGGATCGCGGTCCACTCGGCGAGGGTCTGACGGCGAAGGGAGTCCAGCGCCTCGGCGGCGAACTCGGCCACGTCGAAGCCGGGGACGATCACCGTCACGAGGGGAGCGGCGGAAGAAGGCGTCATCGGTTCGACTGTACCGCCGCCACCGAGGCCGCGACCGCGTCGGCGACGGCGTCCAGAGGCTCCTGAAGGTCATGCGGGAACGTGAAGCGCACCGCTGTCTGCGCGACCTCGGGCGCGATGCCCATCGCCACGAGCACGTGCGAAGGCTCGTCGCTGCCGGCGGCGCACGCCGACCCGCTCGACGACACCACACCGCGCCGTTCGAGTTCGAGCAGCACCGCCTCGCCGCTCGTGCCCGCGAAGGTGAAGCTCGCCGTGCCGGGCAGGCGCCGCACGGGGTGGCCGGTGAGGGCGGCCGACGGCACCGCCGCGAGCACGCGCGCGATGAAGCGGTCGCGCAGAGCCGAGACGCGGACGGATGCCTCGACCCGCTCCGCCTCGGCCAGTTCGAGTGCCACGGCGAGGCCCACCGCACCGGCGACGTTCTCGGTGCCGCTGCGCTTGCCGCGCTCCTGGCCCCCGCCGTGCAGCACCGGCTCGAGGGGGATTCGTCCGCGCACCCCGAGCACGCCCGTGCCCTTCGGCGCGCCGAGCTTGTGCCCTGCGATCGAGATCGCGTCGACGCCGAGGTCGGCCGCCGACAGCGGCAGCCAGCCTGCCGCCTGGACGGCGTCGACGTGCACGGGGATGCGCCGCTCGCGGACCGCCGCGGCGACCGCGGCGACGTCTTGGACCGTGCCCACCTCGTTGTTCGCGTAGCCGAACGAGACGAGTGCCGTGTCGTCGCGCACAGCGCCGGCGACGTCGGCGGGGGAGAGGCATCCGTTCCCGTCGACGAGGACGTGCGCGACTTCGAAGCCGTGCACGCGGGAGAGATAGTCGGCGGACTCGAGGATCGACTCGTGCTCGATCGGGGTGGTGACCACGTGCGCGGCGCCGCGGTGCTGCTGCGCGGCGATCGCGATGCCCTTGACCGCGAGGTTGTTCGCCTCGGTGCCGCCCGACGTGAAGACGACGTCGCCGGCCCGCAGACCCAGCACGTGCGCGACGCGCGCTCGCGCGTCGGCGAGCGCGTGCGCGGCGGCCTCGCCGACGGTGTGGTGGCTCGACGGGTTGCCGTACCACGTCGTCAGCAACGGCATCATCGCCTCGAGCACCTCCGGGCGCACGGGCGTGGTGGCTGCGTTGTCGAGGTACAGCACGGGGTGCCTACTCCAGGCCGACGCGCACGTCGAGTCCGAGGTCGAGCGCACGTGCGGAGTGGGTGAGGGCCCCCACCGAGATGACGTCGACGCCGGTCTCGGCGATCGCCCGCACGGTGTCGAGCGTGACGCCGCCGGACGCGTCGACGGTGGCGCGGCCGGCGATGCGCTCGACCCCCTCGCGCAGGTCGTCGAGCGAGAAGTTGTCGAGCATGATCGTGTCGACCCCTGCCGCGAGCACCGCGTCGAGCTGGTCGAGCCGGTCGATCTCGACCTCGACGTGCGTGGTGTGCGGCAGGCGAGCGATCGCGCCCTGCAGCGCCGCCGTCACCGACACGCCCTTCTGCGCGAGCACCGCGAGGTGGTTGTCCTTCGCCATCACGGCGTCTGACAGCGAGTGGCGGTGGTTGTGCCCGCCGCCGTCGATGACGGCGTGCCGTTCGAAGGCGCGCAGACCCGGGGTCGTCTTGCGGGTGTCGGCGATGCGCGCGCCGGTGTGCGCGACCTGGGCGACGTACTGGGCGGTGAGCGTCGCGATGCCCGACATCCGCTGCACGAAGTTCAGGGCCACGCGCTCTGCCGTGAGCACCCCGCGCGCCGGACCGCTCACGACGGCGAGCACGGCGCCGGGCTCGAAGTGCTCGCCGTCCTCGACGATGACCTCGACGTCGATGGACGCGTCGGTCAGGCCGAACGCCGCCCGAAACACGTCGCCGCCGCTGAAGACGCCCGCCTCGCGCGCGACGAGATCCGCACGCGCGATCGCCGTGTGGACGATGAGCGTCTCGCTGGTGATGTCGCCCCAGGGCGCGTCCTCTTCGAGGGCGGCGGCGACCACGCGGTCGATGGTGGCGCGCGTCAGCATGCGACGGGCTCCTTCCCGGCAAGGGCTGGTGCCGGGGCCGGGCGTGCGGAACTCCTGTGATTCGGCGGCTGGAGGTCTGTCGCACGGCGGGTGGCGGCATCCGGCTGCGGTTGTTCAGGAGTTGTGCGCGCCGGATCGTCCGACCGGAAGTGCGCGCCCACCGACGCGCGCCGCGCGAGCGCGGCGGCGACGAGGCGGTCGGCGACCAGCAGCAGGTTCTCGTTCTCGAGGTCGTGCTCGGTGCGCGCATCGCGCGGCTGCGCGCGCCAGGTCGCGATGACCGATGCCGCCTGCCGCAACCCGGCTTCGCCCCGCACGAGCCCCGCGTGCTCCCACATGAGCTCCTGCAGCGCCCGACGTGAGAACCGCTCCGCAGCCGCATCCCGCGGAGCTGCGCCGACGGGAACCACGTTCTGCGGCTGCGGAGCGGAAGACAGATGAGGCCAGAAGCGGCCAGAGACGGGCCAGATTCCGGATGCCGCGTCCGCAGCGATCGCGTCGCCCGCGCGCGCGCCGAACACGGCGCCCTCGAGGAGCGAGTTCGACGCGAGACGGTTGGCGCCGTGCACTCCCGTGCGCGCGACCTCGCCGACCGCGTACAGCCCCGGGAGTGTGGTGCGGCCGTGCAGATCGGTGACCACGCCGCCCATGAGGTAATGCGCGGCCGGGGTCACGGGGATCGGGTGATTCACCCAGTCGAGCCCGCGCTCGCGCACGGCGCGGTCGATCGTCGGGAAGCGCCGTGCGAGGAAGGCCGCGCGCTCGACGGGTTCGGGCGAGCCCAGACGCGTGGCGTCCAGGCGCACCGAGCGCCCGCCCTGGGCGTCCATCTGCCGCGCGATCGCGCGCGAGACGACATCGCGCGGAGCGAGTTCGCCGTCGGGGTGCGCGTCCAACGCGAAGCGCCGGCCGTGCTCGTCGATGAGCGTCGCGCCTTCGCCGCGCACGGCCTCCGACACGAGAAACGAGTCGCGCGCGCCGTCGGCGCCGCCCTCGAGCACCGTGGGGTGGAACTGGAAGAACTCGAGATCGGCGACCTCGGCGCCCACGCGCAGCGCCGCCGCGATGCCGTCGCCGGTCGCGACAGGCGGATTCGTCGAGTGCGCGTACAGCTCGCCGGCGCCGCCGGTCGCGAGCACGACCGCGTCGGCCGTGATGACGACGCGCTCGCGGTCGTCCACGAGCAGTTCGACGCCGCGGATGCGTCCGCCGTCGACCACGAGTGCCACCAGGAACGCGTGCTCGATGACCGCGACCTCGCTCGCGCGCAGGCGCGCGACCAGAGCCTTCTCGATCGCGGTGCCCGTGGCATCGCCTCCCGAATGCAGGATGCGGGGGTAGGAGTGGGCGGCCTCGAGGCCTTTGACGAACTCGCCGTCGGCGCCGCGGTCGAAGCCCACGCCGAGGTCGATGAGCTCGCGGATGCGATCCGGCCCTTCCTCGACGAGCACGCGCACGGCGTCGGGGTCGCCCAGCCCCGCGCCTGCGACCAGCGTGTCGCGCACGTGGTCGCTGGTGCGGTCGTCGTCGAACATGACCCCGGCGATGCCGCCCTGCGCGAAGCGCGTGTTGGCGTGTTCGAGCACGTCCTTGGTGACCACCGTGACGGAGCATCCGCTCTCGACGGCGTGCAGCGCCGTCAGCAGCCCCGCGATGCCGGAGCCGACGATCACCGCATGCACGCTCATGAGGCGTTCTCCCAGTCGGCGGCCGGCGCGGCCGGGGGCTTGGCGGCCAGCATGCGCTGAAGGGCCACGCGCGCGGGATCGGCGACCGAGCCCGGCACCGTGATGCGGTTGAGCACCTCGCCGCGCACCAGCCCTTCGAGCACCCACGCGAGGTAGCCGGGGTGGATGCGGTACATCGTCGAGCAGGGGCACACGACGGGGTCGAGGCAGAAGATCTCGTGCTGCGGGTTGTCGGCCGCGAGGCGCTGCACGAGGTTGACCTCGGTGCCGATCGCGAAGGTCGTGGGCTCGGTCGCCGCCTCGATCGCCTTGCGGATGTAGTCGGTCGAGCCCGACTCGTCCGCCGCGTCGACGACGTCCATCGGGCACTCCGGGTGCACGATCACGCGCACGCCGGGGTGGTCGGCGCGGGCCCTGTCGATCTGGTCGACGGTGAAGCGGCGGTGCACCGAGCAGAAGCCGTGCCACAGGATGACCCGGGCATCTTCGAGCACGGCTTGTGTCGACCCTCCCAGCGGCTTGCGCGGGTTCCACATCGGCATCTGCTCGAGGGGCACCCCCATCGCCTTCGCGGTGTTGCGCCCGAGGTGCTGGTCGGGAAAGAACAGCACGCGGCGCCCGCGGGCGAACGCCCATTCGAGCACGGTGCGGGCATTCGACGACGTGCAGACGATGCCGCCGTGGCGCCCCACGAAGCCCTTGATCGCCGCCGACGAGTTCATGTAGGTGACGGGGATGACGGGCACGAGGCCGTCTTCGTCGGCGGCGTCCAGGTCGCCGTAGATCTCTTCGAGCTGCTCCCAGCACTCCTCGACCTGGTCGATGTCGGCCATGTCGGCCATCGAGCAGCCCGCGGCGAGGTTCGGCAGGATGACGGCCTGCTCGGGTCGGGAGAGAAGGTCGGCGGTCTCGGCCATGAAGTGCACCCCGCAGAACACGATGGCCTCGGCGTCCGGATGCTCCAGCGCGGCGCCCGCGAGCTGGAACGAGTCTCCGACGTAGTCGGCGTGCCGCACGACCTCTTCGCGCTGGTAGAAGTGGCCGAGCACGACGACACGGTCGCCGAGCGTCGCCTTCGCGGCGCGGATGCGCGCGTGAAGCTCGTCGGCGGACGCCTCGCGGTACTCGGCGGGCAGCGCGCCCTGGCGGGGCGAGCCGGTCGGGATGACATCGCCCATCGACGCGCCGGGACCGTACCCGGGCCGCTCGTCGAAGTTCCAGGGGCCCGCGGCGAGGTCGGTGTTGCACGTCTCGCCGACGGCTTCGCCCGCGACGATCGCGGCGATGCGGTGGTCGACCGAAGGGTCCTCGGGGCGAGGGCCGAGGGTCAGCAGGGTGGCGCTCATGTCGTGCTCGATTCGGTGAGGGGGTGAAGCTGTGCGGCGACGAGGGGGCCGTGCTCGGCCAGCTCGACGTCGCGGTCGTAGCGGTAGAGGCGTGCCGGGCGGTGGCTGCCGGTGCGGAAGGACTCGGTCGGGATCAGGGTGCCCGACACGTCGATCTGCCGGCGGAAGTTGGCCGGGTCGAGACGCTTGCCGAGGATCGCCTCGTACACTTCGCGCAGTTCGGCGAGCGTGAACTCGTCAGGCAGCAGGCCGTGCGCGATGCGGCTGTACCCGGCCTTGTTGCGCAGGCGCCACAGGGCGTAGTCGACGATCTGGTTGTGGTCGAAGGCGAGGGTCGGAAGCGACGCCGCATCGAACCACTGCACGTTCTCGGGCACGCCGCCGCGGGCGGCCAGCTGCGCGTCGACCTCGTCGGCCCGCAGCAGCGCCCAGTAGATGATCGACACCACGCGCGTGGGCGAGCGGTGGGGGTCGCCGAACGCGTACAGCTGCTCGAGATAGCTCGGTGCCAGCCCGGTCGTCTGGGCGAGGGTGCGGGATGCTGCGGCGTCGAGCCCCTCGGAGGTGCCGAGCCAGCCGCCGGGCAGCGCCCACAGGCCTTCGTGCGGGTCGCGGGTGCGGCGCACGAGCGGCAGGGCGATCGACGGCCGATCGTCGTCGCCGTCGCGGCGGACGGTGAAGATCACCGTCGAGACCGCGAGACGGATCGCGTCGGAAGCGGGAGGGAGGATGCTTTGTGTCATGATGACTCTAACTGTCGGGTCGATCTTATAGTCACCTGCACCTGAAGTGCAACCAGCGAGCCGACCGGGAGTTCACAGCCAGAGCACGTACGCTGGGCCGACCCGCGACGAAGAGCCGAAGGGAGTGGCGGATGATCCTCGTCGACGTGCTGATCGTCGCGGTGCTGGTGGTCGCCCTGATCGTCGGGATCCGCCGCGGGTTCCTCGGCAGCATCGGCAGCATCCTCGGGCTCGTGGTGGGGGCCGCCGCGGCGTTCTGGCTCACCCCGCTCGTCTCGGCCTGGGTGCCCTCCCTGGCGTGGCGCAGCGTCGTGGTCGTCGCAACCGCGATCGGCCTGGTGGCCGCCGGTGCCGCGATCGGCGCCGTGGTCGGCAGCGCCATGCGCAACGGCGTCGACAAGACCTCGCTGCGCGGCGTGGACCGCGCGCTCGGCGGCGTCGCCGTCGTGGTCACCACAGCCCTCGCCCTCGTCGTCATCGCCCCGAGCCTGGCCGTCACCGGGATGCCCGGCATCTCGGCGGCCGTCGCCTCGTCGCGGGTGCTCGGCGTGATCGACCAGCTCACCCCGGAGCCGATGGACGCCGCGCTCGCACAGCTGCGCGCGGTCGTGTTCGAGGACGGGCTGCCCCGCTTCGGCGAGCTGCTCGACGCGGGGCTCGCCCCCACCTCGCCCCCGGTGGCGCTGGACGATCCCGAACTGCAGCGGGCCGCGGCATCCGTCGCCCGCATCTCGGGCACCGCGTTCGCGTGCGGGACGGGGCTCAGCGGATCGGGGTTCGTGATCGCGCCGGACCGTGTCGTGACGAACGCCCATGTCGTCGCGGGCGTCGAGACCCCGGTCGTCGAGCTTCCGGGTCGTGCCGCACTCGACGGGCGCGTCGTTCACTTCGACGCGGCGCGCGACCTCGCGGTGATCGCGGTCGACGGGCTCGAGGCGGTGCCCCTGCCGCTCACCTCGACGCTGGCGGCGGGAGCGTCGGCCGTCGTGCAGGGGTACCCGTTCGGCGGGCCGTTCACGATGGTGCCGGCGGCCGTGCTCGCGGTGGGCGCCGCGCCGCTGCCGGACATCTACGGAGAGGGCGCGCACTCGCGCGAGATCTACGCGCTCGAGGCCGACGTGCAGCCGGGAAACTCCGGCGGGCCGGTGCTCACCGGCGACGGTGCGGTGGCCGGCGTCGTGTTCGGCCGCGGCGAGAACGAGGCCGAGCGCGGGTACGCGATGACGATGGCCGAGCTCGGGCCGATCGCCGCGCAGGCGTCGGCGTGGTCGGCGCCCGTCGACTCCGGCCGCTGCTCGGACTGAGCGCCGCATCGACGACGCGGGGCCGGTGCGCGATGTGCTGACGGCTTTCGCCCGGTAGGCTGAGCGGCACAACCGAAGACAGGCCGTATGACGCGTGCGGGAGAGCCTCGATCCGAGCGATCGAGCACCGAAGGAGCAAGCCTCCCCGCCAATCTCTCAGGTACCGCGTACCGTGCGCGTCCGGCCGCTCTGGAAAGCGATTCGCTCCGAATCCGCCGAAGGTGAAAGCCGTCCGCCGCCGCGCGGACGGCGAAGCTCTCAGGCCCATGACAGAGGGGGAGTTCCCGGCGCACCACTGCGCCACCCGATCCGACGGGAGAACTCTTGACCGATGCGCCTTCGCCCTCCGCGGCACCACCGCCGCGCGAGACCCCGCTCGCAGACCGCCATCGTGCGCTCGGCGCCGCGTTCACCGACTTCGGCGGCTGGTCGATGCCGGTGCGCTACTCGTCCGACCTCGCCGAGCACCACGCCGTGCGCACCGCCGCGGGCCTGTTCGACATCTCGCACATGGCCGAGTTCTGGGTGCACGACGGGCGCGCGGCGGACTTCCTCGACTACGCGCTCGCCGGACGCATCTCGACGATGCCGGTCGGCAAGGCGAAGTACTCGCTCGTTCTGGCCGCCGACGGCGGCATCGTCGACGACGTCATCGTGTACCGCACCGGCGAGCAGTACTTCCTGGTGATCTCCAACGCCGGCAACCGCGAAGCGGTGGCCGTGGCGTTCGACGAGGCGCTGGCGGCGTGGAGCCGCGTCGCTGCGTTCCTCGACGGTCCGCTCGGCCCGGGCGATCATGCCTGGATTCCCGGCGCGGAAGTCCCGCGCATCGAGGACGTCTCGGACCAGACGGCGCTGATCGCCGTGCAGGGTCCGCTCGCCCGCGAGATCGTCGAGGCGACCGAGGGCGTCGAGATCTCTGGCACCCCGCTTCCCGACCTCGGCTACTACGCCTGGACGAACGGCGCATTCGACGGCGAGCCGCTGTTCGTGGCCCGCACCGGCTACACCGGCGAGGACGGCTTCGAGCTGCTCGTGCCCAGCCGCGCCGCCGGTGCCCTGTGGGACGCGCTCCTGACCGCCGGCGCCCCGCTCGGCCTCGTGCCGGCCGGGCTCGCCTCGCGCGACACGCTCCGCCTCGAGGCGGGCATGCCGCTGTACGGGCACGAGCTCTCGCTCGACACTGTGCCCGCCCAGGCCGGACTCGGTCGCGTCGTCGCCGCCGACAAGGCGGAGTTCGTCGGCAAAGCCGCGCTCGCGGCCCGCGCCGCCGCGGACGCGGACGACGCCCCGGTGCTCGTGGGCCTCGTCGCCGAGGGCCGTCGCGCCGGACGCGCGGGCTACGCCGTGCTCGACGCCGGAGGAGCCCCGGTCGGAGAGATCACCAGCGGCGCGCTGAGCCCCACCCTGGGGCATCCGATCGCCATGGCCTACGTCGCGCCCGCCGTCAGCGCGCCGGGCGCCACCCTGTTCATCGACGTGCGCGGCACGCGCATTCCCGCGACCGTCACCGCCCTGCCTTTCTACCGGAGGAACTCATGACCGACCTCGACAGCCTCTCGTACACCGCCGAGCACGAATGGATCGCCGTCGACGGCGACACCGTGACCATCGGCATCACCGACTACGCCGCAGACAAGCTCGGCGACGTCGTCTTCGTCGACCTGCCCGCGGTCGGCTCGTCCGTCACGGCCGGTGAGGTCTGCGGCGAGATCGAGTCCACGAAGTCGGTCGGCGAGCTGTACACACCGCTCTCGGGCGAGGTCGTCGCCGTGAACGACGCCGTGGTCGACGATCCCGCGATCGTCAACGCCGACGCGTTCGGCGAGGGCTGGCTGGTCAAGCTGCGCGCCGACGAGTTCTCCACCGAGGGGCTCCTCGACCGCGCCGCGTACGTCGCGCTCACCGAGGGCGCGGCATGACGGGCGCCCAGGGCCGGTTCGCAGACCGGCACATCGGAACGGATGCCGCAGCCCAGCGCACCATGCTCGACGCGCTCGGCTACGACGACGTCGACGCCCTCGTGCAGGCCGCGGTGCCGGCATCCATCCACACGACCAAGCGCGCGACGAGCGACCTGCTGCCGGCCGCGACCGAGGCCGAGGCGCTCGCCGAGCTGCGCGAGCTCGCGTCGCACAACCGTGCGGCCCGCCCGATGATCGGGCTCGGCTACTACGACACCTTCACGCCGTCCGTGATCGCGCGCAACGTCCTCGAGAACCCCTCGTGGTACACCGCGTACACGCCGTACCAGCCCGAGATCTCGCAGGGGCGCCTCGAGGCGCTCATCAACTTCCAGACGATGGTCGCCGACCTCACGGGTCTTGCCACCGCGAACGCGTCGATGCTCGACGAGTCCACCGCGGTGGTCGAGGGAATGCTGCTGGCCCGCCGCGCCACGCGGTCGGGGTCGAACGTGTTCGTCGTCGACGCCGACGCGCTGCCGCAGACCAAGGCGCTGCTGGCAGCCCGCGCCGCCGCGGTGGGCATCGAGCTGGTCGAGCTCGACCTCGCGCACGGTGCGACGCTGCCCGAGCCGGAGGGAGCGGCCCCGTTCGGCGTGTTCGTGCAGTACCCCGGCGCCTCCGGCCGCGTGTGGGACCCTTCGGGCGTGATCGACGCGATCCACCTCGCCGGCGGCCTCGCCGTCGTCGCGGCCGACCTCCTCGCGCTCACGCTGCTGCGCTCGCCGGGTGCGCTCGGCGCAGACGTCGCCGTCGGCACGACGCAGCGCTTCGGCGTTCCCCTCGGCTTCGGAGGCCCGCACGCGGGCTACATGGCCGTGCGGCAGGGACTCGAACGCCAGCTGCCGGGGCGCCTCGTGGGCGTGTCGCAGGATGCCGCGGGGCATCCGGCCTATCGCCTCTCTCTGCAGACGCGCGAGCAGCACATCCGCCGCGAGAAGGCGACTTCGAACATCTGCACCGCGCAGGTGCTGCTGGCCGTCATGGCGGCGATGTACGCGGTCTACCACGGCCCGGACGGGCTCCGCGCGATCGCCGCCGACGTCTCGAAGAAGGCCGAGGCGCTCGCCGCACGGCTGCGCGAGTACGGGTTCTCGCTCGCGTCGGACGCGTTCTTCGACACGATCCGGGTCACCACCCCCGGCCCGGCGCGGCGCGTGATCGAGCGCGCGCGGTCGCGCGGCTACCAGCTGCTGTGGGTCGACGACGCGACGGTGGGTGTCTCGGTCGACGAGACCACGACCGCCGATGACCTCGCGGCCGTCGCGTGGGCGTTCGGGCTTCCGGACGCCGAGTTCGACGGAGCAGGCCACGAGGGCGAGCGGGCGGTGCCGTTCACGGATGCCGCGCCCCTGGCCGTCGTCGCGACGTCGCTGCTGCGCGAAGACGCGTATCTGACGCATCCGGTCTTCCACTCGCACCGCAGCGAGACCGCCATGATGCGCTATCTCAAGACCCTCGCCGACCGCGACTATGCGCTGGACCGCGGCATGATCCCGCTCGGCTCGTGCACGATGAAGCTCAACGCGGCGACCGAGATGGCGGCGGTGTCGTGGCCGGAGTTCTCGCGCGTGCACCCCTTCGCCCCCGAGGCCGACGTGCGCGGTTACCTCGCGATGATCGAGCAGCTCGAGACGTGGCTTGCCGAGGTGACCGGCTACGACGCGGTGTCGCTGCAGCCGAACGCCGGCTCGCAGGGCGAGCTTGCGGGCCTGCTCGCGATCCGCGGGTACCACCTCGCGAACGGCGACACCGGTCGCACGGTGTGCCTGATCCCGTCGTCGGCGCATGGCACGAACGCCGCCTCTGCGGTGCTCGCCGGCATGCGGGTCGTCGTGGTCGCATGCGACGAGGCCGGAAACGTCGACCTCGCCGACCTTCGCGCGAAGATCGCCGCGCACGCGGACGAGCTTGCCGCGCTCATGATCACCTACCCGTCGACGCACGGCGTGTACGAGCACGACGTGCTCGACATCACCGCCGCCGTCCATGACGCGGGCGGACAGGTCTACGTCGACGGGGCGAACCTCAACGCCCTCCTCGGCTTCGCCCGCTTCGGCGACCTGGGCGGCGACGTGTCGCACCTCAACCTGCACAAGACGTTCGCGATCCCGCACGGCGGAGGCGGACCGGGCGTCGGGCCGGTCGCGGCCAAGGCGCACCTGGCGCCGTTCCTGCCGGGGCATCCGTTCGCGCAGCGTGCCGACCACGCGGGCGGGTTCGTCTTCGACGGCGGCCCGGTGTCGGCGGCCCCGGCCGGCTCGGCGGGCATCCTCCCGATCTCGTGGGCATACGTCCGCATGATGGGCGAGAAGGGGCTGGCGGATGCCACGGCCGCCGCCGTGCTCGCCGCGAACTACATCGCCGTGCGGCTGCGCGAGCACTACCCGGTGCTGTACACCGGCGACAGCGGGCTCGTCGCGCACGAGTGCATCCTCGATCTGCGCCCCCTGCGCGAAGCGACCGGGGTGACCGTGGACGACGTGGCCAAGCGCCTCATCGACTACGGCTTCCACGCGCCGACGATGTCGTTCCCGGTCGCCGGAACGCTCATGGTCGAGCCGACCGAGTCCGAGGATCTCGCCGAGCTGGACCGCTTCGTCGAGGCGATGATCGCGATCAGGGCCGAAGCGCTCGCCGTCGCCGCGGGGGAGTGGCCCGCGGACGACAACCCGCTCGTGAACGCCCCGCACACCGCCTCGTCGGCGATCGCGGGCCAGTGGTCGCATCCGTATTCGCGCGAGGTCGCCGTGTACCCGGTCGCGTCGCTCGTGCGCACGAAGTACTGGCCCCCCGTGCGCCGCATCGACCAGGCCTTCGGCGACCGCCACCTCGTGTGCGCCTGCCCCCCCGTCGAGGCCTTCGCGTAGCGGCCGGAAGGGGACGGATGCCGCGACCCGCGGCATCCGTCCCCTCCTCTCTCTCCCTGCGGCTGCGCCGCGCTGCGCCGGCACGTCCCGCCGCCTCGTCGGCTCATTTCTGCGTCGACGGCTCGTATCGTGAGCCGCGCACGGAGTTCTGAGCCGACGAACGCACCCGCGGGGAATCCGCTCGCGCGGCGGCGGCGCGCACGACGGGTCGCAGCTGCGGCCACGCTGAGGCGCTCGAGAGGGGAACGCCCGCTCCCGTGAGCAGCCTGGCCACGCGAGGCGGGTCGTCGAGGTCGCGCCATCCGAGGCGCACGAAGCCGCTCGTGACCCGTCGGATGCGGTCCTCACGGAGCTTCTCGCGATACACGACCTCCTCGGGCGCCCGACCGCTCGGATTGTCCGCTCCGTACTTCAGCTTGCCGTCGAACTCGCCGACGACGCCGAACTCCCGCCAGAAGAAGTCGGCGTATCCGATGAGTCCGTCAGCATCCCACAACGGGGTCTGCAGTTCGGGCCGCGTAGCGCCCAGTCTGCAGAACAGAGACCTGGCGAGCGACTCGCCGACGGAACCGGAGGCGGCATCAGCCTCCGAGATCGCGAGATAGGCCGCCCACGCACCGCGACGTGCGCAAGAGGTGCGCAGCGCGTCGAGAATCTCGGCCTGCGAAGCGATCGGCGCTCCCGTCCCGTCGATCCCGCGGGTGACCGGCTGAGGGCGGATCGCGGCGTCCGCGAGGGCGAGTGCCTCGCCGTGGGGCAGCAGTCGCGCGAGGTCGACCACCGTGCGGACCGCCGAGGTCAGCCGAAGCCCGTCGCGGGTGACGATGTCAGGGTCGTCGGAGCCGGCGTGCACCGTGACGTCGCCGCGGCGACCCGAGCCTCGGGGCGTCGTCTGGTGGAGGTGAATCCGCGTCAGCCGTGAATTCAGCAGTGGCAGTCCGTGCACGACTGCCGCCGACTGGCGCGCGAAGACCGGGTTCGAGAACGTCGCGCCGACGGCGTGGATGCGCGCGAGGTAGCGCTCGACCGACGTCATGCGCTGCCAGCGCGGCTCGTCGATGTACACGCCGGGTCGAACCTTCACGACGTGGCCGTTGCGAACAGCGGTCTGCAGCATCCCGTACCAGCCCTCGCGCTGCGCGTCGGCGGACAGCAGCAGGCGCGACGGACGGACGGATCGGGCGGTGAGCGAAGTCATGCGCCGATCATGTGCGGTGCCCGGCGGTCGGCGCACGCCACGCGGGCATCCCGTGGACAACACGCGCACGACCGCTGCTGTGGAGGAGTCATAGCCGTCGCAGCCAGTCGCGGGCTGCCCGGCTCATTCCTTCGAGGGCGGGTCGTGTTTTCACCCGCCCTGCGAGAAACGAGCCGACGAGCGGATGCCGCAGCCCGCGGCATCGGCTGGCTCCGTCGACTATGCGCCCGGGGTCGGGGTGGGGGCGGGCACGGGGGCGAACAGGGCGGGCCACAGGGCGACGGCGAGGGGGTAGCCGACGAAGGCCACGATGTCGATGAGCGCGTGCGCGACGACGAGAGGCATGACCCGGCCCCACCGGCGGTAGCACCAGCCGAACACGACGCCCATGGCGAAGTTGCCGATGATCGGACCGAACCCCTGGTAGGCGTGGTAGGCGGCGCGCAGTCCGGCGGTGGCCAGGATGATCGTCCACCACCCCCACCCGAGACGCCGCAGGCGGTCGAAGAGGTACCCGATGAAGATGACCTCCTCGGTGAGTCCGGCGCGCAGCGCCGCGAGCACGAGCAGGGGCACCGTCCACCACGACGGGTCGAGCGGCGACGCGTCGACCTGCACCGTGATGCCGAGCGCGCGGCCGGCCGCATAGAGGGCGAGCCCGGGCACGCCGATCACCACGAGAAGGAGTCCGGCGCGAGCGAGATCGGTGAGCGGATGCCGCAGGTCGAGCCCGATGCGGCGGAAGGGTCCCGCAGCCGGCTCCCACAGCATCCACAGTGTAAGGGCGACCGCGGCGAGCCCGAAGCCCACCGCGAGGAACTGGTAGAGCACGTCCCAGAACGCCTGCGCGTCGGCCGACGGGTTGAGCGCTGTCGACTGGTCGCCGATCGCCGTCTCGCGCGTGAGCGCCTGGATCAGCGACAGGACCGAGTACAGGGCGGAGCGGCCGACCGAGAGCGCGAGGACGATGGCGATCTCCCACCACAGGCGGGATCGCTCATAGCCGGATCGACTCGGCACGCGATCGTTGCGTGCCACAAGGGTGCCGCGCTCAGGGGGGCTCATCTTGTCAGATTGCCACACCGCGTTCGCGTTGAGTTAAGCCTCTGTAACGTTTTCGCGGTTTGTTTTGACCACCTCATATGACGCGCTTAGGGTGTTCCCATCCAGCGCCCGCCAGCCCCTGCTAGGCGTGTGCGCTCAACCCTGCACAGGAGGAACAGTGAGAATGAAGCGCATCTCGGCCGCGGTGGCACTCACCGCGGTCGGCGCACTGGCCATCTCGGGCTGCGCCGCCGGTGGCGGCGACAACGGCGACGACTCCGGTCTCGTCGAGGGCTCGTCGATCACCGCGGCGTGGAACCAGGCGTTCTACTCGATGAACGGCAACACGTCGTTCGGCAACGCGACCGCGAACAACAACATCAACTACCTGGTGCTCGACGGCTTCAACTACTACAACAACACCCCGGAGTTGGTGCAGAACACCTCGTTCGGCTCGTACGAGCTCCTCAGCGAAGACCCGCTGACGGTGAAGTACACGATCGCCGAGGGCAAGAAGTGGTCGGACGGTGCGCCGATCGACGTCTCCGACCTCCTGCTCTACTGGGTTGCCGAGTCGGGTTCGCTCGACACGCCGGACTTCGACCCGGCGGACTTCACCGACCCCGACACGGGCGAGTTCACCGACGCGTTCCCGACGGACGTCGTCTACTTCGACTCCGGCGCCACCCCGACCTCGGGCCTCGGCCTCGTGTCGGAGCTGCCCGAGGTCGGCGATGACGGCCGCTCGGTCACCATCACGTACGACCAGCCCTTCGTCGACTGGGAGCTCACCTTCGCCACGATGGGCGAGATGCTGCCTGCTCACATCGTGGGCAAGAAGGCGCTCGGCATCGACGACAACGAAGAGGCCGCCCAGGCGGTCGTCGACGCGATCGAGAACAACGACGCCGCGGCGCTCGCGCCGATCTCGGCGTTCTGGAACTCGGGCTTCAACTTCACCGAGATGCCCGACGACCCGGACCTCGTCGTCGCCAGCGGCCCGTACCAGATCAGCGACTACGTCGCCGACCAGTACGTCACGCTGACGGCCAACCCCGAGTACACGGGTGACAACACCCCGAGCATCGAAGAGATCACGATCCGCTTCATCCCTGACCCGCTCGCGGCGGTGCAGGCGCTGGAGAACGGCGAGGTCGACATCATCCAGCCGCAGGCCACGGCCGACCTCACGACCGCTCTCGAGGGTATCGACGGCATCACCGTCGACACGAGCCTCGGTGGCACGTACGAGCACGTCGACCTGCAGTTCGACAATGGCAAGAACCCGCAGAACATCTTCTCGAACCCCAAGGTCCGTGAGGCGTTCATGAAGGTGATCCCCCGTCAGGAGATCGTCGACACGCTGATCAAGCCGATCATCGGCGACACCGCGATCGTCCGCAACTCGCAGATCTTCGTGCCCGGCGCAGAAGGCTACGACGAGTCGGTCGCCGTCAACGGCTCCGACGCGTTCGCCGACGTCGACATCGAGGGCGCGAAGGCGCTGCTGGCCGAGTCCGGCATCACCGACACCTCGGTCTGCATCCTGTACGCCTCGAACAACCCGCGTCGTGTCAACGAGTTCGCGCTGATCCAGGCCTCGGCCGCCAAGGCGGGCTTCAACGTCACTGACTGCGGCTCTGAGGATTGGGGCGGTCTTCTCGGCACGCCGGGCGCCTACGACGCGTCGCTGTTCGGATGGCAGTCCACGAGCCTCGGCGTCACGAACTCGCTTCCGACGTTCGAGACCGGCGGCGTCAACAACCTGAACTTCTTCTCCAACGCGGATGTGGACGCGGCCGTGGCGGCCCTCAACGTCGAGTTCGACGAGGACAAGAAGATCGACCTGCAGATCGACCTGGACACCGCGCTGTGGAATGACTTCTACGGTGTGACGATCTTCCAGTTCCCCGAGGTCACCGCGGTGAGCGACCGCGTCACCAACGTGACGTCGTCGATCCTGGCTCCGACGGTGTTCTGGAACGCCTGGGATTGGGAGGTCACGGGCGAGTAATCGCCTGAGCGGCAGCCATCGGACCGCGGTCCGGTGAGCCACTGCGAGGGGTGCAGGTCCCATAAGGGGGCCTGCACCCCCGCGCGTTAGACTCCTCCCAGCGGCGGAGCAGGAGGCCGGGTGTCGACGCCGGTCTGCTGCTGCGCCGAATCATCGATTGGCAGGCGGCCACAGTTATGGCTTCATTCATCATCCGGCGACTGATCGCGTCGATCTTCGTGCTCTTCGCGGCCACGTTCCTGATGTATCTGCTCGTGTCCTTCTCGGGCGATCCGCTCGAAGACCTGCGACAGGGCAACGCGCCGAACAAGCTGGAACTCATCGAAGCTCGCACCAAGCTTCTGAATCTCGACGTCCCGCCGCCGCTGCGCTACTTCCTGTGGCTCGGCGGGCTGTTTCGCGGAGACTTCGGCATCAGCATCCAGAACCAGTCGGTGAACGCACTGCTGGGCAACGCGATCTCGTCGACGCTGACGCTGGTCACCACCGCCACCGTCGTGGCGATCGTCTTGGGCATCACCGTCGGCATCGTCTCGGCGCTGCGTCAGTACACCGGCTTCGACTACGGAGTG
This sequence comes from Microbacterium sp. BWT-B31, assembly GCF_041379855.1. NCBI lineage: Bacteria > Bacillati > Actinomycetota > Actinomycetes > Micrococcales > Microbacteriaceae > Microbacterium > Microbacterium sp. BWT-B31. The sequence goes on from NZ_JBFECU010000002.1 coordinate 306,897, forward strand.
ACGCTGCTGTCATTCCTGTTCTTCTCGCTGCCGATCTTCTGGGTCGCGGTGCTGCTCAAGCAGTACGGCGCGATCCAGATGAACAACTGGCTGGGCGATCCGACGATCTCGGTGCCGGTGATCATCGGCATCTCACTCGTCGCGGGCCTGATCTGGATGTCTCTCATCGGCGGCCGATGGCGACGACGTCTGACCGTGCTGGCGATCTCGGCGGTCGCCACCGGCGCGGTGCTCGCGTTCCTGTCGCTGACCGAATGGTTCGCCGACCCGAGCATCGGGATCGTCGTCTACGCGTTCCTGGCCATCGGCATCGCCTTCGGCGTGACCGCGGTCTCGACCGGTCTTCGCAACCGCAAGGCGCTGTACGCGTCGCTCATCGTCGCAGCCCTGGGCATCGCCCTGTACTTCCCGATGATGAACTACATCCTCAACGGGATGACCCTGTGGTTCTTCCTCGTGCTCATTGTGCTGGCGATCGTCGTCAGCGGTGCGATCGGCTGGTTCATGGGGTCGCCCGACCGTCCCCCTGTGGCTCGCACGACCGCGATCGTCGGGTTCCTGGTCGCGGGCCTCACCGCCCTCGACAAGTTCATGTCGTACTGGCAGGCCTACTCGAACTCCAGCCGTGTGCGCGGGCGCCCGATCGCGACCGTCGGCGCCTCGACGCCGGGTCTCGGCGGCAACTTCTGGGTGCAGGGCATCGACCTGTACACGCACCTGCTGCTGCCGACGATCGCGATCATCCTCATCTCCTTCGCGAGCTACACGCGCTACTCGCGTGCGAGCCTGCTCGAGGTGATGAACCAGGACTACATCCGCACGGCGCGGGCCAAGGGCTTGACCCAGCGCACCGTCGTCGTCCGCCACGCGTTCCGCAACGCGCTGATTCCCATCACGACGATCATCGCCTTCGACGTCGGCGCGATCATCGGCGGCGCGGTCGTCACCGAGACGGTCTTCGGGTGGACGGGCATGGGGCGCCTGTTCGTCACCGCCCTCGACGCGCACGACCCGAACCCGGTGATGGCGTTCTTCGTCGTCACCGGCACGCTCGCGGTCCTGTTCAACCTCATCGCGGACCTCGTCTACGCGGCACTCGACCCGAGAATCAAGGTGGGCTGACATGACCACGAGCCTCAACGAACCCGACGCCCGCGAGAGCGAGGCGATGGCGGAAGTCTCCATCGAGCAGAAAGAGACCGAGGGCCTCAGCCAGGGGCAGATCGTCCGGCGCCGGTTCTTCCGGCACCGCGGCGCGCTTGTCTCGATGATCGTGCTCGGGTTCATCGTGATCCTCGCGTTCACCTCGGTCGGCGTGAATCTGTGGGGTCTGCGCATTCCCGGCTGGTGGCAGTACTCGTGGGACGAGATCCCCCCGAAGGTCAACAACGGCGTGCCGACGATGACCCTGTGGCCGCTGCAGTTCGGCGATCACCCGTTCGGTCAGGACGAGGTCGGCCGCGACATCTTCGCCGTCGTGATGCGCGGCGCGCAGCAGTCGCTCATGGTGATGGTGCTCGCCGGCGTCGTCGCGACCGTGATCGGCGTCGTCATCGGCGCGGTGGCCGGCTACTACGGCAAGTGGACCGACTCGGTGCTCATGCGCTTCACCGACGTCATCATCACGATCCCGCTGATCGTGATCGGATCGGTGCTCGGAAACACCTTCGGCAGCCTCGGCGCGGCCGTGCTCGGTGTGGTGATCGGCATCTTCGCGTGGACGACCATGGCAAGGCTCGTGCGCGGGGAGTTCCTCTCGCTGCGCGAGCGCGAGTTCGTGGATGCCGCGCGCGTGTCGGGCGCCCGCGATCGTCGCATCATCTTCCGGCACATCCTGCCCAACTCCGTGGGCGTGATCGTGGTGAACGCGACGCTGCTCATGGCCGGCGCGATCCTGCTCGAGTCGTCGCTGAGCTTCCTCGGCTTCGGCGTGCAGTCGCCCGACACCTCTCTCGGCAAGATCATCTCCGAGAACCAGGCGGCGTTCTCGACGCGTCCTTGGATCTTCTGGTGGCCCGGCATCTTCATCATCGTCATCGCCCTGTGCGTGAACTTCATCGGCGACGGTCTGCGCGATGCGTTCGACCCGCGCCAGAAGAAGATGCCGAGCGAGCGCGCGATGGCTCGAGCGGCCCGGGCAAACGGCCCGATCGCTCCGGCCGCGCTCGAGTCGGCCGCTCTGACGATGACGGACGCACCCGACATCACCGACATCGCGCGCGCGACCGATCAGAGTCCGCTGGACCCCGACGACGCTGCGCGCGACACGGAGCGATGACGTGGTGACGCTGCTACACCAGCAGGCCGACGATCGTCGCCGCCGCCAGGCCGGCGATCACGGCGATCGTCGTCCAATGCCAGGTGGTGACGGATGCCTCGGGGTCGACGCCGCTCGCGAACAGGCCCGCGGCGCTCATCCGCTCCCAGTGGCCGCGGATGACCTGCGCGAGGTTTCCGCCGGGCGTGCTCAGCGCGTCGCTCGGCCGGAGGCTTTCGTGCTCGCCGCGAGCCGACTGCCCGACGCCGTCGAAGTCCTTGCGCGCAAGGCCGTACGTGCGCTGGCGCCCGGGAGCGGGCGAGGCCCACGCGCGGACCACGCCGTGCGCGGTGCGCAGCGTCAGCGAGTACTTCGTCTCGATGGCCTCGATCGCCGGCCACGCGACGAAGTGCGTGCGAAAGACGTTCACGACGGTGATGCCGTGCTCCTGCACCCGCAGGCTCGGACGCCAGAACATCGCCCATGCCACCACGGCGATGAGCGCCAGCAGCCACGCGTATCGCACGGCCGACTCCGCGTCCTGCCAGACCATCGCGATCACGCCTATGGCGCAGACGCCGATCGTCACCGCAGCGAGGATCCGGCTGAACACCGGCCGATAGAAGACCTCCTGGAACGGCATGACCCCAAGCTTCTCAGATGGGACACCACGAATGACTGACACCACGGGCATCGACGCCGATATCGCGGCGGCGCACAACGCCCTGCCCGAGACGATCCTCGACGTCGGCGGTCTCGGCGTCGAGTTCTGGGTCGAGGGCGAGTTCTATCCCGCCGCGGTCGACATGAACTACGTCGTGCGGCGCGGCGAGGTGCTCGCGATCGTGGGCGAGTCGGGGTCGGGAAAGAGCACGAGCTCGATGGCGCTTCTGGGCCTGCTGCCGGAGAACTCGCGCGTGACGGGTTCGATCAAGCTGCTGGGACGCGAACTGCGCGGTGTGGACGACGCGACCCTGCGGTCGCTGCGCGGCAATGAGATCGCGGTCATCTTCCAGGAGCCGATGACCGCGCTCAACCCGGTCTACACGATCGGCTTCCAGATCGTCGAGGCGCTGCGCTCGCACGACCGTTCGCTCGCTCCCTCGATCGCCAAAGAGCGGGCGGTCGAACTGCTGCGCATGGTCGAGATGCCCAACCCCGAGCAGTCGTTCCACAAGTACCCGCATCAGTTGTCGGGCGGGCAGCGCCAGCGTGCGATGATCGCGCAGACGATCTCGTGCGACCCGCTGCTGCTCATCGCGGACGAGCCCACTACGGCGCTGGACGTCACGGTGCAGGCCGAGATCCTCGACCTGCTGCGGAACCTCCACAAGCGCCTGGACTCGGCGATCATCCTCATCACGCACGACATGGGGGTGGTCGCCGACCTCGCCGACCGCATCCTGGTCATGAAGAGCGGGGTCGTGGTCGAGTCCGGCACGGTGAGCGAGATCTTCCACGCGCCGAAGCATCCGTACACGCAGCAGCTGCTCGCCTCGGTGCCGCACCTCGGCCTCGGGGTGCTCGAGGATGCCGACGCCGGCCCCGCCGCCGTCATGGAGGAGACCGCCGTCCCGTCGGTGTCATCGATCCGCGAGCGGGCCACCGACGCGGCCGAGGAGACGATCGAGACGCGCACTCCCGTGCTGTCCTTCGAGGACGTCGCGATCGAGTACCCCAAGCGCGGGCGCATCCCCGCCTTCCGTGCCGCCGAGCACATCGACCTGGCCATCTACCCGGGCGAGATCGTCGGGCTCGTGGGGGAGTCGGGCTCGGGCAAGACCACGCTCGGCCGTGCCGCGATCGGTCTGCTGCCGATCGCCGAGGGCAGGCTCACCGCGGTGGGAACCGACATCTCGAGGGCGACCCAGAAGGAGCTGTTCGCGATCCGCCGGCGCACCGGCATCGTCTTCCAGGACCCGGCGTCGTCGCTGAACCCGCGCATGCCGATCGGCCAGTCGATCGGCGAGCCGATCCTGCTGTCGGGGCTGGCCAAGGGCAAGGACCTCGACAGGCGCGTCGAGACGCTCCTCAGCCAGGTGGAGCTGCCGAGATCGTATCGCAACCGCTTCCCGCACGAGCTGTCGGGCGGCCAGCGTCAGCGTGTGGGCATCGCCCGCGCCCTCGCGCTCGCCCCCGAGCTGCTGGTGGCCGACGAGCCGACCTCGGCGCTGGACGTGTCGGTGCAGGCGCGCTTCCTGGAGCTGCTTCAGGAGCTCCAGGAGGAGCTGCAGTTCGCGTGCCTGTTCATCAGCCACGACCTCGCCGTCGTCGACATCCTCGCCCACCGGATCGCGGTGATGCACCACGGCAAGCTCGTTGAGACCGGCACGCGCGACGAGATCTTGCGGGGCGCTCAGGATCCCTACACGCAGCGTCTCATCGCCGCGGTCCCGGTTCCGAACCCCGAGGAGCAGAGGGTGCGCCGCGAGGCCCGCGCCCTGCTTGTGCAGCGCGGAGACGACGCTCAGGCGTGACGCAGGCGACAGCCCGATAGAATAGGGGATGCCGGATTCCCGGCGTCCCCTCTTCTTTCTAGGATGACCCTCATGGCGCGCGCCCTCCGTACCGATCTCCGCAACGTCGCGATCGTCGCGCATGTCGACCACGGCAAGACCACTCTCGTCGACGCGATGCTTCGCCAGACCGGCTCGTTCGGCGAGCACGCGCATGTCGAAGAGCGCGCCATGGACTCGAACGACCTCGAGCGCGAGAAGGGGATCACGATCCTCGCCAAGAACACGGCGATCACGTACAACGGCGCGCACACCGATGTGCCGGTGACGATCAACGTGATCGACACGCCCGGCCACGCCGACTTCGGCGGCGAGGTCGAGCGAGGCCTCTCGATGGTCGACGGCGTGGTGCTGCTGGTCGACGCGAGCGAGGGCCCCCTGCCGCAGACGCGCTTCGTGCTGCGCAAGGCGCTGGAGGCGAAGCTGCCGGTCATCCTCCTCGTGAACAAGACCGACCGTCCTGACGCGCGCATCGCCGAGGTCGAGGAAGAGGCGCACGACCTGCTGCTCGGTCTGGCATCCGACCTGCACGACGACGTTCCCGACCTCGACGTCGACGCCCTGCTCGATGTGCCGGTCGTCTACGCGTCCGGCCGCGCCGGCGCGGCATCGCGCAACCGTCCCGGCAACGGAGAACTGCCCGACAACGACGACCTCGAGCCGCTGTTCGAAGCGATCCTCGAGCACGTTCCGGCTCCGGCCTACGACGACGACGCGCCGTTGCAGGCGTGGGTCACCAATCTCGACTCCAGCCCGTTCCTCGGCCGGCTCGCGCTGCTGCGCGTCTTCAACGGCACCCTGAAGAAGGGCCAGACCGTCGCGTGGGTGCGCCACGACGGCACGCACTCCAACGCCCGCGTCACCGAGCTGCTGAAGACCCGCGCCCTCGAGCGCTACCCGGCCGAGTCCGCCGGCCCCGGCGACATCGTCGCGATCGCGGGCATCGAAGAGATCACGATCGGCGAGACGATCGCCGACCCCGAAGACGTGCGCCCGCTCCCGGCGATCCACGTCGACGACCCGGCCATCTCCATGACGATCGGCACCAACACGTCGCCGCTGGTCGGCAAGGTGAAGGGCCACAAGCTCACCGCTCGCATGGTCAAGGACCGCCTCGACCGCGAGCTGGTCGGCAACGTGTCGCTGAAGGTCGTCGACATCGGCCGCCCCGACGCGTGGGAGGTGCAGGGCCGCGGCGAGCTGGCCCTCGCGATCCTCGTCGAGAACATGCGCCGCGAGGGCTTCGAGCTGACCGTCGGCAAGCCCCAGGTCGTGACCAAGAAGGGCGAGGACGGCAAGGTCAAAGAGCCCTACGAGCACCTGACGATCGATGCTCCCGAGGAGTACCTGGGCGCGATCACGCAGCTCATGGCGGCGCGCAAGGGCCGCATGGAGACCATGACCAACCACGGCACCGGCTGGGTGCGCATGGAATTCGTCGTGCCGTCGCGCGGGCTCATCGGGTTTCGCACCGAGTTCCTCTCGACCACCCGCGGCACGGGCATCGCCAACGCGATCTCGCACGGCTACGACGACTGGGCCGGACACATCGTCGCGCGTCAGAACGGCTCGATCGTGGCCGACCGCGCCGGGGTCGTCACGCCGTTCGCGATGATCGCGCTCCAGGAGCGCATGTCGTTCTTCGTGCAGCCGACCGAAGAGGTCTACGAGGGCATGGTCGTGGGCGAGAACTCGCGCGCCGACGACATGGACGTGAACATCACCAAGGAGAAGAAGCTCACCAACATGCGCTCCTCCACGGCCGACACGTTCGAGTCGATGACCCCTCCGCGCCTGCTGTCGCTCGAAGAGAGCCTCGAGTTCGCGCGCGACGACGAATGCGTCGAGGTCACGCCCGAGAAGGTGCGCATCCGCAAGGTCGTGCTCGACGCGACCGAGCGCGGCCGCGCCGCCTCGCGCCTCAAGCGCCAGGACGCGAACGCCTGACCCGCGGGACGGCCGGTCCGCCCGCAGCCGGGTGGACCGACGGGCGAAGCGCGCCGAATCGGTAGCATCGAGCGGGTGACTCCTGCTCCCGACTTCGACGACGCGGATGCCTCCACCGAGGCCCGTCGCGCGTGGCGGCAGGGGCTCGGCGTGGCGCTCGCCACGAGCGCGTACGGCGTCTCGTTCGGTGCGCTGGCGGTGGCATCCGGTCTCGACATCTGGCAGACCTGCGTGCTGAGCCTGTTGATGTTCACGGGCGGCTCGCAGTTCGCGTTCGCCGGCGTTATCGGGGCCGGGGGAGTGGCCGCCGCTCCGGCGGCGATCGCATCGGCGTCTTTGCTGGGCGTGCGCAACGTCGCCTACGGCATGCGCATGTCGCCCGTGATCGGCCCCGGGTTCTGGCGGCGTGCGGCGGCGGCGCAGTACACGATCGACGAGTCGACCGCGGTGTCGCTCGCGCAGCGGTCCGCGCACGCGCGGCTGGTCGGCTTCTGGGTGACGGGGCTGGGCATCTACGTCGGCTGGAATGTCTCAACGCTCGCCGGCGCGCTCCTGGGCGACGTGCTGGGCGATCCGCGCGCGTACGGGCTCGACGCGGCCGCCGCTGCGGCGTTCCTCGCGTTGCTGTGGCCGCGCCTGCACCGGCTGCAGCCGATCGCGGTGGGAATCGCGGCCGCGGTCGTGGCGACGATCCTGACCCCGGTGCTCATGCCGGGCCCGCCTGTGCTCGTGGCCGCGGTGGTCGCGGTGCTCGTGGGGTGGTTCAACTGGCTGGGCGCTGACGAGGCGCCGCCCGACGAACCGGCCGGCGTCGCCGAGCGGGAGGGACTGCCATGACCCTGTGGACGGCCACGCTCGTGGCATCCATCATCTGCGTTGCGCTGAAGACCCTCGGCTATCTCGTGCCGCCGCGCGTGCTCGAGGCGCCGCGGCCCGCGCGCATCTCGGACCTGCTGACCGTCGCGCTGCTTGCCGCGCTCGTGGCTGTGCAGACCCTGGGGGCGGGCCAGCAGGTCGTCGTCGATGCGCGCATCCCCGCGGTGCTGGTCGCGGCCGGACTGCTGCTGCTGCGGGCGCCGTTCCTGGTGGTGGTGGCCGCCGCGGCGGTCGTGGCGGCGCTGCTGCGTCTGTGGGGCTGGGCGGCGTGAGCGCTTGCCGTCGGCGATCTAGACTCGTCGGGTGGCAGTCTCGTGGTCTCGGATCGGCACCTGGGTCGTCGCGTTCATCGTGGGCGCGGTCTACGGCGTCGCCGGCACGGTCGCGCACGCGTTCACGCTCGGGTGGTTCCCGCTGGGATTGGTGCTCGCGCTGATCGGGACGGCCGCGCTGCTGCTGGCTGTGCGGCTGCTCACGCGGGACCGCTGGGCGACCCTCGCGATCGGGCTGGGCCTCATGCTCGCGACGCTGGTGTTCTCGGGCGCGGGTCCGGGCGGCTCGGTCATCGTGCCGCAGTCGATCCTCGGCGTCGTGTGGACGATCGCGGTCCCGCTGCTGGTCGCGGTGGCCGTCGCGTGGCCCGATCGGCTGCCGCGCATGGTGCCGCCGACGGGTGCGGGGCAGGGCGGGCGGGGCTTGCCGCGCGAGGGGCGGGAGGCGGATGCCGCCTCCGGCGACGCGGGCGGGGCCGAGGCATCCTCACCGCACGGCTCGGCTTAGACTGGATCCGTGACTTATGTGATCGCCCTCCCGTGCGTGGACGTCAAGGACCGCGCGTGCATCGACGAGTGTCCGGTCGACTGCATCTACGAGGGCGAACGCAGCCTCTACATCCATCCCGACGAGTGCGTCGACTGTGGTGCGTGCGAGCCGGTGTGCCCGGTCGAGGCGATCTACTACGAAGACGACCTGCCCGACGAATGGCAGGACTACTACAAGGCTAATGTCGAGTTCTTCGACGACGTCGGCTCGCCCGGCGGCGCCGCCAAGGTGGGCGTGATCCACAAGGATCACCCGATCATCGAGGCGCTTCCCCCGCAGGCGCACTGATGGGGGTCGCCGACCTCGCGGACTACCCGTGGGACTCGGTCGCGCCCTACGCCGAGCGCGCCCGCGCACACCCGGACGGCATCGTCGACCTCTCGATCGGCTCGCCGGTCGACCCGACGCCGGCTGTCGTGGCCGAGGCCATCGCGCGCGCGACCGACGCCCACGCCTACCCGCAGACGGTCGGCACCCCGGCCCTGCGCGAGGCGATCGCCGAGTGGTATGCGCGCCGTCGCGGCGTTTCGGGCCTCGGCCCCGAGAACGTGCTGCCGACGATCGGATCGAAAGAGCTCGTCGCGCTGCTGCCGCTGCTGCTGGGCCTGGGGCCGGGCGATGTCGTGGTGCATCCGCGGGCGGCCTACCCGACTTATGAGGTCGGCGCGAAGCTGGTCGGCGCGACCCCGGTCGCGGCGGACGATCCCGACCAGTGGCCCGAGGGCACGCGGCTGGTGTGGGTGAACTCGCCCGGCAATCCGGACGGGCGGGTGTGGGATGCCGCCTCCCTTCGCGCCGCGGTCGTACGCGCACGCGCGCTGGGGGCGGTGCTGGCCAGCGACGAGTGCTACGCCGAACTGGGGTGGGATGCCCCGTGGGATGCCGAGCCGGTGCCGTCGGTGCTCGACCCGCGCGTGGTGGGCTCGGATCTGACGGGCGCGCTGTCGGTCTACTCCCTCAGCAAGCAGTCGAACCTCGCGGGCTACCGCGCGGCGTTCCTCGCGGGCGACCCCGGCCTCGTGGCACGGCTGCTCACGGCGCGCAAGCACCTGGGCCTGATGCTGCCGGCCCCGGTGCAGGCGGCGATGGTCGCCGCGCTCGGCGACGAAGCGCACGTGGCGGCGCAGAAGGAGCTCTACCGTCGACGCCGCGAGGTGCTCAAGCCCGCCGTCGAGGCGGCCGGCTTCCGGGTCGACCGCAGCGAGGCAGGTCTCTACCTGTGGGCCACCGAGGGCCGGGATGCGTGGGAGAGCCTCGATCGACTCGCCGATCTCGGAATCCTCGCTGGACCCGGGCATTTCTACGGCGCTCATTATCTGCAGCACGTGCGGCTCTCGCTCACGGCGTCCGACGAGCGCATCGACGCCGCCGCGGCTCGTCTGCGCCACTGCTGAACCGGTTCACCCGAAACCACCCGCCGATCGCGGCAGATGGCGGCTGTGTCGGCACTATGTCCGGGGGGCCGTTAGGCTGTAAGTGCACGGTGATGCGCAATCCGCGTCGCCGTTCCGGTTTGCGGACTGGCCGCCTCGGCGCGACCGCACCGGCCGACCCCGGTACGTTGACAACGCGAGGAGGCACCGTGAGCGATGCGGGCACCCAGCACGAGAAGGCCACTCTGACGATCGGAGATCGCACGGCCGAGTTCCCGGTGCTGAGGGGTACCGACGGGCTCGCGAGCGTCGACATCTCGACGTTCACCCGCCAGACCGGCCTGACGACGCTCGACTACGGATTCGTCAACACCTCGGCGACGAAGTCCGCCATCACGTACATCGACGGCGACCAGGGCATCCTGCGCTATCGCGGCTACCCGATCGAGCAACTCGCGAAGAACAGCACCTACCTCGAGGTGGCGTGGCTGCTCATCTACGGCGAGCTGCCGACCGCCGACGAGCTCGCGGCGTTCGACGAGCGCATCCGACGCCACACGCTGCTGCACGAAGACCTCAAGCGCTTCTTCTCGGCCCTGCCGCACACCGCGCACCCCATGTCGGTGCTGTCGTCGGCCGTCTCGGCGCTGTCGACCTACTACGAGAACCAGTCCGACCCGGCCAACCCCGAGCACGTCGAGCTCAACACCGTCCGCATGCTCGCGAAGCTGCCGGTGATCGCCGCCTACGCGCACAAGAAGAGCATCGGGCAGGCGTTCCTCTACCCCGACAACTCGCTGGGCTTCGTCGACAACTTCCTGAAGCTGAACTTCGGCGTGCTGAGCGAGATCTACGAGGTCAACCCCGTCATGTCGCGTGCGCTCGAGCGCCTGCTGATCCTCCACGAGGACCACGAGCAGAACGCGTCGACCTCGACGGTGCGCCTGGTGGGCTCGACGGGGGCCAACCAGTTCTCATCGATCTCGGCGGGCATCAACGCTCTGTACGGCCCGCTGCACGGCGGCGCGAACGAGGCCGTCCTGAACATGCTCGCCCAGATCCGCGAGTCCGGCGAGTCGGTGCAGCGTTTCGTCGAGCGCGTCAAGAACAAAGAAGACGGCGTCAAGCTCATGGGCTTCGGGCACCGCGTCTACAAGAACTACGACCCGCGCGCGAAGCTCGTCAAGGAGTCCGCCGACGAGGTGCTGCGCGAGCTGGGCGTACACGATCCGCTCCTCGACCTTGCGAAAGAGCTCGAAGAGATCGCCCTCAACGACGACTACTTCAAGGAGCGGCGGCTCTACCCCAACGTCGACTTCTACACCGGTGTCATCTACAAGGCGATGGGCTTCCCGACGCGCATGTTCACCGTGCTGTTCGCGATCGGCCGCCTGCCCGGCTGGCTCGCGCAGTGGCGCGAGGCCGTGGGCGACCCGCAGACCAAGATCGGACGCCCGCAGCAGCTGTATATCGGCGCCCCCGAGCGCGACTACCCCGGCCTGGCCTGACGGCGAGCACACGAAAGGGGGCCAGGAGCGGCATCCGCTCTTGGCCCCCTTTCTGTTCAGTCCATCAGCGTCGCGGCGTAGTCCGGCACATAGTTCTCGAGGTTTCGCGGCGGCCTCTCGTAGCCGCCCGAGGGCGGCCGCGGGGGGATCACGATCGGCGCCCGCTCGACGAGCTCGTAGGGGATGCGCGAGAGCAGGTGGTGGATCATGTTGATGCGGCTGCGGCGCTTGTCGATCGACGGGACCTCGAACCACGGCGCCTCGGGGATGTCGGTGTGCACGAACATGGTGTCCTTCGCGCGAGAGTAGTCCTCCCACTTCGTGATCGACAGGACGTCGTTGGCCGACAGCTTCCATCGGCGCATCGGGTCTTCGGCGCGGGACCGGAAGCGGTTCTCCTGCTCCTCGGGCGACACGCTGAACCAGTACTTCAGCAGGATCACTCCGTCTTCGACCAGCATGCGCTCGAAGATCGGAGCCTGGTGCAGGAACCGGTGGTATTCGGTGTTCGTGCAGTACCCCATGACGTGCTCGACGCCGGCGCGGTTGTACCAGGACCGGTCCATCAGCACGATCTCGCCCGCGGCGGGCATGTGCGGCACATAGCGCTGGAAGTACCATTGCGTGCGTTCGCGCTCGGTCGGCGCGGGCAGCGCGACGATCCGCGCCACGCGGGGATTGAGGTACTCCGAGACGCGCTTGATCGTGGAACCCTTGCCCGCCGCGTCGCGCCCCTCGAAGATCACCACGACGCGGGCGCCGGAGGCCTGCACCCACGCCTGCATGTCGACCAGGCGTGACTGCAGGGTGCGCAGTTCGGACTCGTAGACGCTCTTGCTCATGCGCTTCGACATGCTGGGAGCCTAGCCCGCCTCGGATGCCGTCTCAGGCGTGCAGCGCCTCGTTGAGCGCCACGCCCACGCCTGAGCGCCGAACCGCCTCGACCGCGCCGGTGATCGAGTTGCGCCGCAACAGCAGCCCGTCGACGCCTGACAGCTCGGACCCCTTCGCGATGGGCCGCGTGCCGTCCGCCTTCGGCGGCTCGTCCGCCAGGACGATCTTCGACCCCGCGGTGACGTAGAGCCCCGCCTCGACGACGCAGTCGTCGCCGAGCGAGATGCCCACTCCCGCGTTGGCGCCCAGGAGGGTGCGCGCCCCGATCGAGACCTTGTGCGTGCCGCCGCCCGACAGCGTGCCCATGATGGATGCGCCGCCCCCGATGTCGCTGCCGTCGCCGACGACGACGCCCTGCGAGATGCGCCCCTCGACCATGGACGCGCCGAGGGTGCCGGCGTTGAAATTCACGAAGCCTTCGTGCATCACGGTGGTGCCGGGGGAGAGGTAGGCCCCGAGGCGCACACGCGAGGCATCCGCGATCCGCACACCCGGGGGCGTGACGTAGTCGAGCAGGCGCGGGAACTTGTCGAGGCCCTGCAGCTGCACGCCGTCGCGCTGCAGGAACGGCCGCAGGCGCGTCGCGTCGTCGGGATGCATCGGCCCCGCAGTCGTCCACGCGACGTTCGGCAGGTGGGCGAACACCCCGTCGAGGTTGACCTCGTTGGGACGCGCGAGCCGGTGCGAGAGCGCGTGCAGACGCAGGTACGCGTCCGAGGTCGACGCCGGCGCCGCGTCGAGATCGACCTCGAGGGTCACCACGTCGACGGTGACTGCGCGCCGGGGGTCGGCCACGGCGTGGCGCTCGAGGTCTTCCGGGGGCATCGTGGGGTCGTAGCCGAGCGGGATGCGCCCCGCCTTCGGCTCGGGGAACCACGTATCGAGCACGGTTCCGTTCTCGGAGGTCGTGGCAAGGCCCACACCCCACACCCAGCGCGCGTCAGTCATGCCCTCCACGGTAGCGCGGTTCGTCTCGACCCCCGCGCTCGCGGCGGCCGAGGGCGGGCGACGAAGGCGCGGTCGATAGACTCGGGGGATGCCGCCGCTCGACCTCTCCGCGTCATCCGTCGATCTGACCCGAACCATCTGCGACCTCCCGAGCGTCTCGGGCGACGAGCTCGCCCTCGCCGACGCGATCGACCAGGCCGTGCGGGCGCTGCCGCATCTCGAGGTGTACCGCGACGGCGACACCATCGTCGCGCGGACCGACCTGGGGCGTGCGCAGCGGGTGGTCATCGCGGGGCACATCGACACGGTGCCGATCAACGCGAACCTTCCCACGCGCGACATCGAGATCGACGGCGAGGCGTACCTGTGGGGTCGCGGCACCGTCGACATGAAGGCCGGCGTCGCGGTGCAGCTCAAGCTCGCGGCCGAGCTCTCCGACCCTCGCGTCGACCTCACGTGGATGTGGTACGACCACGAGGAGGTGGATGCCGATCTCAACGGCCTGACCCGGCTCGCGCGCACGCGGCCCGACCTGTTCGCCGGCGACTTCGCGATCCTCGGCGAGCCGAGCAACGGCCAGGTCGAGGGCGGATGCAACGGCAACCTGCGGGCGATCGTGCGCACCCACGGCGTGCGCGCGCACAGCGCCCGCGCGTGGATGGGCGACAACGCGATCCACGCGGCGGCCCCGATCCTCGCGCGGCTGGCGGGGTACGAGCCGCAGGAGATCGTCGTGGACGGCCTCGCCTACCGCGAAGGGCTGAACGCGGTGCGCATCGGCGGCGGCATCGCCGGCAACGTCATTCCCGACCTGTGCGAGGTCGAGGTGAACTATCGCTTCGCCCCGAGCCGTTCGATCGACGAGGCGATCGCGCATGTGACCGAGGTGCTCGCGGGCTTCGAGGTCGAGGTCATCGATCGCGCCGCCGGCGCCCGCCCCGGGCTGGACGCCCCGCTCGCGCAGGAGTTCGTCGCGGCGGTCGGTGCCCAGCCGCGGCCCAAGTACGGCTGGACCGACGTGGCGCGCTTCTCGGCGCTGGGGGTTCCCGCGGTCAACTACGGGCCGGGCGACCCGAGCCTGGCGCACCACGACCAGGAGCGCGTGCCGCTCGCCCAGATAGCAGACGTCGAGCGCGGCCTGCGGGCGTGGCTGAGCTGACCGAGCCGCCGGAGCCGCAGAAGCCGCCGACCCGGCCGGGGCTGGTGCGGGCATGGGGGCGCCTGCCGGTCGCGGTGCGGGTGCTCGCGATCTATGTCATTGCACGGGCCGTGACGACGGTCTTGTTCTTGATGACCAGTGCGATGTCGGGATTCTCGTCACGGTTCGGTGTGGCGCCGAGTCTCGTCACGCTCGTCACCGGCTGGGACGGCCAGTGGTACTGGTTCGCCGCCCTGAACGGGTACCCGTCGGTGCTCCCGCTCACGGGAGCCGGTCAGGTGGCCGAGAACCCGTGGGCCTTCATGCCGATCTACGCATATCTCTCGAACGCCTTCGGGGTGCTGCTGGGCGGCTGGCCGGAAGGTGCGATCCTCGTATCGCTCGCGGCGGGCTACGGCGCCTGCCTCGTGCTGTACCGGATGCTCCGCCTGCGCGGTGACGACGCGATGGCGACGTGGGCGGTGGTGTTCTTCGCGTTCGGGCCGCTCGCGGGCCTGTTCCAGGTCGCGTACGCCGAGACGCTCTTCCTGCTGTTGCTGTTCCTCGCGCTGTGGGCGGTGATGCTGCGCCGCTACGCGTGGCTGTACCTGCTCATCCCGCTGATGGGCTTCACTCGTCCTGGCGTTCTGGCCTTCTCGCTCTTCCTCGCCCTCCACGGGGTCGTGCGCTGGGTGACGCGGCGGCGCGAGGCGCTTTCGACGGCGCAGGTCGTCCACATCGTGGCGACGGGGCTGCTGGCGGCGGTCGTCGGCTTCGCGTGGCAGGTGATCGCCGCGGTCGTCACCGGGGACTCGTCCGCGTACCTCTCGACCGAACTCGCCTGGCGGCGCAACTGGATCCCCGGGTGGGACGGAGCCTTCCTCCCGTTCGACGGGTTCGTGATCGGCGCGCAGTACTGGTTCGCGCAGTGGGGGCTGCCGGCCTGGCTCGCGGTCGCGGCGCTCGTGGCGGCTGTGATCGGCGCCGCCGCGCTGCTGCTGTTCGAGCCGCACGTGCGGCGGCTGGGCGCCGACATCCGGCTGTGGGCCGCCGCCTACCTCGTGTACCTGCTGGCGGTGTTCTTTCCGCAGTCGAGCCTCTTTCGGCTGCTCGTCCCGCTCTCGCCGCTGTGGGGTGCCGCGGCCATGCCGCGGTCGGCCTGGTGGCGCGCCGGAGTGGTCCTGGCGTGCCTCGTCGGGCAGTGGTGGTGGATCTACAACATGTACGGGCTCGGCAACACGATCTGGAGCGTTCCGTGAGTCGGCGGATCCCCAGTGCCCGGGCCGCGATTTTCGGGGCGTCGCGGCACGGGATAAACTTGGGAGGCAGACCTATCGACGAAAGGGAGCCACCATGGCAGCGATGAAGCCGAGAACCGGAGACGGGCCAATGGAGGCCGTGAAGGAAGGGCGCCTCATCATCGTCCGCGTTCCGCTCGAAGGCGGCGGACGCCTCGTCGTATCGGTGAACGACGCCGAAGCGAAGGAACTCTACGACGTGCTCGGCGGTGTGGTCAACGCCGCGTGACACGCTGACGCAGAAGCGGAACGGCCGGTCCTCAGACCGGCCGTTCCGCTTCTGCGTCAGTCCGCCTCAACCGTGGTGAGCTGAAGCAGCCCCTCGCCGACGATCGACAGCGCGCCGATGACGGCGGGCGAGGCCTGGGTCTCTTGGATGAGCGAGCGGTACGCCGACGTGATCGGGTCGCGCCGGACAGGATCGGCCACGGCGCCCCCCGCCAGCACGCGCGGGACGAGCACCGTGCCGCCGGCGCGCACGAGGCGCAGGCCGTGCTCGACGTACTCGATGACCCCTTCGGGGTCGGCGTCGACGAGGACGATGTCATACGACGCCTCGTTCATGCGCGGAAGCACCTCGGACGCGCGCCCCGTGATGAAGCGGGCGCGCGCGGGCGGGATCTTCGCGTCGGCGAACGCCTGACGCGCGGCGCCCAGGTGCTCGGGCTCGTTGTCGATCGTGGTGAGGGTGGCCCGCGGCGAACCGTACAGCAGCCACAGGCTCGACACGCCCGCGCCCGTGCCGATCTCGACGATGTTGAGGGCCCGTGAGGCGGCGGCGATGACCGCGCACTGCGCGCCCACGGCGGGGCTGACCGGTGCCGCGCCGAGTTCCATCGCGTGCGCGCGGGCGCGGGCGATGTGCTCGGGTTCGAAGGTCGCTTCATCGGCGAACCGGTTGTTCGCGTGCAGGTCGGGCATGGTTCTCCTTCCGCGCCAGCCTACTGCGACCGTGCGGTGCGGGAAGGCGCCGCGCTCGCGGGTAATCTGAGTGCATGTTCTTCGGCCTGACGATCGAGAAGCTTCTGCTGATCGGTGTCATCGCCGCGTTCGTGATCGGCCCCGAGCGGCTGCCTCGCTACGCGGAGGCTCTCGCCAACCTGACCAAGCGCGTGCGCGGCTACCTCACCGACGCGAAGTCGCGCGTCAAGGACGAGATGGGTGAGGACTTCGACGACATCGACTGGCGCACGCTCGACCCGCGCCGGTACGACCCGCGCCGCATCATCCGTGAGGCGCTGCTCGAGGACGCGCCGGTCGCGACGGTGAAGACGGCGGCTGCCGCAGCGGCGATCACCGCGCCGCTCGCGCCCCCGGACCCCCCGGCGCGGTTCTCGCCGGGCGAGGTGCCGCCGTTCGACTCCGAAGCCACCTGACCCGCTCACGCGGGGCGCAGCGGCAGCGAGCGGCCCGAGAGCCCGCGGGGGCCCGCCAGACGCTCCGCGAGCGCCAGCACGGCGACGGCTGCGGGGTCGTCCGGATGGGCGATCACGACGGGCGTGCCGGCGTCGCCGTCGGCGCGCAGCGAGGCACTGAGGGGGATCGACGCGAGCAGCGCCACGTCCTCGCCGTCGCGGGACAGCGCCGCCGCGACATCCGCACCGCCGCCCGACCCGAACAGGTCGAGCGTCGAGCCGTCCGGCAGCACGAGGGCCGCCATGTTCTCGATGACGCCGATCACCCTTTGCCCGGTCTGACGGGCCACCAGGCCGCTGCGCACGGCGACGTCGGACGCCGCCGCCTGCGGCGTGGTCACGACGACGACCTCGGCGTGGGGCAGCAGCTGCCCGACCGAGATGGCGACATCGCCCGTGCCGGGCGGCATGTCCAGCAGCAGCACGTCGAGGTCGCCGAAATGCACGTCGGTGAGGAACTGCTGCACCGTGCGATGGAGCATCGGACCGCGCCACGCGACGGCGCCCAGCGGGCCGTTGGCGTCGCCGCGGCGCAGGAACATGCCGATCGAGATCGTCTTCACCCCGTACGCGACCGGCGGCAGCATGAGGTCGTCGATGCGCGTCGGCTGCGGCGGCAGCCCGTCGGCGTCCACGAGGCCGAGCAGCCCGGGGATCGAGAAGCCGTGCACGTCGGCGTCCACGAGCCCGACGGCCAGGCCCCGCTCGGCGAGCGCGACAGCCAGGTTCGCCGTGACGGTCGACTTGCCGACGCCGCCCTTGCCGCTGGTGACCGCGATCACGCGGGTGAGCGAGTCGGGGCCGAACGGCATCGTGCGCGGCGCGCGGCCACCGCGCAGCCGCTCGGTGAGCCAGGCGCGCTCGGCGGGGGTCATCACCCCCACCGTCACCTCGACCTCCTCTACGCCGACGACCGATGCCGCGGCCTCACGCACGTCGCGTTCGATGCGCGTCGCGGCGGGGCATCCGACGATCGTCAGCGCGATGCCCACGTGCGCGACCGCCCCGCGCACCGCGATCTCGCGGAGCATGCCGAGCTCAGAAAGCGGGCGCCGAAGCTCGGGGTCGGTGACGGCGCCGACCGCGGCCCGCACGCGCTGGGTCCGGGAGGCGTCGGTCATTTCGCCGCGCGGTCGGGCTCGGCGACCTCGGTGCGTGGCTGCAGCTGATCCAGCAGGGCCTTCAGCTCGGCGCGCAGCGCATCGCGCGTGAGCACCTCGCTCGACACGTCGGTGAGCGCCATCCGCAGGGCCACGACCTCGCGCGCCAGGTACTCGGTGTCGGCGAGGTTGCGCTCGGCGCGCTGGCGATCCTGCTCGATCTGCACGCGGTCACGGTCGTCCTGCCGGTTCTGCGCCAGCAGGATCAGGGGCGCCGCGTACGAGGCCTGCAGCGACAGGATCAGTGTCAGCAGCGTGTAGTTGTACTCGCGCGGGTCGAACTGCAGCTCGCGCGGGGCCAGCGTGTTCCAGGTCAGCCACACGACGACGAAGACCGTCATGCCGATGAGGAATCCCGAGGTGCCCATGCCGCGCGCGAAGGCCTCTGAGAACCGGCCGAAGCGATCGCGCGAGGGCTGCGGTGTGCGCGCGCCGAGCATGCCCGAGCGCCCGCGCGGGGCATCCAGCGCCATCCGGCGGTTGGTGCGTGCCATCAGCGCCTCCTCGGGATGCTCGCGGTCGTGGGTCGGGATTCGGATGCCTCGACCGGATGATCGGCGTCATGCGATCGCCAGTCGTCGGGCAGCAGATAGTCCAGCACGTCGTCGATGCTGACCGCGCCGACGAGGCGATGGCCCTGGTCGACGACGGGGACCGAGACGAGGTTGTAGCTCGCCAGCAGGCGCGCGACCTCGGCGGCGCTGGCGCCAGCGGCCACCGGCTCGAGCGTGTCGTCGATGATCGTGCCGAGCCGCTCGTGCGGCGGGTAGCGCAGCATCCGCTGGAAATGCACGGTGCCCAGCAGCCGCCCGGTCGGAGTCTCGTACGGCGGAAGCGTGACGAACACCGCGGCGGCCAGCGCAGGGTGCAGCTCGTGGCGGCGGATGAGCGCGAGCGCCTCGGCGACGGTCGAGTCCGCCGACAGCACGATGGGCTCGCTCGTCATGAGTCCGCCCGCGGTGTCGGGGCCGTACTTCAGCAGCGCACGGACGTCCTCGGCCTCTTCGGGCTCCATGAGCTCGAGCAGCTCTTCGAGACGGTCCTCAGAGAGCTGGCCCAGCACGTCGGCGGCGTCATCGGGCTCCATCGCATCGAGGATGTCGGCGGCGCGCTCGTCGCCCAGCGCCTCGAGGATGTGCACCTGCTCCTCTTCGGGCATCTCTTCGAGCGCGTCGGCGAGACGGTCGTCGGGGAGTTCCTCGGCGACCTCGATCAGGCGATCCTCGGGAAGGTCGAGCAGGGTGTTGGCCAGGTCTGCCGGCTTGAGGTCGGAGTAGGTCGCGACGAGCTGCTCGGCCGACTGCGCCTCGCCCGGTGCGCTCGTGCGCACGTCCGCCCACGCGGCGAAGGTCGTCGGACCCTTGGCGAACGGCGACGCGCTCGTCTTCGGACGGCGCAGGAACAGCTGCCCGATGTCCCAGTCGCCGATGCGGCTGCGCTCGATGGCGACGTCCTCGATGACGGCGTCGCCCGAGCCGTCGTTGAGGAAGACGCGCCGCCCCAACAGCTCCGCCATCACGCGCACCTCGCCGCCGCGCGGCTGGAACCGCCGCACGTTGATCAGACCCGTCGCGATGACCTGGCCGGGCGCGATCGAGCTGACGCGGCCGATCGACATGAACACATGGCGGCGCCCCGGGATCTCGACCACGAGGCCGACCACCCGCGGCGGATCGTCTTTTCGATAGATGACGACGACATCACGGACGCGGCCCAGGCGGTCACCCGCGGGGTCGAAGACCGAGCAACCAGCAAGGCGCGCGACGAATACCCTTTGCGTGCTCACCCGTCCAGCGTAGTCCGGGCCGCGTGGGAGGATGAGGGGCATGAGCATGATGGGCGGCCGCTTTCCGCAAGGACCCGACGACACAGGCCACACCGTCGCGGAGTTCACCACCTACGAGGCCGCGCAGAAGGCGGTGTCGACCCTGATCGCCGCCGACATCCCCGCGCGCGACATCTCCGTCGTCGGGAACGGGCTGCGTTCGGTCGAACGCGTCACCGGTCGCCTCGGGTACGCCACGGCGGCACGCTCCGGCGCCGTCAATGGACTCCTGCTCGGTCTGCTGTTCGCCGCGATCTTCGTGCTCGGCTCGCCCACGGTGCAGATCCAGGCTTTCGTCGGGGTGCTGTTCGTGGGCATCGCGATCGGCATGCTGCTGAGCCTCGTCACCTTCTCGATCGTCCGCCGCCGCCGTGACTACGCGTCGGTCACGCAGGTCGTGGCCGAGAACTACGCGGTGCACGTGCTCTCGAACAGCATCCACCGGGCCCGCCAGGTGCTCGGCACCGTGCCGGCGACGCCCGCGTCGGCTCCTGCCGCGACGGAGGCCGCACCGCAACGGCCCGGGCCGCCGCAGTACGGCGAACGGGTCGCGCCCGATTCGTCCGAGCCGCCCAAGTACGGCCAGCGCGTCGCCCCGGCCGTGCCCGACGCCGAGAGCACGGATGCCGCGGACGAGGAAGGCGCGCCCCCCGACCCCGACGCGCCGACCGAGCCGGACGATCGCGACCACCCGCGCGCGTGATCGGCCGGACGCGGTGACAGAGCCCGGTGCAGAGCGGATTCCCGTGGCGCTGCCCAAGGGGATCGCCCCGGTCTCGGCCGACCTCGAGCTTCCGGACACCGCACCTTGGGCTGCTGTGGCCATCGCGCACGGCGCGGGCGCCGGGCACCGGCATCCGTTCCTCGTCGGCTTCGCGCGCGCCCTGCGCGAGCAGGGCCTCGCGACGCTGCGGTTCGCGTTCCCGTACGTCGAGGCGGGGCGCCGGATGCCCGGGCCCGCCGCCCACGCGATCGCGACGTGGTCCGCGGCGATGACCCACCTGGCGTCCGCCGTGCCGGGCATGCCGGCGATCGCGTCCGGCAAGTCGTACGGCGGGCGCATGGCGTCGATGGCCGCGGCCGAGGGGGCGATCTCGCCGGCGGCGCTGGTGTACCTCGGGTATCCGCTGCATCCGCCCGGGCGGCCCGACAAGGAGCGCTCGGCGCACCTTGCCGCCGTGGCCGCGCGGCAGCTGTTCGTGGAAGGAACGAACGACCCCTTCATCCAGCCCCGCGAGCGCCTGGACGAGGTCGTCGCCGCGTGCCAGGACGCACGCGTCGCGTGGATCGAGGGCGGCGGCCACTCGTTCGAGGTGAAGGGGCGCAAGCGACCGGCCGACGAGATCGGGGCGGGACTCGCGCCGCTGGTGGCGCAGTTCCTCGCCGTGCCGCGCTAGCTCCGAAGGCGGCGCACTACCGCCCCGCCGCGTACCCCTGCATGCCCCTTGGGTTCGCGGCCGCCCACAGCAGGCCCGCGTCGCGGTCGACCCCCACGGCCGACACGCGTCCGAGCGCCCAGTCGCCGGCGCGCGTCACGCGGTGGCCGCGGCGCTCCAGCCCCTCGATCACGGTGGCGCCGAGGCGATCTTCGACGACGGCGCCCGCGGGCGTCCACGCGCGCGGCCAGAACGACCCGGGCATCGCGGTGGTGTGCAGCGCCGGGGCGTCGATGGCCTCCTGCGCGCGGTAGCCGCCGACGATCATGCGCAGGAGCGCGAGCAGCTGCCACTGATCCTGCTGGTCGCCGCCGGGCGAGCCGATCGCGAACCACGGGCGCGCATCTTTCAGCACGAGCGTGGGCGTGAGCGTCGTGCGCGGCCTGCGGCCGGGAACGAGCGATGACGGATGCCCCGGCTCGAGCCACGTCATCTGCAGGCGTGTGCCCAGGCAGAAGCCGAGCGCGGGGATCGTCGGCGACGACTGCAGCCAGCCTCCCGACGGCGTCGCCGACACGATGTTGCCCCAGCGGTCGATCACGTCGATGTGGCAGGTGTCGCCGCGCGTTCGACCCGACGTCTGGACGGTCGGCTCACCGGTGCCCGCGGCCGAAGGCGCGGTATCGGCCGTGCGCAGCGGCGGGCGGAAGCCGTCGCGCCCGCCGAGCCGTCCCGGGCGGTGCTCGGCCGAGGCGGTCTCGCCGATGAGCGCGCGGCGCTCGGCCGCGTAGTCGTCCGAGAGGAGCGTGTCGAGGTCGACGTCGTCGTCGCCGTACCACGCGTCTCGGTCGGCATAGGCGAGCTTCTGCGCCTCGAGGATCGTGTGGGCGCCGATCACCTGCGAAGGGTCGAGGCGGTCGTCGTCGAGCGGGTCGAGCAGGCGCAGAGTCTGCAGCATCGCCGGGCCCTGGCTCCAGGCGCCCGCCTTCGCGATCGTCGCGCCGCGGAACTGGGCCGTGACGGCCGGCTCGTACCCGGCATCGAACGCGGCGAAGTCGTCAGGAGTGATGACGGCGGCGTGTGTTCCGCTCTCGGAATGCCGGTGCGGCCGTGCCAGGAACGCGGATGCCTCGTGCGCCACGATCCCCGTCTTCCACTCTCGCCGCGCCGAGTCGATCCGCGCGGCGCGGCCCACCGGCCCGTCGTCGCGCACCGTGCAGGACGTGTGGACGAGGCCGTCGAGCACATCGGCGTAGGCCGGGTTGCGCACGATGGAGCCCGGTGCGGGCGGCTCGCCGTCGGGCATCCACAGCGCGGCCGAGGTGGGCCAGTGCTCACGGAACAGCCCCGCCACCCGCCCGATCGTCGCCGCGGCCTGCGGCAGGAGCGGAACGCCGCCTCGCGCGTAGCCGATCGCGTACGCGAGGACGTCGGTGAGCTCCCATGTGCCGTGGTCGCGCAGCAGCAGCAGCCACGCGTCGACCGCCCCGGGCACCGCCGCCGCCAGCGCGCCCGCCCCCGGCACCAGCTCGAGGCCCTCGCCGCGGTAGTGCTCGATCGTGGCCGCCGCCGGCGCGGGCCCCTGGCCCATGAGCACGGTCGGCGTCTCATCGTCGGCCGTCGCGAAGATGCCGACCAGATCGCCGCCCGGTCCGTTCAGATGCGGCTCGACGACGTGCAGCACGAACGCCCCCGCGACCGCGGCGTCGAAGGCGTTGCCGCCCCGTTCGAGCACCGACTGCGCGGTCGCCGTGGCGAGCCAGTGTGTGGAGGCCGCCATGCCGAACGTGCCCGAGAGCGTGGGGCGCGTGGCGAACGACGCAGGCGGCGTGAAGCTCATGCGAGCCGGGCGACCCAGTCCTCGACCTCGTCCGCGGTGCGGGGGATCGCCGCCGAGAGGTTGACCGGTCCGTCCGCGGTCATCAGGATGTCGTCCTCGATGCGCACGCCGATGCCGCGGTACTCCTCGGGCACCGTCACATCGTCGATCTGGAAATACAGCCCCGGCTCGATCGTGAACACCATGCCGGGTTCGAGCAGCCCGTCGTAGTACATCTCGCGGCGGGCCTGCGCGCAGTCGTGCACGTCGATGCCGAGATGGTGGCTCGTGCCGTGCACCATGTAACGGCGGTGCTGGCCACCGGCGTCGGCATCCAGCGCCTCTTGGGCGGTCACCGGCAGCAGGCCCCACTCGGCGACGCGCGCGGCGATGACCGACATCGCCGTTTCGTGCACGGTGCGGAATGTCACGCCCGGCCGGGCGGCGGCGAACGCCGCATCGGCCGCCTCGCGCACCGTCTCGTAGATCTTGCGCTGGATGTCGGTGAACCGGCCGCTGACCGGGATCGTCCGCGTGATGTCGGCGGTGTACAGGCTGTCGACCTCGACGCCCGCGTCGATGAGGATCAGGTCGCCCGCCACCACGGCGCCGTCGTTGCGGGTCCAGTGCAGGTAGCACGCGTGCGGACCGGAGGCGGCGATCGTGTCGTAGCCCACGCCGTTGCCCTCGTTGCGGGCGCGCTGGTGGAACAGGCCCTCGACCACGCGCTCGCCGCGCGGGTGCTCGATGATGCGCGGCAGGTTCGCGACGATGTCGTCGAAGCCGTCGGCGGTCACCGCGATCGCGAGGCGCAGCTGCGCGAGCTCGTAGTCGTCCTTGGTGAGCCGAAGCTCCGACACGAAGCGCGTGAGGTCGTCGTCCTCGCCGAGGAGCACATCGTCTTCGCCCGCCGCGAAGTGGTCGATGTGCGCCGTGGCGACGCCGAGGTCGGCTGCGACGCCCGCGAGTGCGGGGCGCGGCCCGATCCAGAACTCGCCGATCGAGGCATCCGAATAGAACTCCGCCGTCGTGCGGTCGGCCCGCTCGCGGAAGTAGAGCGTGACGTCGTGGCCGCCCGCCCGCGGCTCGAACACGAGCACCGAGCCGGGCTCGGAGTCGGCGCCCCAGCCGGTGAGGTGCGAGAACGCGGAGTGCGCGCGGAACGCGTAGTCGGTGTCGTTGCTGCGCTGCTTCTGCTCGCCGGCGGGGATGACGACCCGTCTGCCGGGGAACGCCGCCGACACCGCCTCACGCCGTCGCGCGGCGAACGAGGCCTGCTCGCGCTGCGCCGGGAGGGACTGCGGCCGGTTGGCCCATCCGGTCGAGATCGTGTCGAGAAAACCGCGGCCGAAGGGCTGCTTGCGGTTGGTGGTGGCGGTGGCCTCGGCCTGTGGTTCGGCGTGGATCTCGCTCGTGGTGTCGCCTGTCGTGCTCATCTGCCCAGTCTCCCACGGACCGGCCACGCCCGACCCGGCGATTCTCAGTCGTCCGCGGGCGCCTGGTCGAGCTGCACGATCAGCGGCCGGTGGTCGCTGCCCTCGCCGTCCATCGAGCCGAGCACCAGCGAGCCGGTCGGGTGCCAGTCATCGGTGGCCATCACATGGTCGATGGGGGCGCCCAGCAGCTCCGGCAGCGTGGTCGTCCACGTTCCGATCGCGCCGTTGCCGGTCTCGGCGGCCGCGTCGTGGCAGCGCCCGAGCGTTCCGCCTTCTGTTCCGAGCCCGCCCATGTGGTCGAGCGTGGCGTTGAAGTCGCCCGCGAGGATCACGTTCGGCACGGCGCACTGGTCGGCGAGCCACTGCAGGTCGTCGCGCCAGCTCTGCATGTACGATTCGCGCGGGGCAACGGCGTGCGCGGCCACCACGATCGGTCCGTCCCCCGAGATCGGCATCGCCACCGCGCTCGGCACGGTCGAGGTGTTGCTCGAGCCGTCCAGCGACGACTCGATCACGGAGTATTCGCCCAGGTCGGGCGAGATGAGCAGGGTCGTCGAGCCGGCGTCCCACTCGGTCGTGGGGTTCTCGGCGTGGTGCGCCCACATCGGGTGGCCGAGCTCGCGCATGAGGACGGCGACGGCCCCGCCGGTCTCGATCGTCGTCTCGGGCAGCGCCACGATGTCGGCGTCCATCGCCACCGCGATCCGGGCGATCGTGTCTGGTGCCGTCGCGTCGCCGGCGGTGTTCCACGTCATGACCCGCACGCTCGTCTTCGTCGGGTCGGGCAGGGACTCGCGGCCCATGCCGCGCGCGGCGAGCGTCGCGCCGTTGGCCACCACGGCGATGACGGCGATCGCCGCGATCGAGAGGGCGAACGCACGGGCGGGGCGCGCGATCGCCACCAGCAGCGCGATCACGAGCACCGCCAGCATCCCGACCACGACCACGCCGCGGAACGAGACCACCTGGGCGACCGGATAGACGCGGTCCATGCGGAACAACGCCGGCCAGGTGAGGACTGCGGCAGCGATCGCGCACAGGACGGCGATCAGGATCCCGAGCAGGCGAAGCACGCACGCGACTCTAGGCGAGCAGGCTGGGAAATCCCGAAACGTCCGGCCGAGGCGGTCATCCACGGCGAGTCATGCCCTGGGCGGTACCCTCGAAGGATGCCGGACAGAGCGCGCTTCGAGGGGCCGAGCGACCTCCACCTGCACTCCACGCACTCCGACGGCACCGAGCCTCCGGCACAGGTGATGGCGGCGGCCCATCGCACAGGGCTGCGCACCGCGGCCCTCACCGACCACGACACGACCTCGGGCTGGGCCGAGGCTGCCGAGGCCACGGCATCGCTGGGCATGACGTTCATCCCGGGAATGGAGCTCTCGGCCCGGCACAACGGGCGCAGCGTGCACGTGCTCGCGTACCTGTTCGACCCCGACGACGCGGCGCTGGTGGCAATGACCGACCGCATCCGGTCGTCTCGGCTCGACCGCGCGCGGGTGATGGCAGAGCGCATCGCGCGCGACTACGACCTGCACTGGGACGACATCGTCGCCCAGACCAGCGACGGCGCCACCGTCGGGCGCCCGCACATCGCCGACGCGCTCGTCGCGCGAGGGGTCGTGCGCGATCGCGCCGAGGCCTTCTCGAGCATCCTCAGCCCGGGCGCAGCGTACTACGTGGCGCTGTTCGCACCCGATCCGGTGACGGCGGTGTCGCTCGTGGCCGGCGCCGGGGGCGTGCCGATCATCGCGCACCCGGCGGGTCGATCGGGGCTGCTGCCGATGCCGCTGCTGCACGAGATGCTCGACGCGGGACTCGGCGGATTCGAACTCGGCCACCGCGAGAACCGCGAGAGCGGCGTGCGGGTGCTGCGCCGCCTGTGCGACGAGCGAGACCTGCTCGTCACCGGGTCCAGCGACTACCACGGCCTCGGCAAGCCCAACCAGCCCGGCGAGCACACCACGAGCGATGACATGCTCGCGCGTCTCATCGCGCGCGCACGCGGAAGCGCCCCCGTCTACGCATAGCGGGGGCGCTTGGCCGCGGGCGACCGCGGCGCTCAGCGGGTCAGGACAGAGCCTTCGCCTTGATCTGGTCGTACTCGGCCTGCGAGATCGCGCCCGAGTCGAGAAGGGCCTTGGCCTTCGCGATCTCTTCGGACGGGCTGGCGCCGGCCACCTGACGGATGTACTGGTCGGCAGCCGACTGGGCGGCCGCGGCCTCTTTCGCGCTGCGCTGGGCCATGCCGTTGCCGCGCGCGATCAGGTAGATCAGCGCGGTGAGGAAGGGCACGAAGATCAGGAAGATGATCCACACCGCCTTCCACCAGCCGTTCAGCTTCTGGTCGCGGAAGAGGTCTCCGATGATCGCGAAGAGAGCGAACAGGTATGCGATGAAGACGAACGCCCACAGGAACCACCAGATGACGCTCCAGAAATTGGACCACAAGTCCATCGAGACTCCTCGGTTGTCAAGCCGCTGCCAGCAGCGCGGAGCCGGCCGGATACCGCCCCTGGGCTTGATTATGGCGGGGCGCGAGTCCTGAGGGAATGGGATGCGCGAACGCGCTGCCCGAAGGAGGGAGGATCACCCGCCGCGGGGGAATCCGGAGAGCCGGCCCGCGCGGGTTAGCGTAGACGGATGCGGCAGTCCACCGCGCTCGAGCGGCGCATCGACGCGGTCGCCCATCGTCTGCTGCGCAACGCGCCCGAGCGAGGGGCGCGCGCGAACCTCGTGGAGTTCGCGGTGTTCGTGCTCAAGCAGGCATGGGCATGCGTCTTCGGCGCGGCCCTGCTCGCGGTGATCGTCGCCGTGCGGCTGTGGTACCCCGACGAGGCGGCGCTGGCACGCAACGACTTCCTCACGATCGCGGCGGTGGTCATCCAGGTCGTGATGGTCGCCGCGCGCCTGGAGACCGGCCGCGAGCTGTGGGTGATCGTGCTCTTCCACGTCACCGGCACCGTGATGGAGATCTTCAAGACCGATGTCGGCTCGTGGGCCTATGCCGCCGACGGCGTGCTGCGCATCGCGGGGGTGCCCCTCTTCAGCGGCTTCATGTACGCGGCCGTGGGGTCGTACATGGTGCGCGTGTATCGCCTCTTCGATCTCGGGTTCACGCGTTACCCGCGCCGATGGCTCACGGCGCTCGTGGCCGCCGCGATCTATGTCAACTTCTTCACGCACCACTTCTGGTGGGACCTGCGGTGGGTGCTGCTGGCGCTTGTGATCGTGCTGTGGCTGCGCACCGTGATGTACGCGCGGGTGTGGCGGCGGGTGATCCGGATGCCTCTGCTCGCGGCGTTCGCGGGCGTCGCCGTGTTCATCTATCTCGCCGAGAACATCGGCACGTGGGCCGGTGCGTGGCTGTACCCGAGCCAGGCCGAGGGGTGGAATCCGGTCTCGATCACGAAGCTCGTGTCGTGGTTCCTGCTCATGATCATCTCGGTCGTGCTCGTGGCGTGGGTGTATCCGCCGCGGCCGCCGTCCGTCGAGGTGTTCGCCGCGCGGCGCGGCCGTGGGCAGCCAGATCAGGCTGCGTCGTCGAATACAGGCCCGATCCCGGCATCGGGTCCTGATTCCGGCGCATCGCCCTGATCCCGCGTCACGCCACCAGGTGCAGACGCTGGGCGACGGCCGCCGTGATCGTCGATTCGACGAACGGCCAGTCGAAGAGCACCTGCTGGTAGTCGAAGCGCATGACCGTGTAGCCCATGAGCCGAAGCCGGGAGTCATGACGGATGTCGCGGCGCCGCTGTGCCTGCTCGAGATGATGGGCTCCGTCGAGTTGGACGACCAGCCGATCGCCGACGAGCACGTCGACGGGCTGATCGGCGACCCAGACCTGCTGACGCACCCGGAGGCCGAGAGCGCGCAGACCCTCGACCGCGTGGGTCTCCAGACCCGAGTCGGACAGCACCGAGACCGCGCGTGCCAGCTTGCGAGCGCGGGCGTCGGACCACGCGACGGATCGAAGCACGTCGGGCTCGAGCCGTGGCATCCGCGCCGCCGAGTTCCACACCGCGAGCGCGTCGACCCGATCCAGGCACGTCGCGACATGGGCGAGCACGTTCAGCGGATGCTCGCGCACGGCGTGCGCGGGGATCGGTGCGGGTCCGCGGGCCCAGTGCAGGCGGATGCCCTCACGCGGGATTCTTCCAGCCGTCGATGGGACCGCCACATGCGGGACAGCGCCCTGCGCGGCGTGCGGAACCCACATGCCGAGGGCGGACGCGGCGGTGACGCAGGTGACCCGGCCGCCGACCGACACCGCAGCCAGGGTGGCGGCATCCGTTCCCGGAAGCACGATCCACGACCGGCGGATGCGCCGGACGAGATCGCGGCGCTCCGCCTCGGCGATCGTGCGGCTCGCGTACCCGGCGAGGCCCGCCTCACGGGTGTGCGTCACACCGCCCTTGCGACCCAGCCACTCGAGGAACTGCACATGCTTGCCCATACGGCCAGCGTCACAGGGCGCCTGGGCGCCGTACTCGCGTTGCGTGGGATCTGTGGAGGCTGTGCGCTCGAGGCGCGCTGGGGAGGAGGCGTCCGCGCGCTGCGAGATCAGGCTTCTGCGTCGAGATCAGGACCGAAGTCGGCGCAGCGTCCTGATTCCGGCGCAGCGCCCTTCTCTGGATGCCGCGCGCCGCGCGTCAGGACGCGGCGGGCGCGCTGGAGCGCGGGCCACGACGACGGCGCCGACGTGCCGGAGCGGGCTTGCCGTCGTGGTGCTCCTTGCCGCCCCCGTTGTGCGTGCCGCCGCCGTCGGCGCGGTCGCCCGAGTCGGATGCCGCGGCGCCGTCGGATTGGTTCGTCGAGGTGGCGTCCGCCTGTGCCTCGAAGGTCGAGCCCACGCGATCGGACGACGAGCGGCGCCGGCGACGGCGACGGCTCGCGCCGGTCGACTCGCCCTCTGCTGCGGCATCGGTCGCCCTCTCGGGCTGCGGCTGGGACTTGACCGTCTGCGTCTTGGGGGCGGTCGCGATGCGGCCCTTCGTGCCAGCCGGGATGTCGAGATCGGCGTAAAGGTGCGGGCTCGACGAGTACGTCTCGACGGGCTCGGGCTGGCCGAACTCGAGCGCGCGGTTGATGAGGGCCCACTTGTGCAGGTCCTCCCAGTCGACGAACGTCACCGCGATGCCGGTCTTTCCGGCGCGGCCGGTGCGGCCCGCGCGGTGCAGGTAGGTCTTCTCGTCGTCGGGGATCGTGTGGTTGATGACGTGCGTGACGTCATCGACATCGATGCCGCGCGCGGCGACGTCGGTGGCGATCAGCACATCCCGCTTGCCGGCCTTGAAGCCCGCCATCGAGCGCTCGCGCGCCTCTTGGCTCATGTCGCCGTGCACGGCGCCGGCGTTGAAGCCGCGGTCGCTCAGTTCGTCGACGAGCCTCTGGGCGGCGCGCTTGGTGCGCGTGAAGATCACCGTCTTGCCGCGGCCGTCGGCCTGCAGGATGCGGGCGATCACCTCGTCCTTGTCGAGCGAGTGCGCGCGGTAGACGAGGTGACGGATGTTCGCCTGCGTGAGGCCCTCGTCGGGATCGGTGGCCCGGATGTGGATCGGGTTCGACATGAACCGGCGCGCGAGGGCGACGATGGGCCCGGGCATCGTGGCCGAGAACAGCTGCGTGTGGCGCACCGCCGGCACCTTCGAGAAGATCTTCTCGATGTCGGGCAGGAACCCGAGGTCGAGCATCTTGTCGGCCTCGTCGAGCACGACCTCGGTCGCGTTCGACAGGTCGAGCAGACGCTGGTTGTTGAGGTCGATCAGGCGCCCGGGGGTGCCCACGACGATCTGGGCGCCGGCCTTGAGCTGGTCGATCTGGCCCTCGTAGGCCTTGCCTCCGTAGATGGCCACGACGCTGGTCGAGCGGCCCGAGGTCAGCATGTCCATGTCTTCGTAGACCTGCACCGCGAGCTCGCGCGTGGGCACCACGATCAGCGCCTTCACACCGGGTGCGGGGTCTTTCCCGAGGCGCTGGACCACGGGGATGCCGAAGCCGAAGGTCTTGCCGGTGCCGGTCTTGGCCTGGCCGATGATGTCCTGGCCGGGAAGGCCCAGGGGGATGGTCTGCTCCTGGATCGGGAACGCGTCGATGATGCCGCGGGTTGCGAGGGTGTCGACGATGTCCTGATCGACGCCGAGTTCGGCGAAGGTCGTCACGATTCTGTGCCTGTCCGGCAGTGAGATGCTGCCTGGGTCCGTGCCCGGGCGCCGGGAGAATGCCTCGGCGCGGGCGGAGATGCGGTCCACGCCCATTCTCTGCCACAGGCGCGGGAGCCCCGGTCCGACGCCGGGGACGCCTCCAGAATACCGGACCCGCTCGAGATCGCGCGGTGCGGCCCGGGACTGCCGATTAGGCTGGGGCCGTGGTGAGGTGGTTCTGGCAGCGTCGAGAGACCGGGCGCAAGCTGCAGTTGCGCACGCGCGGCGACCTCGGCGACGGGTTGCGCGTGGCGTTCGAACAGCTCGCTCCCGACGTCGACACCTTCCTCGGGCAGGCGGCCTACCTGCAGCTCGGGTTCTTCGAGACGCTCAGCGAGCTGATCGCGTCGACCCCCGAGCTCGCGCAGAAGGAGGCCCTCTCGCGCGCGGCCGGCGCGGCGCTGCGCAAGCACGAGGAGCTCGTCGCGCTCATCCGCGAGCGCGGCGACGACCCGACCGAACTGATGCTGCCCTTCCGCGAGCCGCTCGACGCGTTCCGGCGCGCGACCCACGGCGTGCGCCCGCAGGAGACCCTGCTGTCGGTGCACATCACGGCGGGGATGCTCGACGACTTCTATCTCGCGCTGTCGGCGAGCTACGGCGACACCGGGCGCCGGGTCGCGCGGGCGCTGCGGGCGGACGACGACCGCGAGGCGATCGTCGACATCCTCGGCGCGGCCATCGCGAGCGACCCGGAGTGGGAGTCCCTGCTGGCGATGTGGGGCCGCAGGCTCGTGGGCGACACGCTCCTCATCGCACGCGGAGCGCTGCGACCTGCGCGGCTGGACGCCGCCGACGAGCGCAAGGTCGAGCCCGTGTTCACCGAGCTCATGGCCGCCCACTCGCGCCGCATGGACGCGATGGGGCTGGCGGCGTAGCAGCGCACAGCAGTGCCGGAGACGGATGCCTCGGCCGAGGCATCCGCCGGATCAGGCGATCGGCCGGATCAGGCGATCCGCAGGCGTGCCTGCTCGCGCTCGTCGTGCGCGATGCGCACGCGACCCAGCACGAGCAGCGTCGGGTAGACCACCACGGCGGGGGCGACGAAGGCGGCGAGCCAGATCCACAGGCTGTCGACGCCCTGGCCCGCCCAGGTCAGGATCATCCACGCCAGGCCCGCGGCGAGCGCGCCCAGGATCGGTGCGAGGGCCACACCGCGCGTGTCGCGGTGGGGTGCGGCGTAGTGCAGCGCGAGGCCGATGCACGCCCCGACGATGAACCCGAGGAGGATCTGCATGTCAGGCCACGAACCCGACGCGGCGCGACTCCTCCGTGCCGAGCTCGACATAGGCCAGGCCCGCGGTCGGCACGATGTAGGAGTTGCCCTTGGTGTCGGTGAACGTCACGTGCGTGGCACCCGAGTCGAGGGCCGAGGCGACCGACTTCTTGACCGCGTCGGAGCTCTCGCTCGTCTCGAAGCTGAGCTCGCGGCCGGTGTTCGTGATGCCGATGCGGATCTCCACGTGACTGCCCTTCCTCTCGTGCCCGGATCGGGCGCATGGCAACTCTACGACAGGTCGGGAACGCGGCGACCCGCGGGCGGGGCGCGCGGCGCACGCTGTGGGCGAACGGGCACGCCAGCCCGCGGAGCCGATCGCGGCGATGTCGCCGGTGCGCGATAGCGTGCTGGTCATGACCCCGGGAAGCCCTGCGTCGGCACAGGACGACGCGCAGCGAGCCGTCGTCGATCTCGCACCCGAGGCATCCGGCGTCGTCGTCGGCGCGCCTGGCAGCGGCAAGACAGCGGCGCTCGTGGCGCGCGTGGCGCGGCTGCTGCGAAGCGGGGGTCTGCGCCCCGAGCAGCTGCTCGTGCTCACCCCGACGCGGCAGACGGCCACGGCCCTGCGCGACCGCGTCGTCGCGGGGCTCGACATCGCCGCGCCGGGGCCCCTCGCCCGCTCGGTCGCGTCGTTCGCCTTTCAGCTCGTGCGGGCCGCGTCGGTCGCGCGCGGCGAGCCGGCGCCGCTGCTGCTGACCGCCGGAGACCAGGACCGCATCATCGCCGAGCTGCTGGCCGGCGACGAAGAAGATGCGACGGCCGGCCGCGACCGCTGGCCCGAGTCCCTCGGCTCGGCGGTGCGTCGCTCGAGGCCCTTCCGCGCCGAGCTGCGGGCGCTGTTCGCGCAGTGCTCCGACCTCGGGCTGACGCCTCGGGGGCTGGCCTCGCTCGGGGCGGCGACCGGGCGCGACACGTGGATGGCGGCTGCCGCGTTCTTCGAGGACTACCGGTATGCCCTCGCGCGCATGCGCGGCGCCCACCGCGATCCGGCGGAGCTCGTGCACGAGGCCGCCGGCATCCTCGCGAGCGCGGGCGAGGGGTCGATCGGCGCTGCCGGGCAGCTGCGGGTGCTGCTCGTCGACGATGCGCAGGAGCTCACGCGCGGCGGGGTCGCCCTGCTCGAGGCGGCGCGCGAGCGCGGCATCGCAGTCGTCGCGTTCGGCGATCCCGACATCGGGTCGGGAGCCTTCCGCGGCGCGGGCCCCGAGCTCTTCGAGCGCATCGTGCGGGTGCTCGGCCCGATCCACGTGCTGGGCGGCGCGCACCGGGCGTCGCCCGCGCTGACACGGCTCACCCGAACGGTCACCGCATCGATCGGGGCAAGCGGCCGGGTAGACCACCGCCGAGCGCCGGGGGAGCCTGTGGACGACCCGCGCGTGGCCTCGGTGCTGGCAGCGTCGCCCTTCGAAGAGGTGGATCGCATCGCGCGCGTGCTGCGCACGTGGCACGTGATGGACGACATCCCGTGGGACGAGATGGCGGTCATCGCCCACGACACCCGGCAGATCGCCCACCTCGAGACCGAGCTGGCAGCGCGCGAGGTGCCGGTCCGCGCCGGGAGCGCGCCGCGCCCGCTCGGTCGCGAGCAGGTGGTGCGCGACCTGGTGCGACTGGTGCGGCTGGGTCTGGCCGAGCCTCACGAGCGCGACCCCGACGCCCTCGGCGACGCGCTGCTGACGCCGTACGGCGGGCTGGACGCGGTGGGGCTGCGTCGCGTCCGGGCGCGGCTGCGCACCCTCGAGCTCGCCGCCGGCGGCTCGCGCTCGGCGGGCGAGCTGCTGGCCGAGGCGATGGCCGAGCCCGCGGTCCTCGCGCTGATCGACGCGCCCGACGCGCACCGGGCCGAGAAGCTCGCGACCACCCTGCGGCTGGTGCACGAGGCGGGGGAGCGCGGCGAGACGATCCACGACCTGCTGTGGCTGGTGTGGGATCGCTCGGGTCTGCACCGCACCTGGGGCCAGCGCGCCGCGGGAACCGGGCCGCAGGCGGCCGAGGCGGGGCGGGCTCTGGATGCGCTCGTGGCGCTGTTCGGGGCGGCGAAGCGATACGTCGAGCGTTCGGGGGTCGAGGGCTCGGGAGCTGTCGGGCCGGGCCCCTTCATCCGCGACATCCTCGACAGCGAGGTTCCCGAAGACCTCTTGACGGCGCCCGATCGTCCGGGCGCGGTGGCGCTGCTGACGCCCGCCGCGGCGCTCGGCGCCGAGTTCGAGTGCGTCGTGATCGCCGGACTCCAGGAGGGGGTGTGGCCGAACACGCGCTTGCGCGGCGGGCTGCTCGACGCGTGGCGTCTCGCCGACGACGTCGAAGCCTGGCGGGCCGGCCACGACACAGTGCAGCCGGGCATCCTCGATCGGCGTCGCGAGGTGCTCCATGAAGAGCTGCGCCTGTTCGCGCGCGCGGTGTCGCGGGCGCGGCGCCGGCTCGTCGTCACCGCCGTGGACGACGACGATCTCGGGCCGAGCCCGCTGTTCGCCTACCTTCCCGAGCCGCAGGACGACACCGATGCCGCGGCCGGCCATCCGCTCACGCTGCGCGGGCTCGTGGCCCGGCATCGCCGTGTGCTGACGACCACCGACGACGACGCGACGCGCGCGGCATCCGCTGCCCAGCTCGTGCTCCTGGCGGAGGCGGGGGTGCCGGGCGCGGCGCCTGAGCAGTGGTACGGCGTGATGCCGCCCAGTTCCGACGCGCCCCTGCACGACCTGGAGCGCTCGCCGGTGAAGGTCTCGCCGTCGCGGCTCGAGGGGTTCGAGGCATGCGGTCTGGACTGGGCGATCCGGGCGCTCGGAGGCGATACGCGCTCGTTCTCGTCGGGCCTGGGCACGATCCTGCACGCCGCGATGGAGCACGGCGGCGGCATCGACGACCTGCGCCGCGTCGTCGACGAGCGGTGGGGAGAGCTCGACTTCGAGGCGCCGTGGCTCGAGCGGCAGGAGCGCGCGTGGGCCGAGACTCTCGTGCAGCGGCTCGCGATCTACCTCACGCGCTTCGCGAGCGAGGGCGGTGAGGTGACCGGCGCAGAGGCGCGTTTCCGCCTCGCGATCGAGGCACCCGAGGCGACGGATGCCCCGCCCCGCGTGCGCGCGTACACGGGCGCACTCGCGAGCGACGCGGTGTCCGCCGAGGGCGGCGAACCGGCGCACGAGGCGCAGGAGGGCACCGCGACGGCGGTGCTGAGCGGCTCGATCGACCGGATCGAGGTGTATCCGCCTGAGCGCGGCGAAGACGTCCCGTTCGGCGGGGGAGGCAAGAGGGTGGTCGTGGTCGACCTCAAGACGGGCCGGTCCGAGAACCGCGTGAGCGCTCCGAAGGTGGTCGACGACGCGCAGCTGGCGGCGTACCAGCTTGCGATCGACGCGGGCGTGCTCGAGCTGCCGCCGGGCCTGGAGAACGCCGGAGCGCGGCTGCTCGTACTGTCGAAGAAGCTCGCGAAGACGGACTACCGCATCGCGCACCAGCCGGCGATGACCGACGCCGTGCGCATCGCGTTCCTCGAGCGGGTCGTCGCCGACGCGCGGGGGATGGCCGCGGCATCCTTCATCGCGAACGTCGACCAGCACTGCACGTCCGATCATTTCGCCGTCTGCCGGCTGCACACCGTCAAGGCGGTGAGCTCCGCGTGACCTCGCCCGCCATCGAGGCCGTGCCGGTCGAATGGTGCGGCCCGCTCCGGCTTTCGGCGTCCGTCATCGCGCTGGCGCTGGGCCTGCCCGAGCCGACCGCCGACCAGCGCCGCGTGATCGAGGCGTCGCCGGCGCCCGCGCTCGTGATCGCCGGGGCTGGGAGCGGCAAGACCGAGACGATGGCCGGGCGCGTCGTGTGGCTGGTCGCGAACGGGCACGTGCGGCGCGACGAGGTGCTCGGCCTGACCTTCACCCGCAAGGCCGCCGGTGAGCTGGCCGAGCGGATCGACGCGCGCCTCGCCCGCATCGACGAGTACGCGCGCCGAGGCCTGCTGCCGCACCTGGCCGCCCTCGCCGACGCGGGCGATCTGGCCGCGCTGTGGGAGCGCGTTTCGATCGTTCCCGAGCGCAACCGCCGCACCGCGCTCGCGGCGCACCTCGACCAGCTGGCGGCGCGCGTCGGCACGGGATGGACTCCGGATGCCGCGGCCGCCCGCCCCGCGGAAGAGATGCTGCTGCGCCCCCGCGTGTCGACCTACAACGCGTTCGCCGATGCGATCGTGCGCGAGCACAGCGCGCGCATCGGGCGCGACGCCGACGCGGCGCTGCTCAGCCAATCCGGGTCGTGGCTGATGGCACGCCGGGTCGTCGTGGCCTCGATCGACGAGCGCCTCGCCCGGCGTGAGGACCGATTCGGCACGGTCGTGGACGCGGTGCAGCGGCTGTCGGGGGAGGTGCTCGACAACCGTGCCGATCTCGACCAGATCGCCGCGTTCGCCGGGCGCGTCGAGACGGCGGTGGCGCCGTTCGTCAGCACGAGCGCCGCCCCGACCGACGTCGAGAAGCTGCACAACGCGATGGGCGGACTCGGCGTGCTCACCGGGCTCGTGCGCGACTACGCCACCGCGAAGCAGGAGCAGGGAGCGCTCGACTTCGCCGACCAGGTCGCGGGGGCGCTCGAGATCGTCGGGCGTGCGCCTGCGGTCGCGGACGAACTGCGCGGACAATACCGGGTGGTGCTCCTCGACGAGTATCAGGACACCTCGGTGCTGCAGACCGAGCTGCTGTCGGCGGTGTTCCACGACACCGCCGTGATGGCCGTGGGCGACCCGCACCAGTCGATCTACGGCTGGCGCGGTGCCAGCGCCGACAACCTGGGGACGTTCGCGCGCGCGTTCGCCCGCGACACGCGATGCGACGCGTTCCAGCTCATGGTGAGCTGGCGCAACGACCGGCGGATCCTCTCGGCCGCGAACGCGCTCATCGCGCACGCGGCGCCCGTGGGCGTGCCGGTCGCCGAGCTCGAAGCTCGCCCCGGAGCCGGTGAGGGTGTCCTCGAGTGCCGCTTCCCGGCGACGATCGAAGAAGAGGCCGACGAGGTCGCGGCGTGGTTCGCACGCGTGCGCGAGGCCCACGCCCGGGCGAACCCCGACGCCAGGCCGCACGCCGGCGCGATCCTGTTCCGCGCGAAGCGCCACATGTCGACCTTCGCCGACGCGCTCGCGGCGCGCGGCATCCCGCATCGCATCCTCGGGCTCGGCGGCCTGCTGTCGACGCCCGAGGTCGTCGATGTCGTCGCGGTGCTGCGGGTGCTGAGCGATCCGACGCAGGGGTCCTCGCTGATCCGGCTGCTGGTCGGGCCGCGCTTCGGCGTCGGGGTGGCCGACATGGCTGCGCTGCACGACCTCGCGGTGACGCTCGCCCAGCGCGACGAGTCGCGGACCCGCCACGACGACGAGCTGCTCGCGCGCTTGCGCGGATCGGTCGGCGCCGACGAGCAGTCCTCGATCATCGACGCCGTCGAGTTCGCGCGCTCGGCACCCCCCGAGCACGGGTTCCTGTCGAGGTTCACCCCGGAGGGCGTGCGGCGTGTGCGAGACGCGGGCGCCATGCTCCACCGGCTCCGCGCAGCCGTCGGCCAGCCCATCCCCGAACTCATCCGCACGATCGAGCTCGAGCTCGGCCTCGACATCGAGCTGGCGGCGAACGAGACGCGGGGTCCGGCGCGGCTCGCGGCGGCGCAGCTGCGCGCCTTCGTGGACGAGGTGCGCTCGTTCCTCGCCGCCGACGAGCGCGGCTCGATCGGGAGTCTGTTGGCCTGGCTCGA
This sequence comes from Microbacterium sp. BWT-B31, assembly GCF_041379855.1. NCBI lineage: Bacteria > Bacillati > Actinomycetota > Actinomycetes > Micrococcales > Microbacteriaceae > Microbacterium > Microbacterium sp. BWT-B31. The sequence continues at coordinate 344,720 of NZ_JBFECU010000002.1, forward strand.
CCACGCCGAGGAGACCGACGAGCTCATGCCCAGGCCCGAGCCGCCCGAGCCCGGCGTCGTGCAGCTGCTCACCGTCCACGGCTCGAAGGGCCTTGAGTGGGACGCGGTGGCCGTCGTGCGCCTCGTGGAGCTCGAGCTGCCCAAGAGCCCGCGCAGCACCCTCGGCTGGCTCGGGTTCGGCGTGCTGCCGTACCCGTTCCGCGGCGACCGCGATGCGCTTCCCGTGTTCGACTGGCAGGCCGCGACCGCGGGCGATCGAAAGAGCCTGCGAGAGACGATCGAGCGTTTCAAGGCGGGCGTCAAGGCGCACCTCGAGCATGAGGAGCGTCGCCTGGCCTACGTCGCGGTCACGCGAGCGCGCACCGATCTGCTGCTGACCGGGTCGCAGTGGGGCGGGCAGAAGACCTCGAGAAAGCCCAGCGCCTATCTCGAAGAGATCATCGGCGCGCTCGGGCTCGATCCGATAGAGCTCGACGCCGTCGAGAACCCGTACGAGGGGCGTGCCGGGGCGACGCTGCGGTGGCCTCTCGACCCGCTCGGGTCACGTCGAGGGGGGGTCACCGCCGCTGCCGCGCTGGTCGACTCCGCGCGCGAGGTGTCGTGGCGCGCCGACCCCGAACCCGAGCTCGAGCGCCTGCTTCGCGAACGCTCCGCGCGCGAACGGCGCCGCGCGGCCGAAGCACCGACCCGGGTCGCGGCGTCGCGCTTCAAGGACTTCGTAGAGGACTTCGGGCACACGGCCGAGGCGATCGTGCGTCCGATGCCCGAGCGGCCGTATCGCCAGACACGGCTCGGAACGCTGTTCCACGAGTGGGTGGAGCACCGGTCCGGACTCGTCGGGCCGGGTGCCTCGATCGACGACGGCCTGTGGGAGCTCGACGAGGACGACGGAGCTCAGACCGAGGCATCCGTCTCCGACGCCGCCGAGCTCACGCGGCTGCAGGGCATCTTCGAGCGCTCGGAGTGGGCTGGGCTGCGTCCGCTCGAGGTCGAGACCGAGATCGACATCATGCTCGGCGGCGCCGACGGCCTCGGCCTGGTCGTGTGCAAGCTCGACGCGGTGTTCCGCCGCGACGACCGTGGGGGGCGCATCGAGATCGTGGACTGGAAGACCGGCAGGCCGCCGAAGACCGCCGCCGAGACGACGGAGCGGATGCTTCAACTCGCGCTCTACCGGGTGGCGTACCACAAGCGCCACGGTGTGCCCCTCGACGAGATCGACGTCGCGCTGTACTACGTGTCGGACGACCTCGTGATCCGGTCGGATCGCGTCTACTCCGAGGCGGAGCTCGTCCAGCGCTGGAACGCCGCGCGCGACGCGCGCTCTGCGGCGTCCGCCTCGGCGTCGGCGTCCACGGGGGAGTCGGGCTCGCGCCGCTCAGGGGCCTGATCACCGGCGGTGGCCTGCGTGGGCGCGGTCAGGTCCGAGATGTCGATCGGCGCGGTCGAGGCTTCCGGCTCATCGGTGAACAGGGGTGCGGCATCGGCCGCATCCGCTGTGCCGGGCTCGTCGGCCGGCGCATCCGCGTCGCCCGGTTCGCCGCGCACCCACTGCGCGAGCAGGTCGGGGTCGTACGCGTCGGTCTGCATCGAGGTGTCCACGACGGCGGGCGAGGCATCGGGGGTGCGATCGAGCAGCGCGAGCGCGTCGTCGACGCCTCGCGAGGGATCCGGAAGGAGGGGGACGCCGCGCACTCCCGCGGCCAGCGATTCGAGCAGGTGCACGGCGTCGTCGACGATGTCGTCGCGGCCCGTGTCGACACCGTGCAGCAGCCAGTTCGCGAACTCGAGCTCGGCGTACAGCCGGGAGCGCTCGTGGACGAGCGCATCAGGGGCGCGGTGGCTGTGCGCGGTGTACGACTCGAGCACATCGGCCGCGGCAGCGGGCGCCGACGAGAGCCACTGCAGATCGGTCGCGGGGTCGCCGACCGACAGCCCGTGCCAGTCGAGCAAGCCCGTGACCGTGGGCGCGCCGCCCACGTCTTCGAAGAGAAACGATGCGGCGCCGGCTCCGCCCAGCACCACTGCCGACTCGAAGCGCCACAGCCGATCGGTCTGGGCAGCCGTGCGCCAGCGGGCGATCAGGTCGGCGGGCGCGCGCCGGGTGGCCTGCGCGCGGTCGATGAGACGTTCGACATCGTGCCGCACCTGCGCGGCGGTGCGCGCGGGAAGGCCCTCCGCGCGGGCGATCGAGACCGGCAGGGCGTGCAGGGCGGCGAGCGCCTCGCCGATGGACGTCGCCGCGCCGCGCCCCGCCGGCAGATGCGCGGCGTCCACGCGGTAGCCGGGAAGGAAGTCCACCACGATCGCGCGTGCCTCGCCGACCCCGGCTTCGCCGAGCAGTTCCGGCGCGCGGAAGGGCAGCAGCCCCCGCACGCCGGGGGTGAGTGCGCGCAGCGCGCGCGCTTCGGCGGCGAGCTCGGGCGCTGCTGCGGGATCGGCGGGTGCTCGCACGACGACACGTCGGCCGTCTTCGAGATCGGCAACGGCGGAGTCGTAGCGTCCGGCTGCTGCTTCGGTGAGCAGCCCCGCCCCGACGACCGCGATCCCCGGAAGAGCCGAGGTCACCGACGCGGCTAGAGTGAGGGGTGAGCGTGCCATGTGCCCAGGGTAGGTCGGGCGCGCCGGTCCGCCACCGCGCCACGCCCTGGCTCGCCGAGCGCAGAGAGGTCTTCGATGACGTCGTCCCGCAGACCCCAGCCGCCTTTGGCCCGAGCCGGGCTCGACCGCGCCGGTGCCGAGCGCGCCACTGCGGGGCTGATCGAGAGCGCGAGGGCGGATGCCGCCACCCGCGTGCTCGTGATCCACGGCGATCGCGCACCACTCGCGGGCGGCGGCGCCGGCCTGCGGTGGGTCTCGCCGCAGGCTGTGGCCGAGGGCGGGACATGGGCGTTCCTCGGGCGTGAGTCGGCCGCTGACGGGAGGGCGGCGGTGCTGGCGGCGGTGTTCGCGGGCGACGCGCAGACGCCGCTGGCCACATCGGACGGCTGGGGTTCGCTGCGTGCGATCGGCGGCGCGCTGAGCGCCCACGACGCCGGCGCCTTCGTCGAGGCGCTGAGCCTGGGCCGCTGGCTGCTCGAGGCTCCGCACTGCCCCGCGTGCGGCGCGCTGACCCGCGTCGCCGCGGCGGGGTGGTCGCGCTCGTGCCCGTCGTGCGGGCGCGAGCACTTCCCGCGCACCGATCCGGCGGTCATCGTCGCCGTGACCAGCGCGGCAGACCCTGACCGCCTGCTGCTGGGCTCGAACGCGATGTGGGGCACGGACCGGTTCTCGTGTTTCGCCGGGTTCGTCGAGGCGGGGGAGTCGATCGAGTCGACCGTTGTGCGCGAGGTGCGTGAGGAGGCCGGGATCGAGGTCGCGGACCTGCGCTACCGCGGGTCGCAGGCGTGGCCGTACCCGCGAAGCCTCATGCTCGGCTTTCTCGCGACGGCCGTCGACGACTCCGCCGCGCGACCCGATGGCGAAGAGATCGTCGAGGTGCGCTGGTTCGGCCGCGATGAGATCGGCCGAGGACTCGCCGGCGAGGGCGACCTGAAGCTTCCCGGGCCCTCGTCGATCGCGCACTCGCTGATCTCGGACTGGCACGCGGGGCGCGCATGAGCACAGGCGCTCTGCAGGGTCTCGACGAGCGCCAGCTCGAAGCGGTCCGGGCGCTGCGCGGTCCGGTCGTCGTGCTGGCCGGCGCCGGCACCGGAAAGACGCGTGTCATCACGCACCGCATCGCGCACGGCGTCGACACGGGGGCCTACTCGCCCGGCCGCGTCATGGCGGTCACCTTCACGGCGAAGGCGGCAGGCGAGATGCGCGGGCGACTGCGCGACCTCGGCGTCGAGGGTGTGGCGGCGCGCACCTTCCACGCGGCCGCCCTCGCGCAGCTCAACTTCTTCTGGCCGACGCTCGCCGGCGACCGCGCACCGGCCGTGGTCGACAACAAGGTGAAGCTGCTCGCGCACGCGGCCGACACGGTGGGACTGGCACCCGACACCGCGACGCTGCGCGACGTCGCCAGCGCGATCGAGTGGCGCAAGGTCACGATGCGCAGCATCGAGCAGTACGCCGCCGAGCGGCCGACCGGGGTCGGACGCCTCGACGTGTCGAAGGTGGCCGACCTGCAGCGCGCCTACGAGAAGCTCAAGGACGAGCGGCGCCAGCTCGACTTCGAGGACGTGCTGCTCGCGTGCGCCGGGATGCTCGAGGCCGAACCCCAGGTCTCGAAGGCGGTTCGCGAGCAGTACCGGCACTTCACCGTCGACGAGTTCCAGGATGTCTCACCCCTGCAGCACCGTCTGCTCGAGCTCTGGCTGGGCGACCGTCGCGACCTGTGCGTGGTCGGCGACGCGAGCCAGACGATCTACTCGTTCGCCGGAGCGGACGCCCGATTCCTGCTCGACTTCCAGAGGGTGTACGAGGATGCGCGCGTCATCCGCCTCGAGACGAACCACCGGTCCGATGCCGCGATCCTCGACGTTGCGAACGAGCTCATGCGCGGCAGACCCGGCGCCCTGCACCTCATGGCGGCGGGAGTCGGCGGGTCGGGCCCGGCCCCGACGGTCACCGCGTACCGCGACGACGAGGCAGAGGCGCGCGGGGTCGCGGCATCCGTCGCCGCCCGCATCGCCTCGGGAGCCGACCCGCGCGAGATCGCCGTGCTCTACCGCTCGCACGCGCAGTCCGTCGAGATATCGCGCGCCCTGGCAGACGTCGGGGTCGCGGCCACCGTGCTCGGCGGACGCCGCTATTTCGATCTGCCCGAGGTGCGCCAGGGCCTCATGGCGCTGCGTGCCGCGGCCGTCGCGCCGCTGCAGTCGGGCCTCGTCGATTCGGTGCGCGACGTGCTGCGCTCCGTCGGCTTCACCGACGACCCGCCGCAGGCGGGGGGCGCGCTGCGCGACGCGTGGGAGGCTCGGGCGGCGCTGCTGCGGCTGGCTGAGGAGGCGCCCGCCGGAACGACGCTGCGCGCGTTCGCGGACGAACTGCTCGCGCGAGCGAAGGCGCAGCATGAGCCCGGCCTGCGTACCGTGACGCTGTCGACGCTCCATGCGGCGAAGGGGCTCGAGTGGCCGCACGTGCACCTGGTCGGACTGGCCGAAGGGCAGCTGCCGATCGGGTACGCGGTCACCGCCGAGCAGGTCGACGAGGAGCGGCGCCTCGCGTACGTCGGCATCACGCGCGCCGCGCGAACGCTCGCGGTGTCGTGGTCGCGCGGTCCGCGAGATCGTGGACCGTCGCGATTCCTGACAGAGATCGGCAGCCGCATTCAGGATGCGGGCGGTGCGTCCGCGCCTGCCGCCGGGCCGACCGCGCGTGCAGCGTCAGCGACCGCGGATCGGTACCGGCATCCGCGGTCTCGCTGAGCAGCCGTGCCGCCACGAGGGCGGCCTCCCACGCGTCGGCGCGCGTGACGCGCGGCGCGCGCGCCCCGATCAGCTGCGTGGCGAGGGCCGGCCAGGCCGGGTCGGCGTCGCGCAGGTGCGCGGCGTCGCACGCGAGGCACGCGGTGAGGCCGGGAACGACCCTCGGACCGACCTGGGTGCGGGCTCCCGAGAAGACGATCGGCAGGTGCGGCAGGTCTGCGAGCGCGAGGGCCGCCGTGGCGCGGATGCACCACGTGGTGCGCGACGATCACCACGTCGTCGAGTCCCGCGAGCGCGGGCTCGGACACGACGTCGTCGAGCACGGTGACCGGATGATCCGCGGCGACGAGCGCCTCGGCGACGGCGTCGACGATGGCGGGGTCGATCCCGTCGACGCCCACCACACCGACTCTCACGGGTGTCGTGCCGACGATCTCGAACGCCGCCCCGATGCGGTCGATCATCGCCGCCGCGCCGCCGGGCGGGGCGCCGAACGACTCGGCGAGCGGGCCGAGCGCGGCATCGGGGAACCCGTCCTCGAGTTCGCGCACGATGCGCTCCTGCCACGGCTGGGGGTCGTCGAGCACCGCGACGGCGTCGATGCCGAACTGCAGGGTCGTGGGGTCGCGCCACAGCGGCGGATGTGACGGGTCGAGTCGGAGCATCCCCCGATCATCGTCCTCGAAGAGGCGGTCGCGACGGTTGTCCACATGCGCGTGGGGTGCTCGCGCGCCCGCCCGCGCCTGTGGAGGAGAGGATGCCTCAGACCGGCCGACCGCCGGGGTGCTCGTCGCCGGGCTCCGCGTCGCCTGTGTCGCCCTCGCACGCGTCCTCGCCGGCGAGGAGCTTCGCGAGGGCGTCGTCGAACGCGTCGGGCGCCGGCTCCTCGCCGCGCGCACGCGCCTCGAGGCGCGCCACCAGCGCTGACGGGTCGTCGATGTCGGAGGCGTCGGGCATGAGGTCGGGGTAGTCCCACAGCGCATCGCGGGCCGTCGTGCCGACGGCATCCGTCACCGCCTGCCACATCGCCGCGGCCTCGCGCATGCGACGCGGGCGCAGCTCGAGGCCCACCAGCGACCCGAGCGCCTGCTCGGCGGGCCCGCCGACGGCGCGGCGTCGGCGCACGGCCTCGGCGATGCGGGGCGCGCTCGGAAGGCGCGAGGTCGCGGCCGCGGTCACGACATCGACCCACCCCTCGATCGTGGCGAGCAGGTTCTCGAGCCGCCGGAGCGCCTCGACCTGCGCGTCCGAGCGGGTGGGCAGCAGCGCGCCGCTCTCGATCGCGGCCCGCAGCTCTTCGGGCTCGGTCGGGTCGAAGCGCGACGCGAGCTCTTCGAGGGCGCTCGTGTCGACGTGGATGCCGCGCGCGTAGTCGGTGACCTGCGAGATGACGTGCAGCCGCAGCCAGCGAGCGTGGCGGAACAGGCGCGCGTGGGCAAGCTCGCGGGTCGCGAGGTACAGCGCGAGCTGGTCCTCGGGGATCTCGAGGTCGCGGCCGAAGTCCGCGAAGTTCTGCGGCAGGATGACGGCGTCCCCGTCGGGCATGAGCGGAATGCCGACATCCCCGCCGCTCACGACTTCTTTCGAGAGGTTGCCGACGACGTGGCCGAGCTGCGTGGCGAACAGCGACCCGCCGACGGTCCGCATGACGCGCCCCGCGCCCTGCACCAGTCCCTGCATGTCGTCGGGCGCCTGGTCGCTCAACGTCGACGTGAGCGCGTCGGCGATGCTCGTGGCCACCGGCTCGGCGAGCTCCTGCCACACCGGCAGGGTCGCCTGCACCCAGCCGCCGCGGGTGATCGGGCGTGGCGGGCTCGGCAGCTCCGAGATCGCGGTGGCCTCGCTCAGCCACAGGTTCGCGAGGGCGAAGGCCTGGTCGAGATCGGAGCGCTGGGCGCCTGTCACGCCGAGGTCGTCCTGGTTGGCGATGTGCAGCGCCTGCCGCTCGGCGAGGTCCCACGAGATCGAGCCGTCGCCCGAGAAGGCCTCCTGCAGGTGGCGCATCACCGTCTGCATCATCGCGGGGTCGATCTGCATGCCGGACAGTTGCGAGAGCCGTTCCGGATCGAGGTCTCCGGCTCCGCCGAAGAGCTGTCGGATCATCTCCTGGAACTCTTCCTCGGGGCTGCGCTCGTCGTCTGCCACTTCAGCCGCCTTTCAGCAGTGTCATCACGTCGGGCTCTACGCTAGTCGCACCCGTTCCGCCGGGCGCCTGGCAGCGACCGCTCGCCTTACGCCGGTCGCGAACGACGAGCGAGAGGACCTCCGTGGCGTTGTTCGACGAGAACGTGACCATCGAGTCGGCGCTGCGCCGCCCCATCGGCCGCTCGGCCAAGATCGGGCTGTGGGCGCTGGCGATCGCGCTGATCGTGCTGCTCGTGGTCACGTTCCTTCCCACCGCGTACGTCATCCAGAAGCCGGGGCCGGTGTACAACACGCTCGGCACGGCCACGACGTCCGACGGCGAGGAGGTGGCGCTCATCTCGGTCGCGGGCGCAGACACCTTCCCCACGGACGGCGCGCTGGACCTGCTCACCGTCCAGGTGGTCGGCAATCGCGAGCGCACGCCCGCGTGGTTCGAGCTCGCGCGGGCGTGGTTCGACCCGAGCCGGGCAGTGCTGCCGATCGACGCCGTCTTCCCGCGCGGCCAGACCTCCGAGCAGCGCAACCAAGAAAGCGCCGCGCTCATGGTCGACTCGCAGAAGGAGGCCACCGCCGCGGCCCTGCGCGAGCTCGGGTACGACATCGGCCAGCGGATCACCGTGCATTCGCTGATCGACGACAGCGCCGCCGAGGGGGTGCTCGAAGAGGGCGACGTGATCCTCGAGGCCGACGGACAGCAGATCACGGATGCCGACGCCCTCCGCCAGGTCATCAACGAGGGCGCCGGCGACCCGGTCGCGCTGCTGATCGAGCGGGACGGCGACGAGCAGACCGTGACCATCACGCCCCACGAGTCCGAATCGACAGGCCAGACGCGCTGGATCATCGGGGTGACGCTCATCAACGACTACGAGTTCCCGATCGATGTGACGATCCAGCTCGACAACGTCGGCGGCCCGTCCGCCGGCATGATGTTCGCGCTCGGCATCATCGACACGCTCACGCCCGGCAGCCTCAACGGCGGCGAGAAGGTCGCCGGCACCGGGACGATCAGCTCCAGCGGCGATGTCGGGCCGATCGGAGGCATCCGCCAGAAGCTGTGGGGTGCGCGCGATGCGGGTGCGACCTGGTTCCTCGCCCCCGTCGAGAACTGCGACGAGGTGGTCGGGCACATCCCTGCCGGGCTGCGGGTGTTCTCCGTGGACGACCTCGACGACGCGCTCGACGTGCTCGGCGCGATCCGCGACGGCGAGGGCCTCGACGCGCTTGCCACGTGCGCCGGGTGACGACTCGATCACGGATGCCACCGAGAGCGCTGAACGTTGGCTGGGGGTTGCCTCCTCTGAAGCGGCCGCGCCGACGCGACATCTAGGATGAAGACGTGACCACGACCTCCGCGCCGAACAGGGCCACACCCTCCCGCTCCCGACGGATCGTCGCCATCACGCTTGCGATCATCGCGGCGCTGGTGGTGGGCTTCTTCGTCTTCGCCAACCTCTACGCCGACTGGCTCTGGTACGACCAGATCGGGTTCGAGAGCGTGCTGGCGACCCAGTGGGTGGCGCGCGTGGTGATGTTCGCCGTCGGATTCCTCGGCATGGCGGTGCCCGTGTGGCTCGCCATCCAGCTCGCCTATCGCCTGCGCCCGGTCTATGCGCGCCTGAGCTCGCAGCTGGACCGCTACCAGGAGGTCGTCGAACCCCTGCGGCGCCTGGCGATGTGGGGCATCCCCGTCTTCTTCGGCTTCTTCGCCGGCTTCGCCACCTCAGCCCAGTGGGAGACCGCGTGGCTGTGGTTCAACGGTGTGCAGACCACGACGACCGATCCAGAGTTCGGACTCGACACGGGGTTCTATCTGTTCGCGATGCCGTTCTACAGCGCGGTGCTCGGCTTCGTGTCTGCCGTGCTCCTGGTGAGCCTGCTGGTCACGGCGCTGGTGGCGTACCTGTACGGCTCGGTGCGGATCGGCCAGCGCGAGCTGCGCATCTCGAAGGCCGCCCGCATCCAGCTCGCGGTGCTGGCGGGCCTGTACCTGCTCGTGCAGGGGGCGAGCCTGTGGCTCGACCGCTACAAGACGCTCGTCGAGCCGGGTGCGCTCGACCGCATCACCGGCGCCGGCTACACCGAGACCCACGCGGTGATCCCGGGTCAGACGATCCTCGCGATCGTCGCCGTCCTGGTCGCGATCCTCTTCTTCGTCACCGCGATCATCGGGCGCTGGCGCTACCCGCTCGTGGCCACGGCGCTCCTGGTCGTCTCGGCGCTCGTGGTGGGCATCGGCTACCCCTGGGTCGTCAACACGTTCCAGGTGCGCCCCAACCAGCTGAGCCTCGACGGTCAGTACTACGAGCGCAACCTCGCGGGCACCAAGGCCGCGTACGGCCTCGACGCGCTCGAGAAGATGCCCTTCCAGGCCGAGACGACGGCAGAGCCGAACCAGCTCCGCAACGACGCCGCCACCACCGCCCAGCTGCGCATCATGGACCCGGGAGTCGTCAGCCCCGCCGTGCGGCAGCTCGAGCAGTACCGCTCCTACTACCAGTTCAAGGATCCGCTCGACGTCGACCGCTACCAGATCGACGGCAAGTCGCAGGACACGGTCGTCTCGGTCCGTGAGCTCAACATGGACCAGCTCGGCGCGGCGGCGGCGTCGTGGGAGTCCACGTCGCTCATCTACACCCACGGCTACGGCCTGGTGGCGGCGGCCGGCAACGAGCGCACGTCCGACGGCGAGCCGGTCTTCCTCGAGCGCGGCATCCCCTCAAGCGGCTTCCTCACCGACCAGGACGCCTTCGAGCCGCGGGTCTACTTCGGCGAGTACTCGCCGACGTACTCGATCGTCGGCGCGCCTGAGTCGGCCGACCCCGTGGAGCTCGACTTCCCGTCCGGCCGCGACGGCACCGAGACGCGCACGACCTTCTCGGGCCAGGGCGGCCCGAGCGTGGGCAGCGTGTTCAACCGCCTGATCTACGCGCTGAAGTTCCAGTCCGAGCAGATCCTCTTCTCGGACGGGGTGAACGACCAGTCGCAGATCCTCTACGACCGCGACCCGCTCACTCGCGTGCGCAAAGCCGCCCCGTACCTCGAGCTCGACAGCGACCCGTACCCGAGCGTCGTCGACGGCCGGATCGTGTGGATCATCGACGGCTACACGCTCAGCGACAAGTACCCTTACTCGAAGCAGGTGAGCCTGCAGCAGGCGATCGCCGACTCGAACAACACCGCGCCGCGCTTCTCGCTCGACGACATCAACTACATCCGCAACTCGGTCAAGGCGACCGTCGACGCGTACGACGGGTCGGTGACCCTCTACGCGTGGGACGACGAGGACCCGATCCTCCAGACCTGGCAGAAGGTGTACCCCTCGACCATCAAGCCGATCAGCGAGATGTCGGGCGAGCTCATCAGCCACGTGCGCTACCCGACCGACCTGTTCAAGGTGCAGCGTGCGCTGATCGGCGTGTACCACGTCGATGACGCCCGCTCGTTCTACAACAGCGACAACCGCTGGCAGACCCCGAACGACCCGCAGGACGAGCAGCGACTGCAGCCGCCGTACTACCTGACGATGCAGATGCCCGGCCAGGAGTCGCCCACCTTCTCGATGTTCACGACGTTCATCCCGTCGTCCCAGGGCAACGCGCGCAACGTCCTGATGGGCTACCTCGCGGTCGACGCCGACGCGGGGAACGTCGCGGGCGTCAAGGCGCCCGGCTACGGAAAGCTGCGCATGCTCGAGATCTCGGCCGACACGCCGGTTCCCGGCCCCGGCCAGGTGCAGAACACCTTCGACTCCGACCCGGCGATCGCCGACGAGAAGAACGTCCTCCAGCTCGGCTCGTCCGAGATCGTCAACGGCAACCTGCTGACCCTTCCGGTCGGCGGCGGACTGCTGTACGTGCAGCCCGTGTTCGTGCAGTCCACCGGCGGCACGAAGCTCCCGCTGCTGCAGAAGGTGCTCGTCTCGTTCGGGTCTGACGTCGCGTTCGAAGACACCCTCCAGGAGGCCCTCGACGTGCTGTTCGGCGGGGACTCGGGCGCCGAGACGGGGGATGAGGGCATCACGCCGACTCCCGGCGAGTCGCCGGCACCCGAGCCGGCGCCGACGCCCACCGAGACGACCGATCCTGCGCCGCCTGCCGACGAGTACACCGCCGCGCTGCAGGACGCGCAGCAGGCGATGCTCGACCGCCAGACGGCTCTCGCGAAGGGCGACTGGGCGGCGTACGGCGAGGCCGACGACCGGCTCACCGCCGCCGTCGAGAAGCTGATCCAGCTCGGCGGCTGACGCATCCATCGCGCGCGGCCTGCGGGCGGCGCCGATAGGGTCGCTCGCGTGTCGCAGCCGTAGGTTGCGCAGAATCCGCGCGCGCTGAGGCGCAACCCGCTTACGGGGGGCGGCAGGGCACCTGCTTCCCGGCGTGGCCGACACGCTCACCGAGTCGACCACGCGACGAAGCATCCGCTCGCGGAAAGCGCCTCTGGTCGCCGGCCAACGTAGCCATCGCCGGAGTCGTTCTCGTCGGCATCAGTGCGCTGCCGTATCCCACAGCGGGCACCTGGTACGCCGACGTGCGCACGCTTCTGAGATCTCGGGGATACGTGGCGGAAGCCGGCGCCGTACCCGACGACGAACTCCAGCAGACGCTGGCCGCCGCTCGCGCCTACAACGAGAACCTCCCGGATGGACCGCTCCGTGACCCCTACACCCTGAACGCATTGGGCGAGCCGGTCAGCCTCGAGGTCGGCCGCGAGCGGCCGTTCACCGATCCGGACCAGCTCACGAAGGGTGATCTGTTCTACATCGATGTCGCAGGGGAGCTGCTGGCGCACAAAAGGTCGACCAGATTAAGAGCACGGTGGGTGCGTCCCATAGCGTGGTGTCACTTCCTGCGGTTCCTCGTCGTCGTTGACGATTGAGGGCCACCGTGGGATGACCAGTTGTTTCCGCCAAGAAGCAAAGAAGAGATCCCACGATGACCCACCACCAGTCTGCCTTGACGACCTTGATCGGCGAAGTCCTCGCCGATCCTGACCTTGCCCACACTGACGTGTTCCGGCGGATGCTGCAGGCCGGCATGCAGGACCTGATCAACGCGGAAGCGACGGTGAAGATCGGCGCGGCTCCGCACCAGCGCACCCCGGAGCGCACCACGCGCCGTAACGGCACCCGCCCGAAGACGCTCGCGACCCCGGCCGGCGAGGTTGATCTCGCCATCCCGAAGCTGCGGGAGGGGTCGTTCTTCCCGTCGCTGCTGTCCCCCCGCCGCCGGGTCGACAAGGCGCTCTACGCCGTGATCTGCCAGGCCTGGATCGACGGGGTCTCCACTCGTAAGGTCGACCAGCTCGTGCGGGCTCTTGGCAATGACACGGGCATCTCCCGCTCGACCGTCTCCAGGATCTGCGCCGAGATCGACGAGGCGGTGCAGGAGTTCCTGCACCGCCGGATCGACCACACCTGGTTCCCCTACCTGTTCCTCGAC